>JBDTWJ010000148.1:0-9023 GCA_040006755.1 Ilumatobacteraceae bacterium | reverse complement strand
GTCTCGCCGCCATCGCAACGCAGCTCGCCGACCACGAGCTGGTGACTGCAGCCCAAGGGGGAGACCGTGGGGCACTCGACCAGCTGCTTCGCCGTCACTACGACCGCGTTCACGCCGTGTGCCGACGGATCACCGGTCACGATGCCGACGCCGCCGATGCAGCACAGGATGCGATGATCGCAATGGTTCGCAACCTCGATCGGTTCGACGGTCGTTCGTCGTTCGGCACGTGGGCCTATCGAATTGCAACCAACGCGAGTCTCGACGAGCTCCGCCGACGCAAGCGCCGCGCCGTGCCGACTTCAACTGACGCCGACGACGGTCATCCGAGCAGGGAGCTCGCTGACCCAGACAGTGGACAGCGCATCGACGCAATCGGCGATCACATGGCGTTGGACTCGGCATTGCGCTCACTCAGCGACGACTACCGGCTGCCCGTGGTGCTCCGCGATGTTGCCGACCTCGACTATGCCGAGATCGCCGACGTGCTCGACATTCCCGTCGGCACGGTGAAGAGCCGGATCGCCCGCGGCCGGACAGCCTTGGCCAAGGCTCTCTCGGAAGAGACCGGGAACCACGACACCGATCCAGAACGTCCAAGCAGAGCACCATGAACGACGAACAACTGCCCATCTCCGCCGAACTGGCGAGCGCCTACCTCGACGGCGAGCTCGATGCGGCCGAACGCGCCACTGCTGTGGCAGATGCCGATGTCATGGCAATGGTCGACTCGTTCACACAGGTACGCGCCTTGCTCGGCGACGTGGCACCGGTCGTCGACAGCACTCGAACTGCGGCGATGGCCGGTGCCCTCGCTGAGTTCGACACCGTTCGCTCTCCTCAGCATGGCGCAGTAGGAACGGCCACGGTCACGCCATTGAACTCACGCCGCGTACGTGCCTACCGGGTGCTCACCGGTGTCGCCGCAGCCGCGGTCGTCGGAGTCGTTGCCGTCGCCGCGTTCAACTCGACCGGTAGCGACAACAAGTCGTCGTCCGCCGTCGAGGCCACCGAAGCTCCCGCTGAGGGCTTGCCCAAAGTCGCCGCCGACGCGGCGGGTGCACCGCCTGCCGACAACGCTGCAGGCTCCGACACCTCAGCACGATCGGGGGCCAACCCTTCATTGGAAGCCGCCACCACACCGTTACCCGAAATCGACACAGCCGCGGCGTTGAAGGAATACGCGGCGGCTGTCGAGAACCTCACGTTCGCAGCAGCCGGCACGCAAACCGATTCGACAACTGCACCGGGTGCAGCCACTCAGGCAGCGCCAGCCGCGGCGAATCCAACGTGCCTCACATCAGACCAGAGCGTGATCGGCACGATCATGTTCCAAAGCACGCTGGCATACGCGGTGCGCGACGTCTCGACTGGTGTCCTACGAGCGGTCGATTCCACGGATTGTCACGTGCTCATCGAGGTCGGGGCTCCGTAGGTCCGCCAGTCCTACTGCCCACCAGCGAGCACTAGGCTGAACCTCATGCCGGGTAACCCTCTCACCGACCCAAATTGGGCATCAGAACTTGCTGACACCATCGATCGATACGTCAGCAAAGTCCGCACGACCGTCACCGATCGAGCCGTCACTGCCGTACGCGCCGTGGTGTTCGGCATCATCATCCTCATTGCCGCACCGATCAGTGTCACGCTGATGGTCATACTCGGTACCAAGTTCGTTCAGAGGCTCATTGCGCTGGCCACCGACCACGATTCCGCTGTTTGGTCGTCGTACATGGTCATTGGCGGACTATTGGTGCTCAGCGGCTCGCTCGCAATGCGCAAGCGCTATGCGGACACCACCCCGGCATGAGCCATCATCACGTCGTCATCATCGGGTCGGGTCCGGCAGGTCTCACGGCCGCCGTCTACGCAGCACGAGCCAACCTGCAGCCATTCGTGATCGAGGGCGAGGCTTCGAGCACATCCGACCAGCCGGGCGGACAGTTGATGCTCACCACCGACGTCGAGAACTACCCGGGTTTTCCCGAAGGGATCATGGGACCGGTGCTGATGGTCAAGTTTCGTGATCAGGCACTGCGATTCGGCGCCGAATTCCTCACGGAAAAGGCCACTGCTATCGATTTCAGCGAGCGGCCGTTCAAGATCTTTGTCCGCGAAAGGCAGTTCACGGCCGACGCCGTCATCGTCTCGACCGGTGCGCAGAGCTTGATGCTGGGCCTCGAGGCCGAGTCGAGGCTCCTGGGCTATGGCTTGTCTACGTGCGCGACCTGCGACGGATTCTTCTTCCGTGGTCAAGAAATCGCCGTGGCCGGTGGCGGAGACAGCGCTGTCGAAGAAGCCACGTTCCTCACCAAGTTCGCCAACAAGGTGACCCTGATCCACCGACGTGACACCCTGAGGGCGTCGAAAATCATGCAGGACCGAGCGTTCAACAACCCAAAGATCGACTTCAAGTGGAATACCGTCGTCGAAGATCTCGTGGGTGACCAGAAGCTCGAAGGTGTGGTCGTTCGCGACGTGCTGACCGACGAGGTTGAGACATTGCCCGTCACTGGTTTGTTCGTGGCGATCGGGCATCGTCCCAACACGGACCTGTTCAAGGGCGTGCTCGACATGGATGACAACGGCTACCTCATCACCAAGCCGGGCAGCACGCACACCAACGTTGCTGGCGTCTTCGCCTGCGGCGACGTGCAGGACCATACCTATAGGCAGGCGGTGACTGCAGCCGGCTCTGGCTGCATGGCAGCCATCGACAGCGAGCGCTGGCTGGAGGCCACCGCTCACTGATTTCAACGCGAGCGCTGGTGTCGACAGTCACCGACGCCCGGGAATGCCTGTCGCGGCGGCGCCGTTCAGTACGGATAGCATCACGTTTCCAATCGAAAGGACCGCCATGACCACTGGCATCGTCACTCTTACCACCTCCACGTTCGACGAGACCGTGGCCGCGGCCGACAAGCCGGTGATCGTCGATTTCTGGGCCGAATGGTGCGGCCCCTGCAAGATGATTGCGCCGATCCTCGGCGAAATCGCCGCCGAGCAGGGCGATCATCTGACCATCTGCAAGCTGAACGTCGACGAGAATCCCGAAATCGCCATGAAGTTCAATGTCATGAGCATTCCGACGCTGTTGATCTTTGATGGCGGTGAAGTTCGCAAACGTCTCGTTGGGGCCAAGGGCAAAGGCCAGTTGCTTCAGGAGCTCGACGAATTTCTGCCTACTTCCCGCTGACACCCGGTCAGCGAGGCGAGGCAATACGCGATCTGCAGCGCCGCCTCGGTGCCGCCGGGTTTCCACCCGCTGCCGGTGCCGAGCCGGCGGCGTTTTGTCGTGCCACCGAGGACGCCGTTCGGGCTTTTCAGACCGGCCGTGGCCTCCGTTGCGACGGACAATGCGACGAGCAGACGTGGATAGCACTGGTCGAGGCCAGCTGGAACCTCGGTGATCGGCTCCTGTTCCTGACGTCGCCGAACATGCGTGGCGACGATGTGGCCGAGTTGCAGTCGAGACTCGGCCGTCTCGGTTTCGATTGCGGACGCGTGGACGGCATCCTCGGACCCAGCACCGCCAGGGCCTTGGAGGAGTTCCAGTCGAACTGCGGGACGGCGGCCGACGGCGTCTGCGGGCCTGACACTGTCCGCACCCTCACGATGATGACCTCCCAGACGGGTGCCGGGCCAGGAATCGCCGCCGTACGTGAGCGTGAGCGGCTTCGGGCGGGCCTCGGCTCGGTAGCCGAGTGCCGGATCGTGGTGGGCCAATACGGCGGTCTCAGTCCTCTGACCAGGACTCTTTCGCGCGAATTGCGGATCCGTGGCGCCACGGTGATGTCGCTCGACGAGCCCGACGCCGTCGCTCAGGCGACAGCAGCCAACCATTTTGCTGCCGACGTGTACCTCGGCTTCGAGAGCAGCGCCGACACCGTCGCGTCCATTCAGTTCTACCGGGTCCCGACATTCGAGTCGGCCGGCGGGCGCTCGCTGGCGGAGTTGATCGCCGACAAACTGGTCGATATCGCTGACCTGAAGCCTGAGGTACATGGTATGCGCCTGCAGATGCTGCGCGAGACCCGCATGCCTGCGGTCCAATGCATCTTCGGACCGGTGCGAATTGCAATCGATGCTGGTCCAGCGATTGCCACTGGCATTATTGCGGCCGTTGAACAGTGGGTCTCACGGTCTACCTAAGCGTTTATCCACAACCTTGTCCACTAGGTGTGTGCAACCCTCAACTTGACACTTTGATGACAATCAAGCGTAGAGTGACTAGATTCTTACTCTCAGCGTTTGAGCGGCGGTTTCAAACTCTTCAGGCGATGGAGTCGGGTGGGTTGGTCATGGCGTGGTAGATCCGCTCGAGATCCTCGAGATCGGCAAAATCGATCACTACCCGACCTCGCTTGGCTCCCATCGTCACACCGACACGCGTCTGCAGGTGCTCGGCGAGCAACTCCTCAAGTTCCAGCAGCCCGGGGGCTCGTAGCCGGGTTGCTGGCGTCAATCCGGCGCCATCCGGTACTCGGACCGGCAACCGGGTCACCGTTGAGGTGGGTTCGCCCCTCTCGCGAACAGCCTCTTCGAGCGTGCGCACCGACCAGCTCTCGGCGACCGCCTGACGAGCAAGTTGCTCCTGTAGCGTTCGGTCGGGCGTGCCGAGCAGGGCTCGGGCATGGCCCGCCGACAGCCTGCCGTCAGCCAGCAGGTGTTGAATACCTGGGGGTAACGACATCAACCTGAGTGTGTTGGTGACAGCCGAACGGCTCTTGCCTACCCGATGAGCGACCTGTTCGTGGGTCAGTTCGAAGTCCTCGATCAGCTGCTGGTAGGCGGCTGCTTCCTCAAGGGGGGTCAGATCCTGGCGATGCAAGTTCTCGACCAGGGCCCTTTCGACGAGCCCGAGGTCATCGGTGTTGCGCACGATCGCCGGGATCACCGCGAGGCCGGCACGACGCGCGGCACGCCACCGGCGCTCGCCCGCGACGAGTTCGTACGCTGAATCCCCTACCGGACGAACGAGCACAGGTTGGAGCACACCGATCTCGCGAATCGACGCCGCGAGTTCGCCGAGGGTCTCTTCATCGAAGTGGACACGAGGCTGATGCTGATTGGGGATGATGCTGTCGATGGGCAGATCGACGAGCCGAGGAGAATCCCCCGCCACGGATTCTGCATCCGCGGGGATCAGAGCGCCGAGACCTTTACCCAGACCGCCGAGTCGAGCCATTGCTGACCTCCTTTGCCACACTGCGATACGCCGAAGCGCCGCGAGACGTTGAGTCGAACGTGATGATCGGTTGTCCGAATGACGGTGCCTCAGAGAGCCGCACCGTGCGCGGCACCACCGTGCGGCACACCTTGTCGCCAAAGTGCTCACGCACTTCCTTCACCACCTGCTCGGCAAGCTTGGTTCGTGCGTCGTACATCACGCACACGATCGTCGAGACCTCGAGCGTCGGGTTGAGATTGCGCTTGACGAGATCGACGTTCCGAAGGAGCTGTCCCAAACCCTCCAGTGCGTAGTACTCGCATTGGATCGGAACCAATACCTCGAAGGCCGCGTTGAGACCGTTGACTGTGAGCAGTCCGAGCGACGGGGGGCAGTCGATGAGCACGAAGTCGTAGTCGTCGAGGACTGCCTGAATCGCCTTGCGGAGGCGATTCTCACGGCTGAAGGCCGGGACGAGCTCGATCTCGGCGCCGGCCAGATCGAGGCTGGCGGGAGCCACGAACAGGTTCTTGACCGACGATGGCTCGATGCAATTCTCCAACGGAACCTCGTGCATGATCACGTGGTACATCGATGTCTCGATGCCACGGTTCTCAATGCCGAGCCCGGTCGAGGCGTTGCCTTGAGGGTCGAGATCGACGATGAGCGTGCGAAAGCCGATCTCGGCGAGACAGGCACCCAGGTTGATCGTGGTCGTGGTTTTGCCTACGCCGCCCTTCTGATTGGCGATCGCGATCACCCTGGGCAGCGGGCGGCCCTCGGCGGATTCAGTTGCGGTCATCGAGGAAGAACTCCTGTTCACGCGGGTCTAGGTCGGGTCGACGGCAATGCATCGTACAGGGGAACGTCGCTGAACTGGGGGATGCCAGGCCCGGTGAATGTTTCACGTGGAACAAGTTGCCCCGCCGCCACGTGGCGAGGCTGGGTGTTTCACGTGGAACGTCAACCCCGGATGAGCCGACGAATGCCCTGGTGAACGCCGGTGTCGGCAAGATCCGGATGGCCAGCCAAGACCGCTGACCAGACTTCGGTGCGGTCTATCGGGGGCTCGCTGACGAGCGCGATTCCCGTCGCGTTCAGCAGGTCGTCCGCACATCGGCACGTCGTGGCGACGTCGGCAAAGCTGCGGGCAGTCACCACGTCGAAGCTATGGGGCAGCCGATCGCGCACTGCGAACACGTCCTCGGTGAGCACGGTACATCGTTCATCCAAACCCAACGAGATCACTGCCCGAAGGAGCAGATCGGCGCGGGTCGCCCGCCGTTCGATCATCGTGACAATCAGCTCGGGCCGGCGCCAGCCGATGACGAGCGCCGGCAGTCCGCCGCCAGAACCGAGGTCGACAAGTGACCGTGGGCCCCCCGGAATCAGATCGACGAAGCGATCCGCGTGGACGATGGCGTCGACCAGCGATCGCTCGCCGATCGCGCCACGAGCCTGAATCACCGCTAACGCGGCGACGAGCGATCTGTCGTCAGCCATTACCCGGCGTGATGACCACACGCCGGTACGGATCGTCGCCTTCTGAACGAGTGCTGATTCCCTCGACTTCGCTCAATGCATCATGAACGATTTTCCGATCGGACGAGGACATCGGTTCGAGCACGCGAGCGACGGCCGACTGCTTGACCTCATCGGCCATCTGCAGCGCGAATCGGTCGAGGGCCTCCTTGCGACGCTGCCGGTAACCCCCGATGTCGACACGTAGTCGAGTGTCGTGATCGCCGAGGCGTCGTTGCGACGCCACCCGGGCGAGGTCCTGTACGGCCTGCAACGTGGTGCCGCGGGGACCGACCAGGAGGCCGAGATTCTCGCCGTGGACTCGCACCTCGAGGTCGTCTCCGTCTTCGATCAACTCGGTGGTACCGGTGAACGCGAACGCGGCGACCAGTTCGTCGATGAACTTGCGGGCCTCGTCGCCGACCTGTCGTGCGTTCACTTCGCTGTGCTCCCTTGATACTGGTGCAGTACGTGGCGCCGCGTCTAGCGATCGTGAACCTGCAGCGGCATCGTCGATGACGGTGGGACTCGCTGCCGCCCGCTGACGGGGCTTGGCCGGTGACTTCGGTGCTGCCGGACTCCTTGGCTTCGCGGCGCGGGGTGCGGCATCGCCGCCCTCCGACTTGCGCGGCCGGCGATCGCGGCGATCGGGTTTCTGGCGAGCCTGGGCGGGGCGGACGCGTGCCCGCACCCGGGCTTCACCTCGCAGCCTGCCAAATAGTCCGGGCTTTGGCTCTGCCAAGACCTCGAACTCGGCATCGTCGGCCGCGACACCCAGCCGATCGAGGGCGAGATCTTTTGCCTCTTCCAGTGTGCGTGCGGTGAATTCGACCCATTCCATGAGCGGACCTACTTCTTCTTGGGACGAGAGGAGCTGGGCCGTACCGACTTACCCGTTGAAGCGGGACGGCTGCTGCTACCTGATGTCGTTGGACGATTCTTGGGGGGAGTCACGCGCTTGCTGACAGTGGCAGGCTTCGCTGCGGCCTGCTTGGCCGGCTGTTTGGCCTCGCCAAGTTGACGCTTGGCCTGTGCAAAGAGGCCGCCACCGCCACCGTCCTTCTTGGCGATCTCGCGGGCTCGTTCGCCGGCGGCCTGAGCTTGGCGCCCGAGCGACTCCTCGCCTTTGTAGAAGCGGTGGGTGATGTAGTACTGCAATCCGATGCGGAAGATGGCCTGCGCCATGTAGTAGATCACCAGACCGGTGAGGTAGAAGACCAGGAAGACCGCAAAGACGACCGGCAAGTACTGCATCAGTTTGGCCTGGGTCTCCGACATGTTCGGTGCTACCTGGGCCCTGGCGGCCACCATCTTCTGCTGCACGTAGTACAACACGCCGAGTGCGACCACGATGCCGGCGTATACCATTCCCTTGCCGAATGACGCGGAGATCACTTCGGACGGGCGCTTGGCCAGGTCCAGTCCCCAGGTCAGCATCTCGTGCTTACCGACGAGCGACTGGTACAGCTCAGAGCTCTTCGACACGAACTTCGGTGTGAACCCATTGACCTCACCGCCACGCGTCAGGCCGCGTAGCACCTGATACATGATGATGAACACAGGCATCTGCAACAGCAGCGGGAAACAGGAGGCCATCGGGTTGACCTTGTGCTGCTGGTACAGCTTCATCATCTCTTCGTTGAGCTTCTGACGATCGCCGCGATGCTCCTGCTGCAGCTTGCGCATCTCTGGCTGTAGCTTCTGCATCTCCAGCATCCCCTTGGTGCTCTTCAGCACGAGGGGAGCCGTGATGATCATCACCACGAGGGCGATCATCGAGATGGCGATGATGTAGTTATGGGTGAAGCTGTAGAACCAGGCCAGCAATGCGGCGGGCGGTTCGAAGAGGCCGATCGCGATCATGAAGCTATCTCTTTCCTTCGGGCACGGGGTCGTACCCGGATGGGCCGAATGGACGGCAACGGACGAATCGACGCAGGGTCAGCCACAAACCACGGGCGGTTCCGTGAGCGCTCAATGCCTCGAGCGCGTACGAGGAGCACGAAGGGGTGAATCGACATGGTGAGGGTCGACCCTCGACGGCACGTTGATAGGTGATCACCAGGGCAATCAACCTGCGAGCGACGCCATAAGTCGCTGGAGGTCGAACGCCAGTTCGCTTCCGGATCGTCGTGCTGCGATGGGTTGGGCGCCGATCAGATAGAGCCCTGGCGGCAGCGCTACGTCGACCAGCAAGGCTCGCAACTGTCTGCGCAGGCGGTTGCGCACAACGGCTGGTCCGATGGCGCGACCGAGTGCGTAAGCCACCCTCGGTGGCGTTGCATCGGGATCGGGTATGTACGTGCACCACAGCACTCCGGCCCGGGTTCGC
>JBDTWJ010000147.1:0-9157 GCA_040006755.1 Ilumatobacteraceae bacterium | reverse complement strand
CGACGAGCAACAGGTACCCGTCCTCGACCCGGGGTTCGTCGAGACGAGCATTCGGTGGTGGTTCGCCGACATGTCGGACCATCCCGTCACCGGTCATCCACGCCAGCTGAGCAGACGGGTCACGTGCATCGGCGAGCCACACCCGCCCGGCGGCAAGACCGGCCAGACCAGCGGGGGTGCCGTCGTAGCGGACGACTCCACCATGCATCACGACCACCCGCTGACACATCGCAGCGACATCCTCTGTTTGATGCGTCGACAGCACCACGGTGGCCCCGTTCGCAGCGGTCGACAACAGCTCACGGAACCGAAGCCGCTGCTCCGGATCGAGACCAGCCGTTGGTTCGTCGAGGACGAGAAGCTCGGGCGACCCGAGCAACGCCTGCGCGATCGCGACCCGTCGACGCATCCCACCCGACAGCTGCCGAATCCGCTTGTGCATCACCGACGTCAGACCGACCACGTCGAGCACACGGCGGACCTCGTCATGTCGCGCTCGCCGATCGGTGATCAGCTTCAGCACCGCCACGTAGTCAACGAAGTCGAACGCCGAGAACTGTCGATGGAAGCCGGGCTCCTGAGGCACGTAGCCCAGCCGCCGACGAATCAGTTCGCGACCCTGGGCGTTCGCAGTCGTGTGACCCAACAGCTCGACCTCCCCGCTGTCAGGCGCCAGCACCGTCGCCATCACGCGCAGCAGGGTCGTCTTGCCGGCACCGTTCGGGCCGAGCAACCCAGTGATTCCCGCACCGATCGACAGGGTCACATCGTCGACAGCGATCGTGCGCCCATAGCGCTTGGTGACGCCCTCGAGCATCACACCGGCCTTTGTCATCGTCGAGTCATTCATCGTCCTCCTCCACTCACGGTCATCACGTCGAAACAGGCCTTCCGGGTTGCCGCGATCGTTACCCCGATCGCGGCGGCAACGGCGACGGTGGTCTGCCCCGATGGGCTGAAGATCAACGACCTGTCCACGAAATCACCGGTCCCGGCGCGGTCGATCAGTACGACCAATGCCACCATCCACCCGACACCGACCACGACCCCGGCACGTTCCGGTGAGATCACGGTCGACAACGCGAGGGTCATCGCGACCAACGCGAACGATGGCAGCACCCACCCGAACACGGTCCAACCGCCACCAGGAGCGACAAGCGCACCGACAGCCAACAGTGGAATGGTGGTCGCGATCACCGCCAACGTGCGCAGCATCGTCAACCGCAGGCCACTCATCGGCGCCGCCACTCCGATCTCGTACGTCGGGTCCAAAGCAGGCCCATACGCAGTAGCGACACCGGCAACCGGCAACAGGGGAGCGATCACGAGCAACAGCCACGGACCATCCCCGTCAAAACGGGCAGCCGCAGCTGCGAATGCGGCCACGAACACCACGGCTGCCAGCCACGCGAGACGCAGCGCCGGTGTCGTCGCCAGCAGCTTGGCCGTATCGGGGCGAACTCGCATCACACCGAGCAGTCGCTCCGTGATCGAACGTGTGGGTCGATCGACCCGCTCGAGCACCCCGTCCCACACCGACTGTTGGTCCAGAGGTCCGTCATCGGCCAAAGCGGCCACGTCGGCGAGCTCGGCGCGGCAACTGGCGCAAGTCATCAGGTGCGCCTCGATCGCCGCGGCCGTGGCCGCGGTCACCGACAGCTCGCAGTAGCCGATCAACAGTTGTTCGTCGAGATGGGTCAGGTTCACGTCAATGCTCCTCGAAGTTGGGTGCGGGCCCGCATCATCCGTGTCTTCACCGTGCCGGCAGGGATCCCCAACAGGCGCGCCGCCTCCCGCGTCGTCAGCCCATCCAGGATCGTGGCCTGGACCACCGCACGAAGCTCGACCGGCAAGCTGTCGATCGCACCAGCGAGATCACCGTGGGCGACACCGAACAACACCACGTCTTCCGCGGTCGTCAACGTCGTCGCCTCCGACACCCGGTTCGTGACCGGCGACCAACGCGACCGATGACGCAAGACACCGATCAAACGACGGATCGCGATCCCCCACATCCACGCGGTCGGCTCGCCACCTCCGCTCCACCGCCCGGCGCTGCGCCACACCGCCACGAACGTGTCCTGCACCGCCTCGGCAACCACGTCGAGATCCGAGCACCGGTGACGAAGCCTCGCCGCCAACCACGGCTGATGCCGCACGTACAATTCGCGCAGCGCGGCCCGGTCACCATCGGCGATCGCGGAAACCAGCTCCGCATCACTCGACCACGACGGTTCCACACTCACACCCACACAGTCGCGCAACCACCGCACACCGGTTCACGAGCGTGCTGCGGTCACCTCCAGCGGAGGAACGCCTCGATCTCGTCGCACGCCGCGGTGAGACCACCCTCGGCGACGGCCCCGCTGGTCCGTTCGCCTTGAGAGCGCACTGGAACGTGTCGGACGGGGCAACGAGCGGTTCGGGCGCCCGTCATCTGGCTGGGTCCGAAGACGAGTCCTTTGAAGCACTCCTCAAGGCTGTCGGCCGAGGAATGCCACCAGTTGCTGTGTCGGATCGGCGTTCGAGGGCGCTTGAACTTCCGGGCCGAAGCGGCCGGCTCGGATCTCGGAAGAGATCGTGGAGCGGCTGGCCTCCAGTGCCGCGTGGGCGACAGCGTCGGGAAGCGTCGCGGGCTGACCGCAGGCGGTGGCGATGTCCCAACTGTGGGTCGCGGTGTCGAGGAGGTTGATGCTGGCGAGCACCTTGCCTGGCATCGGCCCTGGCCCCGCATCGATGACGCGGTCGAGCACGCCTGGCGTGCGCCATGCGGCGAGCGCCAGCGCGGCCGCCTCCCGGAACTGGACCCCGGGATCATCGCCGAGCTCGAACTCCTGTGGAGCGGCGCCCGATGCGGCCGCGCCGAGGCCGGCGACGACGCCGATGGTGTGCCCGAGCAAATCGCGAACCGTCCACTCGGTGCAGGGAGTGCGGTTGTCGTACTGGTCGGCGCTGACGTTGTCGATCACGAACTGGGCGTGTTGGAAGGTGTGGTCGAGGGCGTCGGTGAGATCCACGATGGCTCCAATCTATGTAAGAGAGTGGTTACATTGTTGCGGATTCTGTGGGAGAATGCAATCGCATGTGCAGGAGAAAAGTGATCGGCGATGGATGAAGCGCTGAGGGCTGTGGCCGATCCGACGCGACGCGCCATACTTCGCCTCGTCCGCGACGGTGAGCTACCGGCGGGCGAGATTGCCGGCCACTTCCCGGGCATGAGCCGTCCTGCGGTGTCGCAACATCTCCGGGTGCTGACCGACGCCGGACTCGTCGACGTGCGACCTGACGGCAATCGGCGCCTGTACCGTTGGCGTCGCGACGGTCTGCGCGACGCCGTGGAGTTCCTTGACGAGATGTGGTCCGAGCGGCTGGCACGCCTGAAGGCGTTGGCAGAGCGCGTTGAATGGCCCGACCGAACCAGAGCCGCCCACGCGCTGCGCGAACAGCGGAAGCAGGAGCATCAGAAATGACGGAACCTTGCGCGAACGTCGTCGAACAGACCGTTCGGATCAGCGCCCGCCCCGAGACCGTGTGGAGGTACTGGACCGACCCGCGATTGATCTGCGAGTGGTGGGGCAAGGCAGCTGAACTCGACCCGCAACCCGGTGGAACGTTTCGCGTCGAGATGGGTGGCGGGCCAGTCATGCTCGGCGAGTACGTGCAGCTCACACCGTTTGAACGGCTCGTGTTCACCTTCGGCTGGGAGCCGACCGACGGTGCACAGCTCATCGGTCCGGGCGAGAGCCGGGTAGAGGTGACGCTGATGGAGGACGCGGGCGACACGATCATGACGCTGCGCCACACGGGCATCCCCGACGCGTTCGCCGAACTCCACGCGTCGGGGTGGTCACACTTCCTCGCAGATCTGGCGACAGCCGCAAACCAAGCAACAGCACCGGAGTTCAACTCGTGATGGTCCCCAAACCGACCGACGCAGACTGTGAACGCTTCCGCTCGTTCGTGCCTGATCTCGCCGGTGTCGAGGTGAAACCGATGTTCGGAAACCTCGGTGCCTTCATCAACCGCAAGATGTTCATGGGTCTGTTCGGGTCAGACATCGGGGTCAAGCTCCCTGAGGAAGAACGCGAGGAACTTCTCGCCGAAGCCGGTTCCGGACCGTTCGGACCGATCGAGCGGCCGATGGGCGGATACGTCACGCTCCCGGGCAACTGGTCCGCCGATCAAGCCGAGCGCTGGATCCAAGCGGCGCATCGTGCTGTCGCGGCATTGCCGGCAAAGACTGCGAAGCCTCCGAAAGCGAAGGGTCGTCCGACGTGATCGTTGATGTTGTGACGGAGATCGTCATCGGTTGCCCGATCGAGACCGTCGCTGCCTTCGCGGCCGACCCGTCGAACGCTCCCAGGTGGTACGTCAACATCGACTCGGTCGAGTGGAACACACCGCAGCCGCTGCGGATCGGTTCGCGGGTCGAGTTCGTCGCCAGGTTCCTCGGACGCACGCTTCGGTACACCTACGAGTTCGTTGACCTCGTCCCAGCACAGCGGTTGATCATGCGGACCCAAGAGGGACCGTTCCCCATGGAGACCACCTACACGTGGGACCCGGCGCCCGGCGATTCGACGCGGATGACCCTCCGCAACCGAGGTCAGCCAGCCGGGTTTTCGAGGTTGATGGCGCCGATCATGAAACCGGCGATGCGCCGCGCCAACCGCAAGGATCTCGCCAGGCTGAAGGCTCTCCTCGAGACTCAATCCGGTTGAACCTGACATGAGGAGAGCCAGTCGAGCAGTGGTGCGTAGCGGACGTACCTGATCGCGGCCGGGATGATCGAGTTCGCTTTCGTCCGCAACCACACCTGCGGCTCGCCCTTGGCAGTGGGCACGAGCCTGCTCGTGTTGTCGCGCTGCACGTGCCGTTCATGATCGCGAGCGCGGTCGCGCACTACCAGGAATGACCGACTGACCCGGCGGTGCGGGCGGCCGACTCAGTCAGCACGAACATCACCACCTCGTCACGCGACATGGACGCGCCGCGGCCGATCATCCGCTCACGATGTGGCGCGTCGGCGATCAGGTCGCGGGTTCGATCCCGGAACCCAAAGTCGATCTCCATGCCCGCAGCGTTCGGTCGCTCGTGATCGAGGAAGCCCAGGACCACGGCGGCGTCGTCCAGGTGGCCGGCCGCCGCCAGAGCCAGTGCTGCTGACTCGAGGGCCTGGTAGGCCTTCTGCCAATGGCGGGTCTGGAACAGGTGGTCGAGGGCCTCGACAACCTGTTCCAGGGCGGCAGGATGGCCCAGCGCGCAGGAGATCATCGCCACGCCACGCAGGCCGGTGCCAATCGCGCGTGTGTGGCCGAACTGGCGCGCTCGGTCCAGTGCCTTCACGTAGTGCGGCATCGCACCCGCGACGTCGGGCGGGTCGAGGAACAGCTTGTTCTGCCCGATGAATTGTTCGAACCAGATCTGCAGGCTGGGAATGCGCACCCGTTCGACGGTTTGCCGCAGTCGCTCGAACCACAGGTCGATCAACTCGAGATGGGCCCATGCGCAGTTGGCCACCATGATCAGCTGCCAGAAACCCGCCGTGTCGGGGTCCTCGATGTTCTCGACCGCAGTGCTCATGCCGCTGAACGCCCACTCGGCAGTCTCGGAACCGACGGCGTGGACAGAGCCGGTGCCGGTCATGCTGGCCCAGCACGCAACCGTCTCGGGATGACTGGGGTCGCGCGCAAGCTCGATGCCCCGGCGGCCCAATTCGTCGCCCGTCGCGTCGTCGCCCAGCAGGAAACTGCGCCAGTACGCAGCTTGGCCGTACATCCGGGTCGCCGACGGATGCTCGTCACCGATCGCGGCCAGCGTTCGCTCGACCCACTCGAGGTGGTCCGAACGCACCTCCTCGGCGCCGTAGGCGAAGCACGACGTGCACAATTCAGCGGCCAGCTCCAGCTGTCCGGTTGACATCGTCCAGGTGTGGGCGCTGCGGAAGTTGTCCCACTCAGCCTCGAAGATCCGGTCGGCCTCGGGCTCGCGCTCCGTGTACCGAAGCCGATCGGCCGACCTGGCGACCTGCGAGTACCACTCCAGATGTCGGTCGCGAACCGAGGTCAACATGTCTCGCTCGTCCAGTCGATCCTCGCCGTACTGTCGCAGGGTCTCCAGGACGCGATAGCGGACCGTCGTTCCCGACCGGTGGGGAACGATCATCGATTTGTCGACGAGTCCCTGTAGCAGGTCGAGCACGTCGACGGGGTCGACGCTCTCTCTTGCACAGATGTGTTCGGCGGCCAACAGATCGAAGTCACCGGCGAAGACCGATGCGCAGTCGAAGACGACTTGCTCCTCCGGCGTCAGCAGACGATACGACCACGTGACCGTGGCCAGCAGGGTCTGGTGCCGATCTCGTCCACCCCGCGATCCACCACGCAGCAGCCGGAAACGGTCACCAAGGCGAGCGAGCAGAAGGTCGAGTGACATCGAACGTGCTCTCGCCGCGGCCAGTTGGATCGCCAGCGGAATTCCGTCGAGTCGCTGGCAGATCTCCTCGATGACTGCTCGCTCGGCCGGACCGATCGAGATGGATCGATCGGCCGCGGTCAGCTGTTCGACGAACAGGTCGGCAGCGTGCTCGTGCTCCAACGAGGCGACGCGATGCACGTGCTCACCGCTGACACTCAGTGGTTCTCGCGACGTCGCGATGATTCGCACGTCAGCGCAGGCGTCGATGATCGCGGTCACCACCTCGGCCAATTCGTTGATCAGGTGCTCGCAGTTGTCGAACACCATCACCATCGAACGCCTGCGCAACCAGTCGACCATCGACTCGACCGGCGACATGTCCGGCTGGAGGGGCATCGACATTTCGTTGGACACTGCGCCAACGACAGCTTCGGGATCGGACAACTGCGCGAGCTCGACCAACCAGCCGCCGTGCTCGTATTCGTCGGTCAGGTGATGCGCCAGCTCGATTGCCAGTCGTGTCTTGCCCACACCGCCCGTACCCGTCAACGTCACCAGCTGCGACGACCGAACGAGGTCGAGCAGACCGTCGAACACCTCGGTCGCGCCCATCAACGTGCCGGCGAACCGCGGCAGGTTCGTACGACTCGTGGGCAGCGCGCGCAGCGGCGGGAAGTCGGTGACCAAACCCTGGTGCAGCACCTGGAACAGCGCGACAGTGCCCAAGTCGCGCAGACGATGCTCACCGAGTGCCTTCAGTTCCACGCCCGGCGGCAATCTGGGCGTCAGTCGCCGGACGTCATCAGACAGGATCAGCTGGTTACCGTGCGCCGCGGACGCCACGCGGGCCGCATGGTTGATCGCCAGGCCGACGAACTCGCCGTGCTGGGCCACGACCTCGCCTGCGTGAAGCCCGATGCGCACCTTCAGCGCACAGCCGTCCGGCCACGGCTCGACCTGCAGCCCGAGCTGCATCTGTACCGCAGCGGCCACCGCCGCGGCCGGCGTGTCGAACGACACGAAGAACGAGTCGCCCTCCGTGCCGTGCTCGACACCGCCGTGCTCGACGATCGCCCGACGCACGATGATGCGATGGCGAGCGATCAACGCGCCGTACTCTTCGCCGATCCGCTCCAGCAGCGAGGTCGACCCTTCGACATCGCTGAACAGCAGTGTTCGGATCGAAGAAGTCATGCGGCCGAACAATGCCACAGAAGTTCAGTGCGTGTGTCCCTCTGTCGATGGGCACAGTTGGAGCCCCAAGGCGCCACATCGTCCCGCGACACACCCGAGTCGTACTGGCTCCTCCAGCCCAGGCCCGGGCATCGCTCCGAAGCATCCGAGGCGTTCCGCAGCTGCCTCCTCACCAGAACCGAGGTGAAAGAAGACACGGGAGGCCGTCGCCCTCCGGACCACGGCGCACGCCCGTTGACATCAGACGCCGTGCTTCACCCGTGCCTCACCCAGCGGTCATGCCGCCCGCCCGCTTGAGCGGTTCGTCGCCGACCTGGCGAGACCACGAATCCGCTGGTTCACGCGTGGTTGCCGAAGCGTGACGTCGGCTGACCCGCCAGTTGGTCATCCGCGAGTAGCCAGTCGATGAGCGCTGTGACGGCCGGGCTGGGCTTGCCACTCGGCCACGTCACGTAGTATCCGCTCGCCGACCGAACCTCGGGGCCGACGACCACGAGCGCGCCTCGTTCGACGTACTCGTCGATCAGCGGTCGCCAGCCGAGCGCGACGCCGTAGCCGAGGATCGCTCGCTGGAGAACCATCGGATAGTTGTTGAACAGCACGCGGCCAGGCGACCGGCGCAGGGTGATGTCGAAGTTCGCCAGCCAGCCGGCCCACGTCATCCAGGGCCGGATCCCGTCGTCCATGTGCACGAACGGCGCGGTGTAAACGTCGGCGGCGGTACTCGTGGCAGAGAGCCCGTACTCCTCGGCGAGCCCCGGCGCAGCGATCGGCACGACGACTTCCGGGAACAGCAACTGCCGGTCGAGGCCTGCGAACTCGCCGCTGCCGACACGGATCGCTGCGTCGAAGGTGCCGTGGTCGAGTTCGGCGTCGCCGTCGAACAACCAGAGCAGGAGGTCGAGGTCGCCGAGCGCTGTCTTGAGCAGGTCGAGGCGAGGGACGATGAGCATCTGGGCGACGCCGGGTGCGCAGCGAGCACGAAGTTGCCAGCGTGATCGTCGAGCTCGGCGAGACCGTTCTCGATCACGTCGAAGCCGGAACCGATGTGGCTGAACAGGCGCTGCCCGACCTCGGTGAGGGTGCTGCGGTTCGCTGAGCGGGCGAACAGCTCGGCGCCGAGGCCGCGTTCGAGCGAGTGGATCTGCCGAGTGATGGCCGGCTGTGACATTGCGAGTTCGGTGGCCGCGGCGGTGAAACTGCCGAGCCGAGCCGCCGCTTCGAACACCGCGAGCCGCTGGAGTCGGTCGACCCTCCGTACGATGTCTCTCATCTCCGGCCTTGGACCATGACGTGAGGTTATGCCAAGCCCATCGGATTGACCACTGTTCAAGTTGCACGGCGACTTGCATGATGGCGTAGTGCTTCACGTGATGCGACCGGTCGGCCACGAGGTCACGCCCGAGACTACGGCGCTCGACGTCACTGTTGTACCCGCGGGGGTGCGTCTGCGCCGCGGTGACGCAACCGTCGTGTTGCATCCGCAGTGGTTGCGACATCGGTCGACCGAGCCGGGCGAGATCGAACAGACGAACCGACAGCGCCT
>JBDTWJ010000146.1:0-9279 GCA_040006755.1 Ilumatobacteraceae bacterium | reverse complement strand
TCGACGAGAACACGGCACCCGAGAACTTCCTGCGTGCGCTGTTCACCATCACGCCAGGCTCGCCGGAATTCGCCGAACAAGCCGAGAGGTTCCGTCAAGCCGTTGCAGGCATGCACAAGATCTCGACGGCTCGTCGACGTTACCCGGCACCGCGCCACGACCACGTGTTCACGAACGAACCGGATAGCGACCCAACCGATGCCGACGTGCGCGAGCACCTCGGCTCTGCTGTTCGAACGCCATCGGTCCGCGCTGAGCCGAAGCTGGTCGAAAGTGTCGAGGGGATCGACGAGATCGTGTCGACAGCAAGCGCGGCCCAGCCGAAGTGGTTTGCTCTGGGCGCTTCGAAGCGTCGAAGGATCCTGGCGGAGGTTGCCGATGTACTTCGTCGTGAACGCTTCGACACGATCGAAGTGATGGCCGACGAAGCCGTCAAAGTCGCTCGAGAAGGTGATCCCGAGGTCAGCGAGGCGATCGACTTTGCCGAGTACTACTCGTCCGTCGGTCTCGATGTGGTGGGACAACAACAACGCGAGGGAGCGGTGTTGTTGCCGCGTGGTGTTGTCGTCGTCGCATCGCCGTGGAACTTCCCGTATGCGATTCCTGCGGGCGGCGTGCTCGCTGCCTTGGCGGCAGGCAACGCGGTGATCCTCAAGCCGCCGCCAGAAGCGCGTCGGACGGCGCAGCATCTCGTCGAGCAGTTGCATCGTGGGGGAGTGCCCGACGACGTGGTGCAGTTCGTTGGGTGTCCCGACAACGAGGTGGGCCAACGGCTGATCAGCCATCCCGACGTCAACGGGGTGGTGCTGACGGGCGCGTATGAAACTGCTGAGCTCTTCCGGTCTTGGAAGCCGGAGATGCACCTGCTCGCCGAGACGAGTGGCAAGAATGCGATCGTCATCACTCAGGCGGCCGACCTCGATCTGGCGATTCGCGATCTGGTGAGGTCGGCGTTCGGTCACGCAGGACAGAAGTGCTCTGCAGCGAGTCTGGCCGTTGTGGAGGCCGCGCTGTACGACAACCCGTCGTTCATGGAGCGGCTCGCCGACGCGGCCCGCAGCCTCATCGTCGGCCCGCCCTCCGATCTCGGCAGCGTCGTCGGGCCACTGATCGGCGAGCCGTCCGCGAAGTTGCAACGTGGCTTGACCCAGCTCGACAGCGGCGAGCGTTGGCTCGTCGAACCTCGCCCGCTCGGCGCCAACCTGTGGTCACCTGGCGTACGTGTCGGCGTGCAAGACGGCTCGTGGTTCCACGTCACCGAGTGCTTCGGGCCTGTGCTCGGCGTGATCCGCGCCGATGATCTCGATCATGCGATCAAGCTGCAGAACGGAACGCCGTACGGTCTGACGGGCGGCATCCACTCACTCGACGAGGCCGAGGTCGACCGATGGCTAGAGGGAGTGCAGGTCGGCAACGCCTATATCAACCGAGGCATCACCGGCGCCATCGTGCAACGACAACCGTTCGGCGGATGGAAGCGGTCGTCCGTGGGTTGCGGACCGAAAGCGGGTGGCCCGGATTACGTCGCGGAAATGGTCACGGGCCGACCCTCGCCTGTCGATCGCGAGATTGCGGAGCGTTCGTATGCGGATGCGTGGACGCGCTGGTTCAGCGCATGTCACGACCCCACCGGCCTGGCGAGTGAGAGCAACGAACTTCGCTATCGACCACTCGACGGTGTGCTCGTTCGGGCAGGCCCGGACACTCCGCACGGAGCACTGGCCGCTGCCCAGCGCGCCGCCGAACTGTGTGGGACGAACCAACTCGTCTCCGACGCGTCGATCGAGTCCGAGTCAGCGTTGATCGAGCGAGTGAAGCGCGGTGGCCACAAGATCGAGCGAATGCGTCTGCTGACTACGGCGGGCGACGAGCTTCGGACGACGTGCTTTGCTCACGGCATCGAGATCGACAGCGAGCCCGTGTCGATCAGTGGCCGGCGAGAGTTGCGGCGATGGGTGCGCGAACAGGCGATCAGCCGAACAACGCACCGTCACGGCCGCGTCGCTGCATGAGCCACGGCTGTTCGGCCTCGGCCATCGGCGTGCTCGGCGGCCCCTGGACGAACGGCCAGAGCTCTTCGGCCATCCTCCTGTAGTTGCCCGTCGCCCGTAACTCGCCCAACAGCGCGTAGAGGCCGAGATTGATCCGCTGGATGAACACGAATGCGCGAGGCACAGTGGCGTACTGCGAGATCGGGCTGCTGCGATCGAACGTGTGGCGAACGATCCTTGTGGCGTACTCCGAGGACCAGGTGACGACCTTGTCGTCCCTGACGCTCTCGTAGAACTGTCCGAAGTACTCGCCGATTGCCTCGTCGTCGGCAGGCGCGCCACGGCGCAGCATGCCTGCGTCCTCGACGATGCGCCGGAAGGTCGGGACATCGTGCTCGTAAGCGGCGGATCTGACCATGCCGAGGAATGTCGCCATCTCGTCGTCGGTGAACCGCTTGACCAATCCGAAGTCGAGAAACGTCACCCGGCCGTGACCGTGGAACAGATAGTTGCCGGGGTGTGGGTCGCCGTTGAACCGGTGCATTCCATACAGGCTTCGGAAGACGAAACGGAAGAGGCATTCGCCGGCGAGATCGCGTTCGTCCGGCGACCATCCCAACATCTCTTGCCATGTTGCCCCTGTGACCAACTCGCTGGTCAAGACGCGCGAAGTCGAGAACGATGCCAACACATCGGGAACATGGATGAATGGGTGGCCGCGATAGAAGTCGGCGAACGCCTGCTGGTTCTCGGCTTCGAGGGTGTAGTCCAGTTCATCGATCAAACGCTCTCGGATCTCGGCAACCATCTCGTCGGGATCGAGGCCACCGAAGCCCTGCTTCAACAGCGCGCCGATCAGGCTGGCATTGCGGAGGTCGGCTTCGATCGCTTCTCCGACACCGGGATACTGAACCTTCACCGCGACGGCCCGCTCGAGCCCGGTTTCGGGGTCGACACACATTGCGCGGTGAACCTGCCCGATGCTGGCAGAGGCGATCGGATTGGGATCCCATTCGACGAACACCTTCTCGGGTGGGGCACCCAGTTCGCGCTCGATGACACCGGCCGCGAGCTCGGGGCTCATCGGCGGCGCATTCGACTGCAGCTCGGCCAGTGCCGCGCGCATCGGCTCCGGCAACCCCTCGCTGACGTAACTGGCCATCTGACCGAGTTTCATCAGCGCGCCCTTCATGTTGCCGAGCCGCTCGGTGATGGCCTCTGCTGTGCGCAGTTCGCGCTCGCGATCGAGCTCGACACGCCGCTCGGCGGATGCGAACAGTTTGCGTGCCGCGGTGGTGGCGTAGGTGCCGCCGACCTGCGCGCCCAGCGCGGCGATGTCGAGGTTGCGCCTGCCCCGAACACTGCGGCGTACGAACACAACCGCAGCGACGCCTACCGCAGCGAGCAACACGATCCGCTTCCTCATCGGGATCGTTCGACGACCGAGCGACACGCGCGCAGCAGTGTCGGCACGAACTGCTTCGCGTTGGCCACGCACGCGTCGTGGTCGCCGTCGACTCGAAATGCCTCGGCATCGGGGATTGATTCGAACAGCCGTACCTGGCGCCTGACCGGCACGACCCGATCACGCATCGTGATGAGCGTCGACGTAGGCACGTCGATCTCACTGATCCAATCGCGCGATGAGAAGTTGCCGATGGCGCGCCCCGCCTCGAGGATCGCCCGCCAGTCGTGCGCCGATGCCTGATCGAGCGCCCACTGCTCCCATTGGCTGGCTTTGCGCTGCAAGTAGAACTGCTCGGTCAGCCACATCCGTGCCTGCAGCGGCGTGAGCCTGGCCACGGTTGCCAGCCCGCTCAGGCCGAGGAAGCTCAGTCGTTCCTGACGTGACGTGGAGAAATAGGAAGCGGTCGCGCACAACACCAGGCCCGCTGTGCGCTGACGGTGTCGTTTCCAGATCAGTTGTGCGATGGGCCCACCCATCGAATAGCCGACTGGAATGAAGTGCTCAATGCCCAGCACATCGCAGACGGCGACGGCGTCGTCGGCGCAATCTTCCAACTTGAAGAACTTGCGCGACCTGATGCCCCGTCCGTGCCCGCGATGGTCGAGGGCCACGACCCGGAACTGCTCGGCCAATGACTTGTACGACGTGAACCAGTTCAGGTCGGCAGTGGCCGTCCATCCGTGCAGCAACAGAACCGTGGGGGCTCCGGGTGGGCCGTCCAGCGTGCGTACGAACGTGGTGCCGCGACCAGGTAAGTGCATCGCCGCACCGGGGGGAAGATCGGGTCCTGCATCCCGCTCGCGCGGTGCCACTAGGCGGACTCGACCTTGATCACCCGTACGCGCAGCTTGCCGGTTGGCGCTTCGTACTCGACCCAGGTGTCGGCGCTTGATCCGAGCAACGCGGCACCGAGCGGGGAATCAGGGCTCATCACGTCGAGGTCGCCGACCTTCTCCTCCATATGCCCAACGAGGTAGCGCTCGGCCATGCTGTCGTCGTCGCCTTCGTAGACGATGGTGACGATCGAACCGGTGGAGACGATTCCTTCGTCGCCCCCCTCGATGATCTCGGCGGTCTCGATGATGTATTCGAGTTGGCGGATACGGCCTTCCATCTGGCCCTGCTCGTCCTTGGCAGCGTGATAGTCGCCATTCTCGCTGAGGTCTCCCATCAGCCGGGCGGTCTCGATCTTCTGAGCGACCGCGATGCGACCTCTAGTGGTCAGGTCGAGAAACTCGGCTTGCAGCCGGTCGAATGCGGAGCGGGAGAGCTGCGTCGTCGCCATAGGGTGAAAACGCTACCGCCACGTAACATCTCGGGCCATGGCTTATCGAATTGCAGTGATCGGCGGCGACGGTATTGGCCCCGAGGTGACGGCCGAAGCGTTGAAGGTCGTTCGCGCTGCCGGCATCGATCTCGACACGACCAACTACGACCTCGGTGGCGCACGGTACCTGCGCGACGGCGAGATCCTGTCGGATTCAACGCTCGAAGAGCTCCGCGGCTTCGATGCCATCCTCCTCGGTGCTGTCGGCACGCCCGACGTTCCGCCTGGCGTCATCGAACGCGGACTGCTGCTGAAGATGCGGTTCGACCTCGATCTGTACGTCAACCAGCGACCGTTCGTTGGAACGGCGCCCGGCCACACCGAGCCACACGACTTCGTGGTCATCCGCGAGAACACCGAAGGCCCGTACGTCGGCGAAGGTGGCGTGCTGCGCAAGGGAACGCCGCACGAGGTGGCCACCCAGGGCTCTGTCAACACGCGCATGGGAGCCGAGCGGGCCATTCGGTTTGCATTCGAGTTGGCAGTACAACGAGGCAAGGCGGATCCTCCCGGTCGTCAACACGTCACACTGGTGCACAAGACCAACGTGCTGACCTTTTCCGGCGACCTGTGGCAGCGAGCGTTCAACGCCGTTGCAGCTGACTATCCGCAGGTCGGCACGGCGTACAACCATGTCGACGCGGCCTGCATCTACTTCGTGCAAGACCCACATCGCTACGACGTGATCGTGACCGACAACCTGTTCGGCGACATCCTCACCGACTTGGGTGGTGCAGTCAGCGGCGGAATTGGTTTGGCGTCGTCGGCCAATCTCAATCCGGCCCGCACGGGGCCATCGATGTTCGAACCGGTGCACGGGTCCGCGCCGGACATCGTCGGAACAGGCAAGGCCAATCCCATTGCAGCCATTCTCAGCGCAGCATTGATGCTCGATTTCCTCGGCGAAGGCGAGGGCGCTACTCGGATTCGAGCCGCATGTACTGCCCACACTGGTAGCGGCAGCACCAGCGAGATCGGTTCACAAATCGCCGAAGTCGTGGCAGGCTAGAACGATGCCCATCCAACCCACCCCGAAAATCTGGATGAACGGAGACCTCGTCGATTGGGACAAGGCCCAGATCCACATCCTCACGCACACGTTGCACTACGGGACGGGCGTGTTCGAGGGCATCCGCGCCTATCCCACGTCGCAGGGCCCCGCCGTGTTCCGCCTGACCGAGCACATCGAGCGGTTGTTCCGCAGTGCACACATCATGGGCATGGAGATCCCCTACACCGTTCCCGAGATCATCGCCGCCACCAAGGCAACGGTTGCGTCAACCGGGCTTCCCGGTTGCTATGTCCGCCCCATCGCGTACTACGGGTACGGCGAGATGGGCCTCAACACCCTTCCCTGCAGGACCGATGTCGCCATCGCCTGCTGGCCATGGGCGCCGTTCCTCGGTGAGGACGCACTCGACCACGGAGTGCGGATGAAGGTTTCGTCGTGGACACGTCACGATCACAACACGATGCCACCGGCCGCCAAGACGACTGGCAACTACGTGAACTCCTCGCTCGCCAAGGTCGAGGCATTGAAGGGTGGCTACGACGAGGCGATCATGTTGGCGCCCAATGGATTGATCGCCGAGTGCACCGGCGAGAACATCTTCGCGGTGCGCAACAACATCATCATCACGCCGCCGTTGTCGGCAGGCGCGCTCGAGGGGATCACGCAGAGTTCGGTCATGACGATTGCCCGCAACCTCGGGTTCGACATCCGCATCGACAACCTGGCCCGCAGCGATCTGTACATCGCCGAGGAAGTGTTCGTCTGTGGCACCGCCGCCGAGATCAGTTCGGTGAAGTCGATCGACGATCGCGACATCCCGTGTCCCGGTCCCATCACCAAGGCCATCGCTGAGGTGTACGCCCGGGCCGTGCGCGGGGAAGAGGATCAATACAAGGACTGGTGCGAGCTCGCAGTCTGAGGTCTCAGGCGTCGGGGAAGCGCCAACGAGTGGCGCGCAGGGCGAACTCTTCCTCCCGTTCGATGATCGCGTACGCCTTGGTCGGCGCTACTTCGAACATCGCATGCTGGCGCACGAAGTCGCCGAGACCCTCTGGGACCTCGCTGCCGTACTTCTCGACGTATTGATCGACCCACGCGTCGACGCGTGCCGGATCGGTGATGGGTGCGGCGGTGCCTTGGACGGAGACGCACTCGACGGTGTTGTCGACGGTGAACACGACGCGAGGATTCGCGGCGATGTTGCGCACTTTCTGGGCGTTCGGTGAGCACGAGAACATGAACCGCAGGTCGTCATCGTTCCAGACGCCCCACACCGGCAGCGCATGTGGCGTGCCGCCCGCTGAGACGGTGACAACCCAGTAGTTCTTGTTGGGGATCAACCGTTCCGCTGCCCACTCCCACTTCAGCCCCCGCCAATCCGGTGATTCAGTGCCGTAGTCGGCCATGCCCGGCCGTTCGCCGAAGGGTCGTGTCGTCATCCGTGCGATGGTAGATCGGGTGTGATGTTGTCAATGTGCCGGAAGCCCCGGGGGAGCGCCGGTTGCATCGCGTCGTTTGGCAGCGAGACCGGCGAGACATTCCATGAACAGCCGATTGGCCACGTTGATGGTGCAGTCGGCGATGTCGTAGGCGGGAGCGACCTCGACGATGTCCATCCCCACGACGTTGTGCTCGTACGCGAGCTTGCGGACGACGCGCATCAGGTCAGCCGCGACGAGGCCTCCCGGCTCTGGTGTGCCGGTTGCCGGCGCGTAGGCGGGATCGAGCGAATCGATGTCGATGGATATGTAGAGCAGGTCGGGCCCATCGAGTGCCTCTCGAACAGCGTCGGCCATTACCGCTTGGAATCCTCGCTCCCAGATCTCGTCCATCAGGTGCCAACGCATGCCCTGCTCGGCCATCCACTCCCAGACGTGCTGCCCTGGCCAGTAGCTGCGCAGGCCGATCTGGATGAAGTTGCGTCCGGGGATCGCGCCGCTCTCGATCAGGCGGCGCATCGGCGTGCCGTGACTTGCCAGGTTCCCGTCGATGGTGTCGGCCGTGTCGGCGTGAGCGTCGAAATGAACCATCCCGACGTTGCCGTAGCCGTAGACGTCGGCGACCGCTGTTGCAGCCGGCCAAGTAACGGTGTGGTCGCCCCCCATTGTGAATGGGATTATCCGGCGGCTGGCGATCTCGTGCACTCGGGACTTGATGTTGTCGAGGCCGGCCTCCACTCTGCCGTGCGGGCAATGGGCGTCGCCATAGTCGACGACCTCGACATGCTCGAAGATCTCCAACCCGTAGCTGAGGTGATAGGTGCCGGACTCGTAGGCGTTGCTGCGCAGCGCCCGCGGGCCGAAGCGAGCACCAGGCCGGTTGGTCGTGCCGAGGTCGAACGGCGCACCGACGACGGCGACGTCGGGTTGCCACGAATCGAGCTGTTCCGGCGCGGTGAGCAGCGGTCGTTGCGCGAACGTCATGACCGACCCGAACGCGTATCCCTGGTCGAGCTGCTCCTGGTAGCCGGCGGGTAGATCGCGCTTCGGTTCGCCCATGATCGGCACGGTAATCGCAGATGGCGAAAAGCGAAGCACCCCGGGCCGCGCAGCCAGCCGAAGCCAGCGCGCCGCCCGGGGCGACTCCTTTTGGTTCATGATCCACCACTGGTCGATCTTCCGGCGTTAGCCTTGGCTCGACTCAATGTCATCGCCCGTCAGCTCACGCTGGCGGGCGATTCCCTTTGTCCGATCACTCCCCGTTTGCACGGTTCGTTTCACCGACCACTGACCCAATCTTCGCCGGCGAACCGGCTCCAACTGATCCAGCTGCTCGTTCAGCTACCCCGGTTACCCGGGCTCGCTTCCCTCGCTGAACCGGTTCGTAGCGACCTGGTTGCCCAGTCCGTTCTTCACCGGCCCTACCACTCGACCCGAAAGCCTCCTGGCAGGATGAATCATTTCCCCTCCCGAAGCCGCTTCCGCCTCGTGAACTCGGTTGGCCCTCCGATCCTGCGACCACCATTGCTGGCAGTCACGGTGTTCAGCACCGTTCCTCGAGTTCCGGTTGACGTGCGCTCTCCGGTACTGGGGTAGCTTGCACCTGCCAATATCCCAGGTCAAGAGGTATTTTTGAAGTCACAGGGTTATCCGCAGACTTTCCCGGCAATCCCCAGAAGTTTTTGGTCTGTCCACCTTTTGCACACAGGTTTTGCACAGAGTTCACGTTGACGCTGGTACCAAAACCGGATTGAATGGGCATCGTGATCTCTCGCCTTGCCGCCACGATCATCATCATTGACTAGCGCACCTCGGCCTCTGCCGATGTGCGCTGCGAGCCGCCCACCGGGCGGCTCTTTCATTTCCGGGACCTACACACTCAGAACAGGATCAACCATGAGCAACGAATCCGTCGAAGTCTTCGACACGACGCTTCGCGACGGCATGCAGGTTGAGGGGGTCTCGGCGACGGTCGACGACAAGCTGCGCATCGCCGAGCAACTCGACTACCTGGGCGTGCACTTCATCGAGGGCGGATGGCC
>JBDTWJ010000145.1:0-9362 GCA_040006755.1 Ilumatobacteraceae bacterium | reverse complement strand
GAGCGGATCGGCGTGTTCGTCGTGGTGCTGGCGATCACGGCGTTGCTGTTCGCGCTGTTCCAGAAGACCAAGATCGGCCTGGCCATGCGCACCGTCGCCAACAACGCGGAGTCGGCCAAGTTGGTAGGTGTCCCCACCGGCAGGATCCTGATGTTCAGCTGGGCACTTGCCGCCGTGATCGGCTCCATCGGTGGTGCGCTCAAGGCCGGAATCGACACCAACGTCAGCATCGGGTCGATGTTCTCTGTGTTCCTGCTGTCCGCCGCGGCAGCGACACTCGGCGGACTGGACAGTCCGGGCGGGGCGGTGATCGGCGGGCTCAGCCTTGGTGTGATCGAGAGTCTCGTCGGCAACTATCCGAAGGACTGGCCCGGCAGCGATTGGATCGGCATCGAGACGAAGACTGCGGTTGCCTTCCTCATCATCCTCGTCGTGTTGCTCCTTCGTCCCTCCGGATTGTTCGGATCCGTCAAAGTGGAGCGTGTGTGAGCATGCCGATCCGCATCAAGTCGGGCGGTGCGCTGCACTGGGTGCTGCGCGCAGTGGTTGCTGTTGTTCTGGGGTTGCTCGTGTGGCAAATGGTCACGGGCGCGCAGCCGTCGAGCCTCGGCAAGTACACCGAGGCGATGGCGTTGGCCATCGCCGCTCTTTCGTTGAACCTGTTGTTCGGGTTCAACGGTCAGATATCGCTCGGTCACTCGACGTTTGCCGGCATCTCGGCGTTCTTCCTCGGGTACTCGGTGCGCTTCTGGGACAACAAGCCGTTCGTGTCGCTGATCGAAGCCTGCGTGCTGTGCTTCATCATCGGGATGGTCATCGGCTTGCCCGCATTGCGGTTGAAGGGGCCTTATCTTGCCTTGGTCACGCTCGCGGTCGCGTACGTGTGGCCGACCCTTGCCGGACAGTTCATCGAGCGCAAGGTCACCTCGGTCACCGGTGAATCCGCGCTGACCAAGTTCAGGGTCAACCCACCGACATGGACCGGCCTGAAGAACACCCGCCAGGACCGAGCCCTGTACCTGTTCTGGGTCGCGTTGGTGTTGATGGTGATCTGTTATGTGATCGTGCGCAACGTGCGCAAGAGCCGTGCGGGGCGGTCGCTGGTGGCTGTTCGCGACAACGAGACCGCCGCTGCGGTGATGGGCGTCAACCTGGCGCGAACCAAGACCTTGGCGTTCGGGCTCTCGGCTTCGATCGCCGGTGTGTCGGGGTGGTTGATCGCTGCGAAGATCGGCACCGTCGATGAGAACTCGTTCACCATCCTGACGTCGATCAAGTACATCCTTGCCCTCATTCTCGGCGGGGTGGCAACGCTGTCAGGACCGATCGTCGGTGCGTTCGCCTACTTCTTCGCCGACGACTACCTCAAACGGCACGCGCCGAATTGGGACTGGCTGCCGGGCAAGTTCGGCGACGGGCCCATCGCCAGCTTCCTGCTCGGGGTGCTCGTGATCGCGTCCGTGTTTGTCGCCCCGCAAGGAGTCGTTGGCCTGTTTCGCAGGATCGGCCGTAAAATCGCCATGGTCGTTCCTGAGCCCATCCGGGTAGAAGCGATGCCGCCTTCCACTGAGGCGATCCACGAACCTATCCACGAGGGGGAATGACGTGATCAATCGTCGAAGAAGCCTGTATGCGTTCAGCGTGACGACAGCACTTCTACTGGCAGCGTGTGGCGGGGGCGGCAACAGCAGTCCCAACGACTCGTCGGCCGTCAGCACCGGCGGCACGACCCCGGGTGTCGACACCACTGCCTCCTCGGGTGATACGACGATCGCGCCATCGGACGACACGACCGCGTCGACCGAACCGGCTGCAAGTGGCTGGGCGGCCGACACTTCGGCATGCGTCGACCCGACTCGCGCGGAGCAGCCCATCGAGGGCGCGGTCAAGATCGGCGCAGCAATGCCGTTGTCGGGTGGTCCCGCTGCCGCCTTTGGCCCCGTGAAGGACGGCTTCCAGCTCTACCTCGAGATGGCCAGCGAGAAAGGGCTGTTGCCCGGGTACACGCTGTCTGCCGACATCCGCGACGATCAGTACGACGCCACGCAAACCCCCGGTGTCGTCGACGGTTTGATCGACGATGGAGCCGACTTCTTCTCCGGCATCATCGGCTCGCCGAACAACCTTGCGGTTCGCGACACTTTGAATCAGGAATGCATCCCACAGCTCCTGGCGCTCACCGGTTCGCCGGCATGGGGCCAGGTCGCCGAGTATCCGTGGACCACCGGTGCGTTGGTGCCCTACAACATCGAGGCTTCCGTCTACGCGGCCAAGCTCAACGAGTTGAAGCCGGGCGCGAAGGTCGCGCTGTACTACATCAACAACGAGTTCGGTAAGGCCTACATCGACGAGTTCAAGAAGCAGGCCGACACACTTGGCTTCGAGATCGTCGACGAGCAGACAGTCGAGGCCGACGTCAACGACCCGCCCGTCACGCAGGTCGGCAGCATCGCCGGCAACGTTCCCGACGCCATCATCGCCGTCCCTCTCGGCCTGCAATGCCCGGCTTTCCTGGGCGAGTTGGCCAATGCCAAGGCACAGAGCGCATCATGGGCGCCGCTGGTCTTCATCACCAACACCTGTGCGTCGAAGCTGTTCTTCGGCCTCGCTGGCGCCGCAGCTGAGGGCGTGTACACGTCCAACCACCTCGTCGACTCGAACGATCCGAAGAACGCCGCCCACCCTGGCGTCAAGGCGTTCCTCGAGGCATATAGCGCCGCTGGCCTCGCCGGCGATCCGGGTGTCACTGAGGCAGGGTGGAACGTGGGCGAGACCACGGTCGCCATCCTCAACGCGGCGCTGGAGACAGGCACGTTGAGCCGCAAGTCGATCATCGAGGCGGCGCGCAACCTCACGTTCGTTCCGTCGCTGGCCCGCGAGGGGATTCAGTACAAGATGAACGGCGAAACCGACCCGTACGCCTTCGAATCACTGCAGGTCTTGCAATGGAGCGTGGCGTCGCAAACCTTCACTGAGATCGGTGCTCCGATCCTCGATTTCGAGAGCTGACTGTTCACCTCCCGGCGGCGCCTTGGCAGCCCGATCCGGCCACGGCCTGGCGGCTGCGTTAGCCGCCAGTCGACATGCAGGCGAGGAACTTCTGGGTGAGTTCCGGCGAGGGCGTTCCTTGACCACCGGAAGCTGCGAGTTCTTGGAGTCCTTCGTCGCTGAGCAGCGCCGTGAAACATGCTTTGTCGACCTTCATGCCGGCTGCTTCGAACTGGGCGATCATCAGATCGATCGTCTCCTGCGGCACGGAGAGGTCGGTAGGGATCGATCCTGTCGCTGAGTCGTCGCCAACAGTGACGTCGGGCGCGTTGCCGCCAATTGCATTGACGTTTGTGGTCGGCACGGTCAGCTTGGCGTCGTCCCCGCAGGCCGACAACAGGCCCAACGCGGCGATCGATGCGAGTGCAACGGCTGCGAATTTCATGATTGTCCCCCTCTGTTCGGGTAACAAGTGTGCCTGATTCCTAGACAGGAACGGGATCAGCAATGTCAGACCTGCTGCGCGATCGGCGCGCGGCATCGGCGGTTGCGATCGCCAAACCGACCCAGACCAGGGCAAATCCGGCAACTCGCGTTGGCGGCAGCGATTCGTGGAACACCAGCCAACCGAGGCCGAAGTTGATGGTCGGCACGATGTAGTTGAGCGGGCCCATCACACGTAGCGGCGTGCGTTGCGCGGCGTAGGCGAACAGCGTCAGCGGGACGATGGTGGCCAGACCACTGCACAATACCAGGGCAAACTGTGCGCCAGACGCGGTGTGCGGAATGCTGGTCGCCCGACCTGCAAGAACCGAGACCGCGACGATGGCCGGCACGAGCACGAGGAAGCTCTCCGCGGCCATGCTCTCGACCGGAGTCAACGGCACACGCTTCTTCAGGAACCCGTATGCGACCCACGAGATGGCAATGATCACCGCGAGCCACGGCACGCGGCCGTAGCTGTACGTGAGGATTCCCACCGCGACCGCCGCAAGTACGAAGACGAACTCTTGGGCGCGACTGAGCTTTTCGTTCAACACCACAACGCCGAGCGCGATCGTGCCGAGCGGCGCCAGGAAGTAGCCGAGGGCGGTCTCGATGACGTGGTCGTGTACGACACTCCAGACGTACGTCGTCCAGTTGATCGTGAGGATGAGGGCAGACAGTACGACGGAACCGAGAAGCCGCCGATCGGTGAGGATCGGGTGCAGGTGCTGCCAGCGCTTGGTGACGGTCAACACGGTCGCCATCACCACGGCTGAGCAGATCACGCGCCAGCCGATCAACTCGACTGCGTCGAACGCTTCGAGGTGTCGCCAGTAGAGCGTCAGCGCGCCCCAAACGAGGTAGGCCGCAACACCGGCCACGACGCCCTTTTGATGCAGCGGCACTTGGTCGAGTTGCTGCTGGGGCTCGGGCTTCACCGATGCGATGCTACGGACGGGCGCACGCAATGGCCAATGCGTTCAACTCTCGGCAACGGCGAAGATCGTGGCTGGGGTCGAGCTGCAGTGTGTCGTGCAGGAAGCTGAACGACATGCCGGTCTCGGCGTCGACCCAGCACAGTTGACCGCCGGCTCCTGGATGACCGAATGCTCGCGGCGCGTGCGGGAACCAGCGATAGTCGTGCATGTCATCGGCTCCGCCCATCACGCCAGCGATCGTCCGGTTGGCCGGCGCGCCGTCGCTGACCATGATGCTGCCGTTTCGAATCGTGCCCGTCGCGTCTGCCAGCCAGTCAGCTGGGTGAGCGTCACCGGAGTTGCGGACGAACGACTGGTAGATCAACGCCACGTCGGTGGCTCTGGCGATGCCACCGCCACCCGGGATGGCAGCAGCTTGCGCACGCGGGTCGTTGAGGCTGAGGAGCAGCTCGGGAGACACGGTCGTGTCGGGCACCAGATCGATGCGGCCGTACTCCGCCAGCAGTCGTTGTTGGGAGGGCACCGATCCGGCCGTGCGGATCGACACCACCGTTCCACTCTTTGGACCGTCAACCGGTCCGAGCACGTTGGCCGCGCCGGCCGGAGCCGCGACTCGCTCGTTGATCACGTCAGCGTACGCCCGTCCCGACATGGTCTCAATCAGTTCGGCGATCACCCAATGCGCGGCGATGGGGTGATACTCGGTGCGAGTTCCCGCCTTCCACGAGAGCCCCCATTCAGCGAACTGCTGGCGGCGTCCTGCACTGCTGGCCCAACGATCGGGTGCGATGGGAGCCTGCGGAAAGCCGCCCTGCATCGTCAGCAACTGCAGCACCGTGACGTACTCCTTGCCGTTCTCGCCGAATTCCGGCAGGTAGCGCGCAACCGGCGCGGTGAGCTCGATGCTGCCGTCGGCCAGGTGGGGCAGCAACGCCATCGCCACCAACGTCTTGGTCGCCGAGAAGATGACGAAGCGCGACTCGGGCGTCGCCGCGCCGAACGAGCCGGTCTCGGCGATCTCGCCGTGCATTCCGAGCGCGAATTGCGCGGCCAGCGAATGGCCCTCGTCGATCTCCGCTTGGATGCGAGTTCGGAGGGCGTTGACTGCGTGGGCGTTGAGCACGGTTCGTAGAGTAGGCACGACGTGGACATCATCATTGCGCCCGACCCGCCATCGGCGGCCCAGGAGGCAGCAGCGTGGACCGCCAGGCAACTACGCAACGCGGTGTCGCGGCGCGGTGTTGCGTCTGTTGCTTTCAGCGGTGGTTCGACGCCGGCATTGATGCTTGCCGCACTCACCGAACTTTCCGTGCCGTGGGCATCGACGACGGTGTTCCAGGTCGACGAGCGCGTGGCACCCGACGGCGATCCCGATCGCAACGCAAAGCTGCTCGACGTGCTGCAACCGTGTGGTACGACGATCCTGTTGATGCCGGTCAACGCGACGGACCTGCAGGCGGCGTGTCGCGAGTACGCAGACTTGCTGCCGGATCGTCTCGATGTCGTGCATCTCGGCCTGGGCGACGACGGGCACACGGCGTCGTGGCCGCCGGGTGACCCGGTTGTCGACATGCCGGGCAAGGTCGCGATCTCGAGGGAGTTCAAGGGCAGGGTGCGCGCGACGCTGACGGTGCACGCGGTCAACGCCGCGCGCCGTCGACTGGTGTTGGCCACCGGACATGAGAAAGCACTGGCGTTGGAACGGTGGCTGTTGCACGATCACGCCCTGCCGATCGATCGGGTCGGTCGTACCAACACCTTGGTGGTGCTCGACTCCGACGCCGCATCCCGATTGCCGTACGAGGCTCGCTAGCGTCTCGCCACGATGGACATCACGACGACTCCCGCATGGTCAGAGTTGCAGTCGACGGCTCGGCCGCCTCATCTGCGCACTCTGTTCGCCGAGGATCCCGAGCGCGCCGAGCGCTATCGGCTGCAGGCCGGCGACCTGTTGATCGACTACTCGAAGAACTTGATCGATGACGACGTCGTGCGTCGATTGCTCGCCGTGGCAAGCGCCGCCGAGGTCGAGGTGCGCCGTGCGGCGATGTTCGCGGGCGAGACCATCAACGTCACCGAACAGCGCGCAGTCCTGCACACGGCGTTGCGCGCCCCGAAGGACGCGGTCGTGAGGCTTGATGGGCAAGATGTCGTGGTCGACGTGCACGAGGTTCTCGGCCGCATGACAACCTTCGCCGATCGCGTGCGCAGCGGCGCGTGGCGCGGAGCGACCGGCGAGGCGATTCAGACCGTCGTCAACATCGGGATAGGCGGCAGCGACCTCGGTCCCGCGATGGCGTACTTGGCGACCGAGTCGTTCGGGGACCACAACCTGCGCTGCCGCTACGTCAGCAATGTCGACGGCGCCGACATCACGTTCAACCTCAACGATCTCGATCCGGCGACAACGCTGTTTATCGTCTGCTCGAAGACCTTCACTACCGTCGAAACGCTGACGAACGCCACCCAGGCCCGTCGCTGGCTCACCAGCGCGTTGGGGGAAGACGCGGTCAGCAAGCACTTCGTCGCAGTCAGCACCAACGCCGCCGAGGTGGCCAAGTTCGGCATCGACACCGTCAACATGTTCGGCTTCTGGGACTGGGTCGGTGGCCGTTACTCGGTCGATTCGGCGATTGGGTTGTCGGTGGCGCTGTCGATCGGACCCGCCCGCTTCCGTCAGTTCCTCGGTGGGTTTCACACCATCGACCGCCATTTCGTCGAAGCGCCTCTACACGTCAACGCACCGGTGATCATGGGCATGTTGGGGATTTGGTACGCCAACGTGCTGGAAGCCGAGACCAAGGCAGTGCTGCCGTATTCACACGAGATGCGCCGGTTCCCGGCATATCTGCAGCAACTCGACATGGAGTCCAACGGCAAGAGCGTTCGTCTCGACGGTTCACCGGTCTCCACGACCTCTGGCCCGATCGTGTGGGGCGAGCCCGGCACCAACGGCCAGCACGCGTTCTTCCAACTGCTGCACCAGGGCACCAGGCTGGTGCCGATCGACTTCATCGGCTTTGCGAAGCCCAACCACCCGTTGATCGAGCAACAGGATCTGCTGATGGCCAACCTGTTCGCACAGGGCGAGGCGCTTGCGTTCGGCAAGACGCTCGAGCAAGTCATCGCCGAGGGCATCCCGCTGCATCAGCAGGCCGCTCGTGTGTTCCCGGGGAACCGGCCCAGCACGACAATCGTCGCACCGCGCCTCACGCCCAACGTGCTCGGTCAGTTGATCGCCCTCTATGAGCACATCGTGTTCGTGCAGGGGTGCGTGTGGGACATCAACAGCTTCGATCAGTGGGGTGTCGAGTTGGGTAAGGCTCTTGCCAACCGCATCACGCCCGAGCTTGTCGGAACCGATCCACCGCTGCACGACTCATCGACTGCCGCGCTCATCGAGTGGTATCGCGCCAATCGGGTTGTCTAGAGCATCTGTCAGTCGAACGTGTTGGGCGGCAGGTTGTATCGCATCGGGGCAGGCCGTTCGCATGTCGTGTTGAGGTCGAGTCGCCGACCTTCGTCCGACGAGCGCAACGTCGCCGACATCAGTTCGAGAACGTGCAGGGCAAGTTCGGCCGACGCACGATGCGGACGGTTGGCGTTCGTCGCCGACAGCATGTCGGCCAATCCGATGCCGCGTTGCTGAGGGATGTTCGGGGTCGGTAATGGAATCTCGCGCCAATCGTCGGCGATGATGCTGCGAATCTTCAACGGCCCACCGAACGTGTTCGGGTCCGGAAGCGACAGCGTGCCATCGGTGCCGTAGACCTCGATGTTCCGGAACCGCGTTGCCTTGACGTCGAAGCTGGTGACCAAGGTCGCCGATGCCCCGCTGACGAAGTCGATCATGCTCGACACATGGGTGGGAGTCGTGGCTGTCACCACGTCGCCGACTCGACCTTTGGCGTGCATCACGCGATCGGCGATGCCGATCTTGGCCGAGCCGGAGATCGCACGTGCCGGCCCGAACAGGTGAACCAGCGTCGTCAGGTAGTACGGGCCCATGTCGAACAGCGGGCCTGCTCCCGGTCCGTAGAACCCTTCGGGGTTCGGATGCCACCATTCGGGGCCGAAGCCCAGCATGAAGCCGTTGGCCGCGATTGGCTCGCCGATGAGCCCGCGGTCGATTGCGGACCGCGCCGCTTGCAGGCCTGCGCCGAGGAAGGTGTCGGGGGCACAGCCGAGACGCAGACCGGTCTCGCCGGCGAGCTCGACCAGAGAGTGCCCCTCGTCGAAGTCGGTGCCCAACGGCTTCTCGCTGAACACCGGCTTGCCGGCTTCGAGGCAGACACGACTAACGCTCGTGTGCACGTGGGCGGGCGTGAGGTTGACAACGGCGTCGATCGAATCGTCGGCAAGCATGTCAGTCATGTCCAGCGCGACGCCTCCGTACCGCTCGGCAAACTTCGCGGCGCGCTCGGGGATCCCGTCCGTGAACGCGGCGATTTCGATCCAGGGGAACTCGCTGAGCGTGCTTGTGTAGGCCGGCGAAATATTGCCGCAGCCGATGATTCCGACTCGGCTGGTGCTCACTTCCGGCCCTGCGAAAGGCCGTTGTCGACGAGATATCGGTAGCTGTCGGCGAGTGCCGTGAGCATGTCGGTCGCGCACCGATCGAGTTCGACGATGTGCCACTGCGCGTTGGCCGCTTCGTTGAGGATGCCCGGTATGTCGAGCGTGCCAGACCCGACAGCAACCATCGGATTCTCCGGCTCGTCGCACGGGCCATCCTTGACGTGGACCAGCCGCAGTCGGTCGCCGAGATCGGCGAGGACCTGACGCGGGTAGGCGCCACCGAGCGTTGCCCAATAGATGTCGACCTCGGCAAAAATGGTCGTGTCGAGTCGCTCGATCAGCGCCGACCATGCGGTGCGACCGTCGAGCGCCGTCGAGAACTCCGGTGATCCCGTTGTACGACCTGACCCTCGACGCGCCCGCAGACGCAGG
>JBDTWJ010000144.1:0-9488 GCA_040006755.1 Ilumatobacteraceae bacterium | reverse complement strand
GGCGAGAAGAAGCTCAAGTTCACCTCGGTCGAGGGATTCCTGCCCCCGGTTGCCGTCGAGCTTGCTGCTACCGGTGCTCCCGAGGCACCGGACCCCACGGTTCCGACCGAATAGGCGTCAGCCAACCACAGCTACTCGGGTGACCTCGGTCGCCCCGTACGGCAGAGCGCGTTCCGCGAGCAGCTCGTTCTGCGGTGACACCACCGTCATGCGTCCCGTTCCGACGATCACGATGCTGCCGTCTTCGAGCACGGTCAGTGCCTCGACATCCATGTCCCAGACGAATGAGTCCCTGACAACCAGGTTCACGGGATCCAGACGGAACAGCGACCCACCGAGGGCAACCACGACCTCGTCGCGCGAGGCGCCTATCGCCACGCGCTTCGCCGAGGCGCCGAGCGCCACCGTGGTGCGCGCCTTCGGCATGTCTGGCCCGTTGGTGATGACGTCGCTGACGACGTAGCCCGCCACGCCTCCGATGCTCGACGCGGCATAGAGCCGAGAGCCATCGGGACTGACCGTCAAGGCACCGGCATGATCGGCAAGGCCGAGCTGTTCGGGCACGTCGAGGCACCACACCCCGTTCACCAGGCCCAGCGTGTGGATGAACGAGCCAACCTCGCCGTCGCCTTCGGTCGCGTCCTGATAGAGCGTGAACAGAAGTTGATTGGTTGGTTCGAACACAGCGGTGCGGCTGACGGCTGTCATGATCTCGTCAACGGTTTGGCTCTTGTCGCGGAGGTTCAGCGGCAATCCGAGCTCCCCCGTCGCGGTGTCGATCACGCGCACGCGATAGGTGTTGGTGTCGAGGTACTCGATCACGAACACGCCGATCGGAAGTCCGTCCCCATTCGGCTCATACGCGTTCGCAAAGGCCTCGGGCACGAGCAGGCCGTCGAACGTCCATCGACGCATCTCGCCGCCGGAAGGAGTCGCCAACACCACGGTGGTCGACGTGGGAGTGGTGCCGATCAACGCAACCAGCTTGCCGTCCTGCGAGACGGCAGCAGGACGGAACTCACCATCGACCTGCAATTCTCCGGAGATGATGTCGGTCTTGACGTCGTGCCATTCGATCATCGTTCGCCCGTGCATGAACGAGGCGCTCACCACGACCTTGCCGGTCGGTGAAATCACGCCATCTGTCACGAGGGGGTCCGCGTCCGGGGAGAAGGTCAGCACCTTGCCGTCCGTCGTCGTCAGCGACAAACGCGCTGGGAACGCGGACTCGGCGCCCGTGATCGGTAGAGCCAGAGTGGTCGGTGACTCGTTGGCGGCGGGCGCGCTGACGTGCGGCTCGCTCGAGGATCCCGATGGATCGCTCTGCGATGCTGCAGCGGCACCGCACGAGGCCAGTAGCAGGACGAACGCGACAACTGTTTGGTTCCTTGGAATCCGCATACTTGTCCGACACCACCGCTCGCCGCAACGTTCCACACTGCCGAGGGGTCCCGACGAGGTGATCGTCAATCTGCCGATGATCACGTCTGTCGATGCAATCCACACCGCGGCCGACGTGGCGAAGGCGGCGCCGCACAACGGTCTAGGGCACCGTGTTGGCTATGCGCACGGCGGCGTCGAGAGAGATGTCGGCCTCGATTCGATAGACCACACCGTCGCGTTCCCAAAGGAGGGTGTTGGTGGCCAGCCGTAGCGTCTCCTGTCTCACCTCGCCGTCACCGGTGTCGAACATCAACTCATGCGGTGATCCCTCGATCCAGTAACCATTCACCTCACCGAGATCCACAGGACGCACCGTTGTTCCGTTGCCCAGCGACTTCTGGAAGTAGCCCGCGTTGATGTGAGCCGGAAACACCGAGACGAGCGCGCCGACATCCGTGACGTCCGATTGCGGGAGAAGACCCGACGGCGAATACACGAGAATGATCTGACCACTCGAAGGCGGTGTTACGACGTGGATCGACTGCGCGGCACCGAGCAACGCCGGAGTGGGGTCCGGAAGCGCAGTTTGCGACATCGCCTGGTCGATCGACATCGCCGGACCGAGATCGACATCAGGCGCCGCAGACGTCGCGATGGTCGGTGACGACCCCGTCGACGTGCTCTCGCTGGGAACCGAGCCGCTTGGCTGGATGCGCACGCTGTCGAAACCCAGCCAACGCCCGACGGCATGACGTGGTCCCGGCAGGATCAACACGGCGGCGACCGTCGCTGCCGCGATCGCGCCCGCCAGGCGAGGAAGCAGGGGCCGAGTCGTCCCAGGAGAGGGTTCGGCGAGACGGCGGAGGACATCGGTCACCAACCACTCGTCGCCGGGAATCTCCAGTCGGTCTGCAAGCTCGCCGAGCGAGCGTTCGAGATCGATCATGGTCGCTCCATTTCGGTGCGCAGGCGCGTGAGGGCCCTCGCGGTTCTCGACTTGACCGTGCCGATCGGTACGCCGACCGCGTGTGCCGTTTCGACCTCCGACAATCCCGCGAAGAACCGATAGGCCAATACCTGTTGATCGCGCGTGCCGAGGCGGCCGAAGGCCAAACCCAACCCGCGCGCATCGTCGCTGTCGAGCGCCGAGGTCTCTGGGTCGGGCACGGCGGCGACCACCCACGACCCATACCGCTCGTCGCGCCGATGCCGACGGTCGCGGCCGCGCAGATGGTTCTTCGCCTCGTTGGCGACGATCCGCAGCATCCACGACCGAACCATCGCCGGGTCGGCCAGCTTCGGCAGCGATCTATGGGCTTTCACAAAGGCCTCCTGGGCGATGTCGGCAGCGTCGTCGACTGAACCACTGATCGCTGCGGCAAGTCGCAACGCCGGCTTCTGATACCGACCGACGAGCGCGCCAAAGGCGGCGTTGTCGCCCGCGCGAGCACGGGCGACAAGATCGGTATCCGAAGGTTCTCCGAGTTGAGTGGTCATGGTCGACGTCGCGTTTGTCTTGACACCTCCGGCACCGGCGAGGTTCCACATGCCACAATCGGGACACTATGCGCCAAGCACTGATCGTGATCTCCGTGATGCTGCTGACGGCATGCCGGGTTGACGCGACGGTCGAAATCTCGATGAATGCCGAGGGCAGCGGCCAGATCACCGTAACCGCCGTTGCGGATGCCGATGTCGTCAACCGGGCACCCGGTCTCGCAGAGGACCTGCGCTTCGACGACGCCAAGGCCGCCGACTGGACCGTCAGCGAGCCCACCCCCACAGCCGATGGCGGCTTGCACGTCGAGCTCACCCACAGCTTCGCAAATCCTGAAGAGGCCACCGCAATCCTGCAATCGATCAACGGGTCTGGAGGTCCGCTACACGGGGCAGTGTTGACTCGAAAGGTACGCGACGACGGAACGTCGGTGTCGTTGACCGGCACGTTACGGATCGATGGCCTTGCGGCGTTCGCCGATCCCGATGTCCTTGCCGCTGTCGGCGCGACTCCCTATGCGGAGGAAGTGGTCGCCAGCAACCCGAGTCCAAGCGATGCAGTTCGGGTGACGGTTCGAGCGGCACTTCCCGGAAAAATCACCTCAGTCACGGGCACCGTCAGTGGCGGGAATGTTTCGTGGATCGTGCCGCTCGACGGCTCGCAGCTCGACCTGGGGTCGACTGCCGTCGATGACCACGGCACCGCCAAGATCTGGGGGGTTGCCGCCAATGCGGCGCTGATCGGCCTGTTGATCTGGTGCGTGCTGGCCTTCGCCTTCATCTCCTGGGTCATTCGCCAGCGCAAGCAACGTGGGCATCACCGCAGGCCGAGGGCCGTGTAACACCCCTTCCATAGGGTGCAACTCATGTCGAAGCTTCGTCTCGTGTATCGCTGCATCGCATGTGCCACCACGTATCCGAAGTGGGCGGGCAGGTGTTCGTCGTGCGAAGCATGGAACTCGATGGTCGAAGATGTCGAGGGGCCGGATCCCGACATCGCCAGCCTCATTTCGGCCACCTCCACCTCCACGGCCATGCCGATCGCCGAGGTCGACACGCTGATCGGTGGGCCGCGGCCGACAGGGATCGATGAACTCGATCGTGTGCTCGGCGGCGGCCTCGTACCCGGATCCGTCACCCTGCTCGGCGGCGAGCCAGGGATTGGCAAGAGCACGTTGCTCCTCCAACTGGCTGCGCAGTGGCCGACGCGCACGCTGTACATCAGTGGCGAGGAAAGTGCGCAGCAGGTTCGATTACGCGCCGAACGCCTCGGTGCCCTCGGGCCAAACCTGTGGTTGCTCGCCGAGACATCACTGCCCCATGTCGTCGCTGCGATCGACAGCGTGCAACCGCAACTCGTCATCGTCGACAGCATCCAGTCGGTGGCGGATCCCGACCTCGGTTCTGCGCCGGGCAGCGTCGTGCAGGTTCGCGGTTGCACCCATCGGCTCGTCGCCGAGGCGAAGGGTCGGGGCATTCCCGTCGTGCTGGTCGGTCATGTCACCAAGGACGGTGCACTCGCCGGTCCGCGGTTGCTCGAACACGTGGTCGACACGGTTCTCAGCTTCGAGGGCGACCGGCATCACGCGCTGCGCATGCTGCGAGCGGTGAAGCACCGGTTCGGTTCGACCAACGAGTTGGGTGTGTTCGAGATGGTCGAGCGTGGTCTCGTGGGGGTGCCCGACGCCAGCAGTCTCTTCCTCACCGACCGACGCACTGGTGTGGCCGGCTCCGCGGTCACGCCGACGCTCGAAGGCCACCGGCCGCTGTTGGTCGAGGTGCAGGCGCTGACCAACAAGGTCAACTCAGGGATCCCACCACGGCGCAGCGCCCAGGGCCTCGATGCCGGCCGGCTGGCTCTGCTGTTGGCTGTTCTCGAGCGACGGGCACGCATCCCGGTGGGACAGCACGAGGTGTTCGCATCCGCTGTCGGTGGGGTCAGGCTGACCGAGCCGGGCAGCGATCTGCCCGTGTGTCTCGCAATCGTCAGCGCATTGGTCGACCACCCTCTGCCGTCCGACCTCATCTCGTTCGGCGAGATCGGGCTGGCCGGCGAGTTGCGCCAAGTGGCTCACGCCTCGCGTCGCCTCGCCGAAGCCGCCCGCCTCGGATTCACGCGGGCAATCGTCCCGCTCAACTCGGCAAATGGGGTCGACGGCATCTCGTTGATCCGCGTTTCGACTCTCACAGAGGCTTTGGTAGCCGTGGGATTGCAAGGAGCGCGCTCGAAGTAGAATCGCTCTATGACGACGACGCCCGGGCCTCCCACCGACGCCCTGCACGAAGCGCTCGCGGTCGTAGCACCAGGTACACCGTTGCGAGACGGGATCGAGCGCATCGTGCGCGCCAAGATGGGTGCGCTGCTGATCCTCGGCGACGGCCCTGACGTGCTGTCTATCTGCAGCGGCGGGTTTCTGCTCGACGCGCCGTTCAGCCCGCAACGCCTCAGCGAGCTGGCCAAGATGGATGGCGCGATCATCCTCGGCTCGCACGGCCAGCGATTGGCCAGAGCCAACGTGCACCTCGTGCCCGATCCTTCGGTTCCCACGACAGAGACTGGCACCCGTCACCGCACAGCCGAGCGAGTTGCCCGTTCGATCCCGGTGCCCGTCGTCAGCGTGAGTGAAGAGATGGGTGTCATCAGCGTGTACGCCGGTGGCCAACGTCATCAGCTCCAAGACATCAGCCGGTTGCTGGATCGCGCCAACCAGGCGTTGCAGACGCTCGAGCGCTACAAGGTGCGACTCGACGACACGCTCGACAGCCTGACCGCGCTGGAGTTGGAAGATGTGGCAACCATTCGCGACGTGGCTTCGGTGGTACAGCGCGGCGAGATGGTGCGGCGCATCTCCGCCGAGATCGAGACGATGATCGTCGAACTGGGTGTCGACGCGCGGCTGCTGCGGCTGCAGGTCGACGAGGTCAACGGCGAGATCAACCATGAGCTCGAATTGGTGCTGGCCGACTATCCGAGGATCGCGAACAACTGGGCGGGCCATGGCCTCGACGGCGACGCGCCGGCCACGCCGCGAGGCTTGCGTCTGCTGACGCGCGTACCGCGCATCACGCCGCCGCTCGCCAACGCGGTCGTCGACCATTTCGGCGACCTCACACGGTTGCGCCGGGCAACGACAGCCGAGATCGCCCAGGTCGATGGCATGGACAATTCACTGGCCGCGGCGGTGAAGGAGACGCTCGAACGGATCACCGAGGCCAGCATCCTCGACCAGTACGCGTGACCCCGATCTGAGTGGTGGCGGTCTGAGTGACGTCACCTTCATCAGCTCGGAAAGTACCGCGCAGCCTGACCCTTGCCTTCGACGGTGACCATGCCGTCGTCGATGAGTTTGATCAGGTGAGACAGCACACTGCGTCCCGCCGCCTTATGGAGTTCCACGCGCACATCGGCATACATCTGCTTGACCATCTCCGCGATGTCGGTGTGGCCCGAACGCACGGCAGCGAGCACTTGCGCCTCGCGTTCGAGACGATGCTGAAGAAAGGCCGCGAGGTACGGCTTGGGTGACGTGACCGGCGCGCCATGGGTGGGCCACAGCGTCGTGTCGTCGCGCTCCATCACCTTGTGCAGGGACTCGATGTACGAGCGCATGTCGCCATCGGGCGGCGACACCACCGTGGTGCTCCACCCCATCACGTGATCGCCGGTGAACAACGCCTGCTCCTCATCGAAGGCGTAGCACATGTGGTTGGACGTGTGGCCTGGTGTGTAGACCGCACGCATCGTCCACCTCGTGCCCATCGCCGCGACCTCACCGTCGCCGACGCGCACATCGGGATCGAAGTCGGTGTCGGTGGTCTCCTCCAACGTCACGCCGGGTTCGATCTCGTCATCGACATCGGGATGCGTTTCGGCGATTCCGTGAGGGCCGAATGCGATCGTCGGTGCGCCGGTTTCCTCTCGTAGCCATGCTGCGAGCGGCGAGTGGTCGGAGTGACAATGCGTGACCAGGATCGCCCGCACCCGCTCTCCGTCGAGCGCAGCGGTCAGCGCATCGCGATGCTCGTCGAGCATCGGGCCGGGGTCGATGACCGCAACGTCGCCGTGGCCGATGATGTATGTGCCCGTGCCCAGATAGGTGAACTTCGAAGGGTTGTTGGCGATCACCCGGCGTACCAACGGTGAGACTTGCACGGCCGCGCCATAACGCGGTTCATCGAGAGTGACGAACGGAATGGCGCTCATCGCGTCACCTTACGGGGCGATGGCCCGCACCTCTCCCACGTGTTCGCCATGACCGACGATCCATTCGGTCACCAACGGCTCGACCGAAGACGTGTCGATACCCAAGGCCCGCAGCGCGGCGACCATCACGGGTGGGCGTGCTCGGTTGCTGCCGTCAGCAATCTTCAAGGCGACAGTGCGTCCGTCGGGAAGGGCCGCGGCAAACACTCCGTCTGCTCCATCCTTCGCCATCAGACCGGGAACACCTCGCATGAAGTGCGTGACATCGCGTCCGTCGCCGCCGACCATTTCAGGGTGCTCAGTCATGGCCGCGTAGACCGCATCGCCCGACGCGTCGGCGGCGCCGGTCGCGATGGAGCGGAACGCCCGAGCCAGCCCGACCAGCGAGATGACGTGAGCGGGTGACCCGCAACCATCGACACCAATGTGGCGGTGATGCTCCTCGGCGAGGTGATCGATCGTGACAGTGATGTGTTGCTGCAACGGATGCCGCGGCGACAGGTAGTCGGCGTCGGTCGCCCAGCCGTTGATGGCACTGGTCACCACCATGCCGCTGTGCTTACCACTGCAATTCATCTGCAACGAGGTTGGTCCTCCGCCGTGACGAAGCACATCCTCGGCCGCTGATCGGTCGAGGGGTAGATCAGGAGTGTTCGCCAGCGACCGTTCGTCGAGGGCCGCTATCGCCAGGATCCGCCGCGCGGCCTCGAGGTGCATCGGCGTGCCGTCGTGGCTCGCGCAGACCAGTGCCAACAGTTCTGGCGGAAGTTGCAGACCGGCTCGAACCATCGCTACCGCCTGAATCGGCTTGCTCGTCGAACGCGGATAGATCGGTGTAGCCGGATCGCCAATCGCGAATTCGACCGCACCCGCTGACGAGAGACCGACGACCGCACCGAAGTGCACCGACTCGTCGTATCCGCTGCGGCGCGTTACTGCGACCGGGACAAATGCCTCAGGGTTCGTCATCGATGACGTCGGTCTGAATCCGTCGCGACCGTCGCGACCGATGCTTGCCCGGGTGCATGCTGGTGAGATGGCTGTCGATCACTTCGTGCCGCTCGCCGAAGTTGCTGATGACGGCCTGCGCCATCGCAGCAGCCGGAATTGCCAACACCGCACCAACAGCGCCGAGTACGGCACCTCCGGCGATGGCCGAACCGAACGCGATCGCAGGATGCAGGTCCATGGTGCGAGCGGTGATGCGTGGCAATAGGAAGTAGTTCTCGACCTGCTGATAGAGGATGACGAAGATCAGGATGATCAATGCCTTGGGCGGCGAGTCGACGAACTGCACCAGCACCGGCAGCGCACCGGCGATGTACGTGCCAACGACGGGCAGGAACTGGCTGATGAGCCCGACCCACAGCGCCATGGCGACCGGAGCCTGGATGCCGATCGCCTGGAACAGGACCCAGTGGAAGAACGCCGACAACCCGGCGAGCAGCGCGCGGGAGTACAGATAGCCGCCGGTCTTGTCGATCGCCAGTTCCCACCCGCTGAGAACCCTCCGCTGGCGATCGGGACGCAACCTGCTGCAAATGGCTCGACGCATCTTCGGACCATCCGCGACGAGGTAGAACGTGAACAGCAGGACTGACAGGCCCTGCACCAGCACACCGAGGGCTGTCACCGACAGGTCGACGACCTTGCCCTGCTGACTACGGATGAACTTCTGCACGGCGCCGTTCTCGTCGTTGATCGACGCAATCACCTGCGAAGGGTTGATGTGCGTGTCGAAGTTGTCGTTGATGAAGTTGACAGTGCGGTTGACGTACTTCTCGGAATCACCGAGCAACGTCGCGATCTGCTGGCCGACGAGGGTTCCGATCGCGACCACGAACACGATGAACCCGAGGAAGACGCCGATCAGAATGACAGCCGTTGCCGTCCCACGTCGCCAGCCGCGTGAGGCCAGCCGATTGACACCGGGTTCGATGGCCAGCGACAGGAAGAGCGAGACGAGCAGCAGAAGTGACAGCGCCGAGAGGCTGCTCCACACCGAGCGCGTGACGATGGAAATGATGTAGCCAAGCCAGAAGATGGCAACGGCCTTCCACACCCAACGCGGCAAGTGCTCCGGCGGCAACCACGGTTGGGGCTCTGACATCAACGCCGAGCGTAGTGACCCACTGCATCGCGAAGGGTGGAGGCCAGGTCCCCGCGCTGGACCACTTCGACGTCGTCGAGTCCCAGCCAGCCCGCCATGGCGTGCAACTCGGGGGCAAGATCATCCGCCAGCTCACCCACAGGCACACCCGGTTCGGCAAACGACGCCTGCACCAGCAGCTCGCCGCCGTGCCGGTCGGCCTTCATGTCGAGCCGGCCGACGACGCTGTCGCCCCACAAGATCGGCAGCACGTAGTAGCCGTGGATGCGCTTCGGCTGCGGCGTGTAAATCTCG
>JBDTWJ010000143.1:0-9947 GCA_040006755.1 Ilumatobacteraceae bacterium | reverse complement strand
GCCCGGAATTGGTCGTTCGACGCAAACGGCCTGGCAAGGAAGAATGCTGCTGCACTGATCGCGAGGTCCTCTTGGCGCTGCAATGACAGTCGCAGCTTCGAGGCAATCTCGACCGCCGACAGCTCCAATGCTTGTTGTGATCGTTCCGAGTTGCGCTTCGCAACCGAAGCAGCGGCCAGCTGCGAACCGAACAGTCCGCCGCCGAGGAGAAGGCAGGCCAACACCACGGCGATCCAGACGTGATGACGTCTCGACTCCGGCTCGGCCACAAACTGGTGCAATTCGGCCTCGGTGGGGATTCGCGCGGGGGCCACGTGGTCGGCAGGTAACGACAATCGGCCGAGGCCGGGGTCGACGCCAACGCTGCGGGCGCTCACACCAATCCTCCTTCCGTGGACAACGGAGCGCAACCAGAGAGTTCAGAGCAACGCGCAGGTGTCGAACGGGAAAACACCGCTCGTAGACGACCTTACAGCGGACGTTCAACCAGCACACGGGCCCTTCGGCCCTGAATGTCGGGGTTCGTCAGTGCACCAAGGGCGTGCTTGCGAGGCGTGGGCCCGCTGGGGAGGTAGCCAAAGCCGGCGGGAAACGGCGACACCCACGTTCCATGATCCGCGGGAAGCGTTGTCGTAGGTTGGGCGACCGTGACTGCGACCATCGAGATCGTCGACCACCCGACCGAAGAAGTGGTCGAGGCATTCGCCCGTCTGCTCCCGCAACTGTCGTCCACGCCGCCACCCGATGCATCGGAGCTGGCGACCGTCATCGACGGCGGCGCGACGGTGTTCGTCGCACGCGTCGATGGCGTGATCGTCGGGAGCCTGACGCTGGTGATGTATCGCATCGCAACCGGATTGAAAGCGTGGATCGAGGATGTCGTCGTCGACGAGACCGCGCGAGGTCACGGCGTGGGGGAAGCCTTGAACATGGCGGCCGCCGACGAGGCGCGGCGCCGGGGCGCCAAGGCCGTGAGCCTGACCAGCCGACCGTCACGTGAAGCCGCCAACCGCCTCTACCAGCGCATCGGGTTCTCGGCCCGCGACACCAACGTCTACCGCTACGAGCTGTAACCGGCGGGCTTGAGCCTGAGTGACGGAGTGCTTGCTGCTCACCCGGGGTGTCGAGAAGCACTCGCTGGACGCTCCAAGAGTCACCCACCCACGGCTGCGCACACCGGTTGACGACAACCAGCCGGCGTCCAATGCGCTTGCCGACGTCGAGCATCGCGTTACCGAGCGCGATCTTGGATCCGACAGGCGCATCCTCTCCGTGGCCGTCGAGGTACACGTTGGCGCGGAACCGCCGAGAGATGAGAGATGAGCCGTCGGGCACCGCATATCTCTCATCTCACCCGGATAGAACCTGCGCGCGATGAGAGATGTGCGCCGCACGGCGGCTCATCTCTCATCGCACGGGTTTAGTCGGTGCTGGCGCGTAGGACGTCTTCGGCGGCTTGGCGCACTTGCCAATCGCGATCGGTCAGCGCGGTTTGCAGCGCGGCATCGACTGCGTCGCCGTCGAACGGTGCCAACGCGAGGACGGCACGTCGGCGCACGGCGGGTTTGTCGGTGCAGCCGCGCAGGACCGTCGCCAGTCCTCGTGGATCGCCGATCGCGCCGAGTGCCGCGGTGCATGCCTCGCGCACCAACGCATCTTCGGATGAGACGCCGAGATCGATCAGCTTGTCGAGGACCTCGTCGTCGACCATCTCCTGTTCGCCGCAGGCCCACGCCGCCGCTTCCACGACGGTGACTACAGGATCGTCGAGCAACGCGAGAAGCGACATCCCTGGTCGTTTGCCGGCGATCATTGCGGCTCGCCGGCGTACGGCGGGCGCGTCATCCGCCAAGGCGGTTCGGAGATCGTCGTGGGTCAGCATCTCGAGCCGCAGCAAGGCGCCGAGGCCGAGTTCTCGCGCCACCGGGTCGCTGTCGGCGAGGGCACTGCGCGCGGCAACGGCGTCGCCAGTGTGTCCCGCGACTGCGATCTCCCGCCAGCGCGAGGTCATTTCTTGAGCATGTGCGACAGGGTGATCACGATCCACGACATGCCGAAACCGATCAGCGTGGCCGCGATGGCGCCCATGGTTGCCGCCATCGTGCTCCCTGCCACGAGCGCCCACAGCTTTCGCAGCACCAGGGTGCGCCGGTGAAGTGGCGCCTCGACCGCGACGACCGGCAGACCGATCCGGGCGCGCCTCGGTCGAAGGGCGCGCGCCGGATTGGCCGTGGCTCTGGCAGGCTTACGCCAACCTGCCGCAACGAGCGCCACAATGGCGAGGACGGCAATCCAAGCAGTAGCGATGGTGAGTTCCCTGGTCGACACGCAAGAATCAATCGTAATGGAGCCAGGTGCCGAGGTTCGGTCGTTGAGCCGCCGTCACCTCTTCTGGGCCCTCCCACTCGCGGCAATCGGGCTGCTCGCGGTGGTCGCCGTCGCGGTCGCAGCCCTGTTGCCCAGCACGCTTGTTGCCAACAAGCGCGATTGCGTTGCGCGCGACGCCGACGGCGTCTGCACGGAGAAGGGTGCGTCGGAGAAGGTGCAGTTCGCCATCGTTCCTGCCGATGCGCAACCGGTCGAGCCGCGCCTGACGATCGAGGGTCCGCCGACGTACGACAGCGCCGGGCAGGTGCTGTTCGTCACCGTGCGTAACCCGGAGCTGAGCGTGTTGCAGTGGTGGGTCGGCCGCAACAACCCGGCGGTCGACGAGAAGAGTTATGCCGATCTCTACGCGACCGAGACCCCGCAACAGCAGAACAGTCGCGGTCAGCGCGACATGCGCTCCGCAAAAGAGACGGCCGAGTACGTCGCGCTGAAACGGCTCGGCTTCGACGCGACGCTGACGCCCGGCGACGTGATCATCGACGAGTTGGTCTGTCTGGAAGCCAGCGAGGACGGACGGACGTGCACCAAGTTCGCGCCGTCCGACGCGCTGCTCGATCCGGGCGACAAGTTGTTGAAGGTCGACGGCACACCTTTGTCGACGGTCGACGACATCGCTCCGATAATGGCGAATCACAAGCCCGGCGACACGGTGGCAATCGAGTACGAGCGCAACGGCAAGGCGGGTAGTGGAGACGTGCAACTGATCGCCTCGCCCGACGAACCCGAGCGGACCATCATCGGGTTCCTTCCCAGCGACACTGCGACGATCACTCTCCCCGAAGACATATCGATCACAATTGATACCGAGTCGATCGGTGGCCCGTCGGCCGGACTGGCCTTCACGCTGACGCTCATCGACAAGTTGTCGGAGGGGGATCTCCTGGGCGGCAAGCGGATAGCCGTGACAGGAACTATCAACATCCATGGCGACGTCGGTGCGATCGGTGGCTTGTCGTCGAAGGCTTCCGCGGTGCAGCAGTCAGGTGCGAAGTACTTCCTGGTGCCAACGAGCCAGGGCGAGACCGACATTGCCAAGGCTCGCCTCGTAGTCGATGACGATGTCGAGATCATCCCGGTCGCCACGGTCGAAGAGGCATTGACCGCGTTGAAGAGGATCGGCGGCGGCCCGATACCCGCCGCGCCGGTCATCGCTGAGTCCGTTCCGTAGTCGACCCACCGCGCCGCGTCAAGGGATTGCCACGATTTTCGTGGCCCGCCGACCTACGCTGGCGCTCAATGGCACTTTCGTTTTCACGTCCTGATCCGTCGTCACCCGACGCGATCGCCTCGGCGGGCTTTTCGACGTCGCGGCGCGGGTACGACCAGACCGAGGTGCGCGACCTGCTGCGGATGGTCGCTGCGGAGATGGCGCGCCTGCAAGAGCGCGAGAAGTTCCTCGAGCGCGAGCTGCGCACTGCCCAGCGAGGCTCCACCAATTCGGCGGTTGCACTCGACGAAGAAGTCGTCACCCGCATGCTCGGCGAAGAGGCCGCGCGCATCCTGCAGACGGCGCGAGAGGCAGCGTCACAGATCAAGATCCGCACCGAGGATGCTGCGTCACGAATGTTGCGCGAGGCAACCGACGAGGCTCAGCGGTTGCGCGAGGAAGCCGAAGTCGAGGCGGCACGTCGGCGCCAAGACGCGTCGGCCGATGCCGAATCCGAACTCGTCATGGCCAAGCAACAGGGCCGTGAGATGGTCAACGAGGCTCGTGCCTATCGCGAGCGTGTGCTCAGCGAGCTGGCGCGTCGCCGCGAGCTGGCCCGCCAGCAGATCGAACAGTTGATGCACGGCCGCGACCGGCTGCTGCAGGCCTTCGAGCGCTCTCGCCTTGTGGCAGTCGACGTGATGGCCGAGCTCACCCCGCTGGGTGAACCCGCCGAGTACGTGAACCTTGCACCAACGACGGGTCCGGTGCCATTGATGGTCCCCAATCATCGTCCGAGCGACCAGCCCGAGCAAGACCTGCCGATCGCAGTCACAGTTGTGGAGCCAGAAGCCGACGCTCAACCCGAGGCGGAAGCCGAGACGATCGAGCCCGACCCGCCTGCTGTCGAAGAAGACGCCGACAACACCGTCTTGCTCATGCGTGACACCCACGAGGTGCACGATCACAACGAACTCGATCAAGCGCGCAAGGCGGCACCCGTCGTTGCGTTGTTCGGCGCCAACGACGACGACGAATCGGAGGCCGTAGATGGTCCGAATGGCTCCGTCGACGATCTGTTCGCGCGTCTACGCGCCGCACGCGCCGAGCAGGTTGTGTCGCGCGCCCAAGAGTCCGACGACAGCGCGACCGAAGCGACGACCGAGACCGAGCCTGAAACTGATGCGGTCGAGACAACCGATGCGACGATGTCGCTCACGATCGTCGAAGATCTCGCGGTCTTCCAGGCGTCACCCGAAGCGCCCATCGTCGAAGAGGCTCTCGACGACACGCTGTTCGGTCAGCGCGATGCTTCGCTGACGCCGATCATCGTGGCGTGTGCCCGCAAATTGAAGCGCGTGCTGGCTGACGAGCAGAACGAGATTCTGCACACGCTGCGCCGCAACGAACCGGTGAAGTCGCTCGACACGATGTTGCCGTGGCAATCCGAGCAGGCCGCACGCTACGCAGCCGCGGTCACTCCCGAGCTCGACAAGGCCGCGCTGATGGGTGCGGCCAGCATCGACAACGGCACCACCAAAGAGCACAAGGCCGACATCAACCGCGCCGGCGCCACCAAGGCAGCCATCGAAGCACTCACTCAGACAATCGTCGTGCCGCTGCGCGATCGCCTCGAGCGCGCCGTCGCCGATGCCGCCGGCGAGAACGAAGACCTCGCCACTATCGTGCGCGGCGTGTACCGCGAGTGGAAGACGCAGCGCATCGACGAGCATCTCGACGACGTCGCCCGCGCTGCATTCGGCCGCGGTGCACTCGCTGCCGTCACGCCTGGAACGAAGGTCTGCTGGATGGTCGACCCCCACGGGCCTGCGTGTCCCGATGCCGAAGACAACGCCCTCGCCGGCGAAGTCGGCGCCGGCCAGCAGTTCCCCACGGGCCACACATGCGCGCCCGCCCACGAGGGGTGCCGCTGCATGCTTGCGTTAGCTCCCCGCTAGCCTCGCTCGGGTGCGGAACCCGTCCGATCTACCGCCCCGAGGCGCAGCGCCGAGCAGGCCCCGGTTCTCCGACAAGGGTCGCATCGCCCTCATCGCCGTCGCTGTCGTCGTGGTCGGCATCTTGTTGTTCGGCCGCTTCTTCGCCGGCTTCTTCACCGACTACCTGTGGTTCGACTCCGTCGGACGGGCAGGAGTGTTCACCACGATGCTCCGCTCGAAGCTGCTGATGTTCGTTCTCTTCGGCGGCACCTTCGTCGCCTTGGCGGTGCTCAACTTGGTGATCGCCGATCGCCTCGCGCCGTCTGCATTCTCGGCTAACACCCATCCCGCCGTGGAGCGGTTCCACGAGTTCTTCGGACATCGGCTCCGGACGTTGCGCGTCGCCGTCGCAACGGTCGCTGGGTTGCTGTTCGCTGCGCCTGCCGTCGGTCATTGGCAGGACTGGTTGATGTTCCGCAACTCGCAGGGTTTCGGGATTGCGGATGCGCAGTTCGGCCATGACGTCGGGTTCTACATGTTCCGGTTGCCGTTCATCGGGTTCGTGCTCGACTGGCTGTTCGCCGCGCTGATATTCATCACCCTGCTCGTCATCGCTACACACGTGCTCAGCGGTGGCATCATCATCCAGCCGCCGCGACCGAAGGTGCGCAGGGCCACCAAGGCTCACGTCGCCGTGTTGCTCGCCGCGCTTGCGGTCGTGAAGGCGGGCGACTACTGGCTGGCTCGCTATGAACTGACGACCGACTCGCGCGGGTTCGTACGCGGATTGCTGTACTCCGCAGCCAAGGCGCAATTGCCTGCCGTGATGTTGCTGACATTGGTCGCGCTCTTGGTCGCGGGTCTCTTCCTGTCGACGTTGCGCACCAACTCGTGGCGCATCCCCGTCGTCGCTTCGGCGCTGTGGGCAGTGATCGCCCTCATCGGCGGCATCATCTATCCGGCGGCCATCCAGGCGCTGGTGGTCAACCCCAACCAGCGCGACAAAGAGGCGCCGTACATCGTCCGAAACATCGACGCCACCATTCATGCACTTGGCATCGACAACGTCAGGCGCGAAGAAGTCAGCTTTACCGACATCAGCGAACGCGCGCTCACCGACGATGTCTCGCCGTTGAAGGACGTTCGGCTGCTGAAGCCCGAGGCGATGATCGGCCGATTCCGCACCGACCAGAGCCAGAAGGCCGGGTTGACGATCAATGATCTCGACCCAGATCGCTACGAACTCGACGGTCGGGTGCAACAGGTCGCAGTCGCGGCGCGTGAACTCGATCTCTCGGCGATCGCGAACAAGTCGTGGCAGGGCCAACACCTCATCAACACACACGGATGCGGCATCGTCGAGGCACCCTCCGGGCAGATCAGTGATCGCCGACCCGTGTATCGCGAGGTGAAGCTCGACCGACCGGAGATGTACTTCAGCGACGAGATCTCGGGGTACGCCATCGTCGACACGGGAGTCAACGAAGAGGACTGCCCGGGCTACGACGACCCGGGCCCGTACTCCGGTACGGGCGGCATCAAGCTCGACTCGGTGTTCAAGCGGATGGCGTTCGCGCTCAGCTACCTCGACTACAACATGATCGGCTCCGGAGCCATCGACGACAACTCGCGGTTGGTGTCGATCCGCAAGGTCGAGGACCGCGCCAAGAAGCTGGCACCGTTCTTGTCGTTTGACAATGACCCGTATCCTGTTGCCCTCGACGGCCGCGTCTTGTGGGTGATCGATGCCTACACCACCTCCGATCGCTATCCGTACGCGGAGAGCGGCGACCGCAAGCAGCTCAACCCTGGCAGCGGTCTCGATCATCCGTTCAACTACGTGCGCAACAGCATCAAGGCTGTCGTCGACGCGTACGACGGCAACGTCGACTTCTACATCATCGACGACGTCGACCCGATCGCCAAGGTGTGGCAGTCGGCGTTCCCTGGTTTGTTCAAGAATCGCGACCAGATGCCAGCGGGGCTCGACCAACACCTCCGCTATCCCGAGGAGCTTTTCCGTGTGCAGACCGCGGCGTACTCGAAGTACCGGCTGAGCCCCGAAGCGTTCTTCGGACGAACCGGTGCGTGGTCCGTTGCCCAGGCGCCCATCGCCCGACCGCGGGCCGGCAGCACGATCGCCACGTCCGACACCACCACCGAGGAGGCGAGCGCCGCGCAGGCCGACCTTGCCATCGAGTCGGGCACCGAGCGGTTCGTGCCGTACTACTCGATGTTGCGTGCCCCGGGTGAGACCCAGGCATCGTTCAAATTGCTACGGCCATTCGTGCCGTTCTCCACCGACGACAGCAAGCGAAACTTGCAGGCGTTCATGACGGCCAGCAGTGATCCGCAGGATTATGGATCGTTGGTCGCCTACGAGGTGCAGTCGCCGGAAGACGGTCCGTTCACTGTGTCGAACACGATGAACACCGAGTCGAGTGTGTCGCAGCAACTGAGCTTGCTCAACATCGAAGGCACCGATGTGGTGTTCGGTGATCTGCAGATGGTGCCCGTGGCTGGAGGTCTGTTGTGGGTGCGACCCGTATACGTGCAACCGACGGTCAACGACTCGAGAGAGACACAACCGACCATTGAGTTGGTGCTCGTGTCGCAGAACAACAACGCCGCGTTCGGTAGTTCCTTGAGTGGTGCCTTGGCGAAGCTGTTCCCGGGATTCAACGTACCCATCGGCGACGTGGTGGGGGATACGCCCGTCGATGCGGGCGACGGCACTGCCAATCCGCCACCGACCACCGACAGGACGCCTACCGATCTGCTCGACGAGGCCGAGACCTTGTTCGCCCAAGCCGATCAGGCGCTCGACGATCACGACTTGGCGACCTACCAAGCTCGTGTCGAACAAGCACGAGCGTTGGTGCAGCAAGCCTTCGACCTACTGAACCAGGGTTAGCGATTCGACAAGGCGCGCGCTTAGTCAGCTGTCTTCGTCGGTGTGCCCGCTACGCAGTAGCTCGGCCAACTGCGCCAGATCTTGGCGGAACGCGATCTCGTAGCGCGCCTGTTCGTTGGCCAGCTTCACCTGACCGCCGCGCAGTGCATCGACGACTTCCTCGTTGACACTTCCCTCGGCAACTTCGGGCACTCGCTGCCCGAGTCCATCAATGTCGCGGCCGAGTTCGCTGAGTTGGTTGGCGAGCTCGGTGCTGACGTTGGTGAGCCGTTGATCGAGCACGGCCATGTGCTCGCGCACGGCTCGGGCCTCGGTGTCGTTGGACGTCGCCCGCTCGGCGAGCTGGCTCACTTGGGCATGGAGCTCGTCGTGCGCCTTCAGTCGCTCACCGATCTCTTGGAGCTGCCCGCGGACGTCGTCGTCTTCGCCTTGCGGCTGATCGGTGAGTTGAGCGACCCGGTCGCGCAAGCTCGAAAGCTGTCCACCCAACTCCGCCTGTGCGGCCACGCGTGCATTGAGTTGTTGCAGTTGCGCGGCCAAGCCGTCGACGTTTGCGAGTCTTTGCTCGACACTGTCGAGCTCACCGAAGCGTTGATGTAACTCTTCGACGCCGGCCACGCGGTGATGAAGTTGATCGATCTCGCCCATGCGTTGCTTGAGGTGTTCGATCTCGCCCATGCCGTGGCGGAGCTGATCGAGCTCGTTGACGCGTTGCTGCACTGCCGCAATTCGTTCGAGTGTTTCCGGGTCTGGTCCGCTGGGTGATGGAGGAGTCGGCATCGCTGCGGCCTCGGCGACTGCCGCAGTTGCCGAATCGAGTTCGGCGCGGAGCTGCGCGATCTGTGCTTCGAACTCGGCGAGCTGGGGGGAGTGGTCCTGCAGGCCGAACAGGCGGTTCTGCAGAGCGTCGACCTTGGCCGACAGTTCGTCGTGCGCGCCTTCTCCAATGCCGCCGATCGCGGCTTCAGTCGTACTTGCGCCGCCTCCTTCGGCAAGTTGCTGCTGAAGCTGGAGAACGATTGCCGCCATCTCACTGATGTCAGCGCGCTCGGTGCTGAACGTGGATGCCGTGGCGTCGAGCGAGCTCAATCGAGCCTCGACAATTGCACGCGCTTGCTCGCTCTCGTCGAGGCGCGCTTTCATGTCCATCAGCTCCGAACGCAGCATGAGGAAATCGGTGGGGTCGACGCCCACTTTCTTGTTCATCTTTATGGGTTTGGGTGGCTTCGGTGGCTTCGGTGGCTTGACGGGACTCGCCGGCTTGGGCGGTGTCGGGGGTTTCGCAGCAGCTTCACGCTCCGATAGCTGCACCGGCTTCGCAAGCTGCGGGAGGTCTTCGACCCTCGGCAGCAATTCCTCGAGGCGGTCCATGGGATCCACGTGCGGAGCCGCCGCGTCAGCCGGTTTCGGGACGATGATCGACTTCGGTTTCTTGCTGAACAGACCCATCGAACGCTCTCACTTCTTGGGGTTGTGATCGAAATGGCTGTTCGCTACCGTACATGCTCTACTCCGACGCGGGGTGGAGCAGCTCGGTAGCTCGTCGGGCTCATAACCCGAA
>JBDTWJ010000142.1:0-9994 GCA_040006755.1 Ilumatobacteraceae bacterium | reverse complement strand
GACAGAAGAGCCTCGACGAGGTCAAGCAGAAGCTCGACGAGCGCGGCTTGACGCTACGCGGCTGACCGAAGAACGACGGAGATACCGACATGCCCGCAACCCCACGCAGAGCCCGCAACTTCGGCGGCAGCTCACAACACCAGAAGTTGATGATGGCAAACCTCGCCGCTTCGCTGATCGCTGCAGAGGGCATCACCACCACCGAGGCCAAGGCCAAGGCATTGCGTCCGATCGCCGAGAAGCTCATCACCAAGGCCAAGAAGGCCCAGGACGAAGGCGCGATGCGCATTCACCGCATCCGCCAGATCCAGGGTTACCTCGGCGACAAGGAGATGACCCACAAGCTGGTCAACGAAGTTGCACCGCGCTACGAGGATCGCAATGGTGGATACCTCCGCATCCTCAAGCTCGGCCCGCGCCAGGGCGACAACGCCCCCATGGCGCGCATCGAACTGGTCTAGCTTGATTGCGTCTGCGCCGACTCCAATCCATGAATCGGTTGAGGCTCTGGCCTCGTGAGCAAGCACAGGATCTCGATCACGTATTGCGTGCCTTGAGACTATTTTGAGCGCGCCGTGAGCGCCGCACACGATCTGCTGCACGACTACCAACACATCATCGATGAGCTGACTCTGATCACAGGTTCGAAGGGTGTGTTCGAGGTGGTCGTCGACGGTGAGGTGCTGTACTCGAAGAAGGCCACCGGCCGGCACGCCCATCCCGGCGAAGTACTCGAGTTGTTCGGCGACAAGTACGCAAAAGGCATCGAGGTCTACGAGCGATAGCCGCGCATGTCCCTGGGATGAGAGATGAGCCGTTGGGCGCCGCACATCTCTCATCGCCCTGCCGATCACCTCGAACGACATGAGAGATTTGCGGCCTCCGGCGGCTCATCGCTCATCGCCGGTGGGTGGCCACCAGCAGGAACTGGGGGCGCTCGAGTTCTCTCGCCCACTCCGGCACTTCATCGATCTGCGCGGCGGTAGGACCCCACTCGCAGAGGTCGTCCAGCGCGAAGCCCGCGCCGCGAAGCGCTGCGAGGTAGGTCGCGAGCGTGCGGTGGTGCTTCAGGACTCCGGGCGCCAACCAATCCGTGCTTCGCGGGCCTTCGACCAGGTAGCGATCCAAGGGCCAGGAAACGCGGCCATCCACATCTGTCACGAATTCGGGATTCGACGGCGCTGAATAGATGGGATGCTCGATCGAGAAGACGAAGCTCCCGTCGGGAACGAGCGCTCCGTGCACCGTGGCCAGGGCGCGTTCGAGATCGGCGAGGTAATGCAGCGTCAGCGAACTGTAGGCGACATCGAACGAGTGGGGCGGCAGCTCGATCGTTTCGAGGTCGTGTCGTTCGTACGTGATCGCTTCATGGTCGGTTTCGGCGGCAGCTCTGGCCAACATTCGCTCCGAGAGGTCGATCGCGAGGACCGACTGAGCACCTGCGGCAGCCGCCCAGCGGGCGAACCAACCGAAGCCACAACCGAGGTCGACCGCACGACGACCCGTCATCGCAGGCAGCATCGCTCGTAGCGTCGGCCACTCCGGCGCGCCATCGAGGCCTTCGACCGAACGTCTCAGGCCCGAAGTAGGCAACGAAGAACTCCTCGTCGTCGTAGATGTTCTGGGCCATGTCCACGAACGTTATTGACGTCTAGTCTGCCGCCGTGCGCTTTCGGCTGATCCCGCGGGACAACGGCTTCTATCCACTCTTCGAACAGCAGGCGGCCACCGCGGTCGATACGGCGATTCAACTCGAGAAGCTGATGGCCTCGCTACCCATCGTCGCCGGCCGCGTCGAAACGATCGTTGCTGCAGAACGCAAGGGCGATGAGGTGATGCGACTGGTGCGTAGCCGGCTCGAGACATCCATCGTCACGCCGTTCGATCGCGAAGACATCCAATCCTTGGCCAACTCGCTGGACGACGTGCTCGACGAGATGCGCGCCGCCGCCGACCTCGCTCACCTGCACCAACTGTCGTCGCCTCTGGCTGGCGTGAGTGAACTGGTGGCGCTGCTGCGCAAGATCGTCGAGGCCAACAAGACGTTGGTCGGGAAGCTGTCGACCCTCAATGATCTGCACGGCGATCTCGACGAGATCGACTCGATCGAGAGTGAGGCCGACGCGACGTATCGACGGATCATGGCCGAGTTGTTCAGCGGCAACCACAAGGCGCTCGAGATCCTGAAGTGGAAAGACATCGTCGAAGCGGTCGAGCGGGCCATCAACGCCGTCGAGGATGCGAGCGACGTGATCCAAGCGATTGCTGTGAAGCACGCCTGAAACATGACAACACTGTTGCTGATCGCTGTCGTAGCGATCGCGTTGATCTTCGACTTCGTCAATGGATTCCACGATGCCGCAAATTCGATTGCCACAGTCGTGGCAACGAGGGTGCTGAAACCGTGGCAAGCGGTCATCTGGGCAGCATTCTGGAATTTCATCGCATTTCTCGTCCTCCCGTTGAAAGTGGCCAACGAGATCGCCAAGATCATCGATAGCAACGTGGTCTCCATCGGTCTGGTCTTCGCCGGCCTGCTTGGGGCAATCTTCTGGAACGTGTTGACAGCGGTGCTGGGTCTTCCCTCCTCGTCGTCGCATGCGCTGATCGGAGGCATGGTCGGTGCAGGCATCGCCAAGTCGGGCGGTCACGTCGTGAACCTCGACCGTGTGCAGAAGACAGCGGTCTTCATCGTGTATTCACCACTCCTCGGGTTGTTGCTGGCATTCGTTCTGGTCGTGGCGGTGATGTGGCTCGTGCACCGCAGCCACAAGAAACGAGCCATCAACAAGACGTTTCGCAGCCTCCAGCTGGTCTCGGCAGCGGCGTTCAGCCTCGGTCACGGCGCCAACGATGCGCAGAAGACCATGGGGATCATCGCTGCGCTGCTCGTCGGCGCACACGAACTCGACCCGAACGTTCTGAAGCAGACCGACGCTTTGCCGATGTGGATCGTGCTCTCGTGTCACAGCGCCATTGCACTTGGCACAATGTTCGGCGGGTGGCGTATCGTGCGCACGATGGGCAACAAGCTCACCCGCTTGCAGCCGATGGGTGGCGTGTGCGCCGAGAGTGCCGCAGCCGCGACGTTGTTCTTCGCGTCGTATAAGGGCATACCGGTCAGCACCACCCACACGATCACGGGCGCCATCGTCGGTGTCGGCTCGGCCAATCGCATGTCGGCGGTCAACTGGAACGTCGCCAGCCGCGTCGTGTGGGCGTGGGTGTTCACCATTCCCGGTGCGGCAATCGTGGCAATGCTCTCGTACTGGTTCGTCGCGGCGGTGAGCTGATGGATCGTCGGGCCGTCTTCTTCTTGTGCAGCGCGGTGGTCTGCCTGGCGCTCTCCTTCGTGACACCCTCCGAGCTGCGCTGGGTCGGCAGCGTGATGGCAGTCGCGTATGCGGCGTTGTCGGCGTCGTCGTGGCTCGACCACTCATCACGTCGCCGTACCAACCGTTGAGCTCGATGCTGCGACGCGCCAGGTTCACCGTTGCCTACGACGGCACGATGTTCCATGGATTCGCGGAGAACGACGGCGTTCGAACCGTGATGGGGGAGTTGCGCGGCGCCATCGAGAAGGTCGTCCGACAGCCTGTCGATCTCGTCGGCGCGGGCCGCACCGATGCGGGTGTGCACGGGTGGGGTCAGGTCGTCAGCTGCGATCTTCCTGACGACACGGATCTGGCGACCCTCGTACGGCGTATCAATCGGATGTGCGGCCCCGCGGTCGTGGCCCGTTCGGCGGTGTGGACGGAGTCGCCCGACTTCAGTGCGAGATTCAGCGCGAGCTGGAGGCACTATCGCTATGACATCTGGAACTCACCTGAGCCCAACCCGTTCCTGGCTGCGACGTCGTGGCACGTGTTCCAACCGTTGTCGCTACCCACGCTGCGATTGGCGTGCGATCCCTTCATCGGCGAGCACGACTTCTCGTCGTTCTGCCGCCGACCGAGGCCCGTGCCCAATCAGCCAGACCCGTCGATGACGCGCAGGGTCATGATCGCACGATGGTCGGAAGTTGCGAGCGACTACGGTCCCGGTCTGTTGCGTTTCGAGATCCGTGCCAATGCGTTCTGCCATCAGATGGTGCGCGCGATCGTTGGCACCATGGTCGATGCCGGCGCAGGCAGGCTGAACGCCGGGGATGTCCGCGGCATCCTGTTGTCAAAGGATCGCAGCACGGCGGGTCAGGTTGCTCCGGCACACGGGTTGTGTCTTTGGGAAGTTGGGTACGACTGATGGGAAGAATGTCGCCAGCATCGTCGTTGACAGCGGAGCGCACCCACACGGAGGGCTGATGTCGTCACAACGGATACTGATCATCTCGGCCCCTGTTGGTCCCTTGGGCAGCGGCACGGGTGGCGGCGTCGAGTTGACGCTGCACAGTCTCGTGCTGGGCCTCACAGGACGCGGCCACACCGTCGAAGTGCTCGCGCCCGAAGGGTCGCTACACGTGGGCGCCGTCGTTCATCAAATTCCTGGCGCGTTGCAACCGAGTTCACACCTGGACGGTCGTGACGATCTTGTACGCATCCCGGCGGACGGAGTGTTGGCGGCGATGTGCGACTGGGCGCGTGTTCACCAAGCGGAATTCGACGTGATCCTGAACCTCGCCTACGACTGGCTGCCGTTCTACCTCACCGCTTTCTTCGTGGAGACGCCTCTGGCTCACATCGTCAGCATGGCGACGCTGACCGATGCAATGGACGACGTGATCGCCAGCACAGTTGAGCGGCGCCCGCGCAATGTGGCCATGCACAGTCATGCCCAGGTCGAGACGTTTCCGGCGCTCGCGGACCAGGTTCCGGTGATCGGCAATGGAGTCGCTGTCGAGCGGTACGACCTGCACATCGCTGCCGACGAGCCGCCGCATCTCGGATTCATTGGCCGGATCTCGCCGGAGAAGGGTCTCGCCGATGTCGTCGCCGTTGCCGATGCAACGGGCCTCCCGCTGAAGGTATGGGGTCTGATGCAGGACCAGGCGGTCTGGGACTCGGCGATCGCCGCTCATCCGCAGGCACAGGTGTCGTACGAAGGCTTCCTGCCGACCGACGAACTGCAGGCCGCCATCGGCGGTTGCGCGGCGATCCTGATGGCCCCGAAATGGGTCGAGGCATTCGGGAACGTTGCGATCGAGGCAATGGCCACAGGCGTACCCGTGATCTCATACCGACGTGGTGGACCAGCCGAGATCATCGACGACGGCGAGACCGGATTTCTGGTCGACCCTGACGACATCGACGGACTGATTGCCGCGGTCGGCCGTATCGACGAACTCGATCGTGTCAAATGTCGCCAACGAGTCGAGGAGCAGTATTCGGTCCCGGCGCTAGCGGCCAGAGTTGAGAACTGGCTGGACGCGGTGGTGGAGTGCCACCGAAACTCGTGGCACACCGACACTGCGTGAATTCCGGCTTGATCGGCGGTCTCGTTTGCCGCTTTCGACCAGAAGCCCGTATCATTTCACGGTTCCCTGGCGGCGCATCGCCCCGCAGAGGCACCTAGTTCTGCCCAAGTATCAAAGGTTCGAAATGCCTACTTACAGCCCGAAAGCAAGCGAGATCACCCGCGCCTGGCACGTCATCGACGCCGATGGTCTGGTCCTCGGCCGCATGTGCACCGAGGCTGCTCGGGTGCTGCGCGGCAAGCACAAGCCGATCTTCGCCCCGCACATCGACACCGGCGACCACGTCGTGATCATCAACGCCAGCAAGATCGTCCTGACCAAAGACAAGGCTGCCAACAAGGGCGTTTACAACTACAGCGGCTATCCCGGCGGTATGAAGACAGAATCGTACGAGAGGCTGCTCGGTCGCAAGCCGGAAGAGGCCATTCGTCGCAGCATCCAGGGCATGTTGCCGAAAGGCCCTCTCGGCCGCCAGATGATCAAGAAACTCAAGGTGTACGGGGGCCCCGAGCACCCGCACGCAGCTCAGCTCCCCGTCGTCCTCGACCTCGCCGCGGCCAAGGCCCGTTGAGCGCGAAAGGAACCACTTCCATGGCAACCAAACCGCTCACCCAGACCACCGGTCGCCGCAAGGAGGCCGTCGCTCGCGCTCGCCTGCGCCCCGGCACCGGCACCCACACGATCAACGGCAAGGCGTTCGACGCCTACTTCACCACGGCGATGCAGCGCATGACGGTCACCGAGGCGTTGCGCGTCACCGAGACCGAGACGACGTACGACATCGACGCGACCATGCACGGTGGTGGCATCAGCGGCCAGGCCGGTGCGTTGCGCATGGCGATCGCCCGTTCGCTCGTCGAGCTCGACCCCGAGGCCCGTGCATCGCTGAAGAAGGCCGGCCTGCTCACCCGCGACCCGCGTCGCAAGGAGAGCAAGAAGTACGGCCTCAAGAAGGCACGTAAGGCCCCGCAATACACCAAGCGCTGATCGAAGCTCGGCCGTGGGCCAGCTTCGGTTTGGAACAGATGGAGTACGCGGTCGAGCACTGACCGAATTGACGACCGACTACGTCGGATCACTCGGGCGCGCCGCGGTTGAAGTGCTGGGTAGTGGTGAATGGCTGGTCGGCCGTGACACTCGCGAGTCGGGGCCGGTGCTCGAGCAGGCGTTGGTCGACGGACTGCGAGCTGGAGACGCGCTACCGATTCAGACCGGCGTGATACCGACCCCAGCCTTGGCATACCTGTCGGCAATGCACTCCATTCCAGCGGCGATGATCACCGCCTCACACAACCCGTATGGCGACAACGGCGTGAAGATCTTCGGCGCAGGCGGGTTGAAGCTCACTGACGAGATCGAGCGGGCAATCGAGTCGGCGATGGGGGGACCCCCGCAGCCGACGGCCGCCGTCGAGTTCGTGCGGCCCGGCATTGTCGAGTACTGCGACCATCTCGTCGACATCGTCGGCCGAGGCTCACTCGACGGTCTGCGCATCGTGCTCGATTGCGCCAACGGGGCGATGTTCGAGGCCGCGCCGGAAGTCGCACGACGTCTCGGAGCTGAGGTGATCGTCATCAATGACGATCCGAACGGACGCAACATCAACGATCACTGCGGTGCCATGTACCCGGGTGCGTTGTCTGCTGCCGTGGTCGAACACGAGGCGGATCTCGGGCTGGCATTCGACGGTGACGGCGATCGGGTCATCGCGATCGACGATCTCGGCAACGTCATCGATGGAGACAGGATGATCGCCCTCGGTGCGTTGCAGTTGCGCAACGAGGGTCAGCTCACCAACGATGCCGTTGTCGTCACGGTGATGAGCAATCTGGGCTTCCACAAGGCAATGGCTGCCGCGGGCGTCGAGGTCGTCACAACTGCTGTCGGGGATCGCTCTGTGTTGGAAGCGCTCGACGCCGGCGACTATGCAATCGGCGGCGAGCAGAGTGGGCACGTCATCTACCGCCATCTCGCGACGACGGGCGATGGTCTGTTGGCAGGATTGCGGTTGGCGGCGTACGTTCATGCAACGGGCCGTCGATCGGCGGAACTGGCCGCCGAGGTCATGACGTCGTACCCGCAGGTGCTCGTCAACGTCAAGGTGGCGGATCGGCATCCAGCTGTCGACATCGAGCTCGCCGACGAAATTGCTGTCGCGACCGCATCGTTGAAGGGCGAGGGTCGCATCCTCGTGCGGCCCAGTGGCACAGAACCCTTGATCCGCGTCATGGTCGAGGCCGCGACGCAGCGCCTGGCTCAGACCACGGCAAACCATCTCGCCGAACTCGTGATGAAGCGCTTCGGTTGACTCGCGTCCGGAACCTGCTGCGGTTCCGTTTCGGCCGAGGGCGACCGGTGGGGTCCGTCCAGGATCGGTAGCCTGAGCCGCTATGTGTGGCATCATCGGCATCCTCAGCAGGCCCTCCCAGCGACCAGTGCCCGAGCCCGCCGCGCTGCTGGCTCAGCTCGACGCCGCGGTTGCCGCGGGGAGTCTCATCGACGCCGCTGCTGCCGTTCGACGCTGCGACGAACTGTTGAAAGGTGTGCCGGGAGCCCGAGCGTTGATCGGTCGGTACGAGCTTGCGGTGGGCATCGTCGCCCGGCTGGATCAACTCGATGGGCGCGCTGCCGCGACAGAGAACGAGATCGAATCCGACGAGTCGCTGGATCCCGACGAGCAGGAACGGATCGCCACTGAGTTGATCGAGCTCCGCGATGCAACGTGGGCCGTGCGTAACGATCGCCTTCGCACCGCACGCGAGGTCGAGGCGCTTGTGGGCCGCGACAGCACGACGGCTGCGGTGGCCGGTTACCTGGCCGTGCAGCAGGCTCTGTCAGCGATCGATCGCCTCGAGGTACGTGGACGCGATTCGGCCGGTCTGCACCTGTTCGTGTGGAACCACGGATTGTCGATGTCGGACCCGGTGGTCACGCGGTTACTTGCCGAGCGCAGCCGCGATCCGCTGTTCCAGAACAATTCGGTACGCGTCGCAGGGCAATGTCTCGGCTTCGTGTACAAAGCCGCCGCCGAGATCGGTGAGCTCGGCGACAACACACGCGCCCTGCGTGCAGCAATCTCCGAAGACACCCTGCTGCGCATCGCGCTGTCGCAGCCCGACGCACGTCTCGCCGTGCTCGGCCACACGCGTTGGGCCAGCGTCGGAATCATCAGCGAGGCCAACTGTCATCCGCTCAACAGCGAGGAGCTGGAGCAGACGGGCGGGGCTCCTTACATGGTGGCTGTGCTCAACGGAGACGTCGACAACCACGCCGACATCAAGGTTCATCACGGCCTACACCTCGCTGGTCCCATCACGACTGACGCGAAGGTGATTCCCGCGGTGATGGCTCGCCATGTCGCTGCGGGTGTCACTGATCTGGGTGAGGCGTTTCGCCGTACGGTCGCCGAGTTCGAGGGCAGCGTGGCCATCGGAGCTGCCGCGGCCGATCGCCCCAACAGTCTGTACTTGGCGTTGCGTGGCAGCGGCCAGGCGCTGTACGTCGGTCTGGGCGACGATTGCTACATCGTTGCCAGCGAGCCGTACGGAGTCGTCGAGGAGACGATCTACTTCGTGCGGATGGATGGTGAGTCGCCATCGCCGTCGGGTAGCCGTGGCCAGGTCTTCGTGCTCGACGGTGCCAACGCGGGAGACCTCGAAGGTGTTCGCAGGTTGGCCTACGACGGTGGCGAGTTGCCCGTGACCGATGCCGACGTCGTCACCGCCCAGGTCACGACCCGCGACATCGACCGTGGCGACTCACCTCATTACCTCCTCAAAGAGATCAGCGAGGCGCCTGCGAGCTTCCGCAAGACCGTACGTGGCAAGATCGTCGATGTCGATGGCCTGCGCCGGGCCTCGGTCGGGTTCCGGGCATTGCCGGCCAACGTGCGTGCCAGGCTGACCGATGGAACCATCAAGCGCATCAAGGTCATCGGGCAGGGCACGGCTGCCGTGGCCGGTCGCAGCATGGCTGCGGTACTCGACACGCTCGCCGATGGCGAGCTCGACGTCGACCCCGTCACGGCAACCGAGTTGAGTGGATTCGGCATGCGGCTCGACATGAGCGACACGTTGGTGATCGCCGTCAGTCAGAGTGGAACGACCACCGACACGAACCGCACCGTCGATCTCGTTCGGGCGCGAGGTGCTTCAGTGCTCGGAATCGTCAATCGACGAAACAGCGATCTCACCGTCAAGGCCGACGGCGTGATGTACACCAGTGATGGTCGCGACGTCGAGATGAGCGTTGCTTCGACCAAGGCGTTCTACGCACAAGTGGCGGCCGGCGTTTTGCTGGCGTGCGCTATCACGGAGGCGGCGCATGTGGGCTCGGCTGAGCGCCGGCACGATCTGCTCACGTCGCTGCGCCAGATGCCAGACGCTCTGCTCGACGTTCTGTCGCGACGCGCTGTCATCGGCGACGCGGCGCGTCGGTTCGCGCCGTCGAAGCGCTATTGGGCCATCGTCGGCAGCGGACCCAACACGGTTGCCGCCGAGGAAGTAAGAATCAAGCTCAGCGAGCTGTGTTACAAGTCGATCGCCTGCGACATCACCGAGGACAAGAAGCACATCGACCTGTCGA
>JBDTWJ010000141.1:0-10039 GCA_040006755.1 Ilumatobacteraceae bacterium | reverse complement strand
CCATCGTGCCAACATTCACATGCGGCTTGTTCCGCTCAAACTTCGCCTTGCTCATGCGAGACGTTCTCCTGTTTCGTGTTGCTGATGATGAATTGTGTTGTAGCGGCGATCGGTCTCGAACCGATGACCTTCCGATTATGAGCCGGATGCTCTGACCAACTGAGCTACGCCGCCAGGGCCTTGCCGACCGGTTTCGTCTTCCCGGAGGAAGGGTGACCGTTTTGGTCGAGCCCTCTGTGGGAATCGAACCCACGACCTACGCCTTACCATGGCGTTGCTCTACCGACTGAGCTAAAAGGGCGATCGCTGGCGCGCGGTTCTACCCGCAAGCCAGCCGAGAAGCATAGCCCCACACTGTGATATCTACCACGGGATTCTGAGCTTGATGGTCGGGACTGGCGTCCGCTCGCTTCGCTCACTTTCGCCGCTCCCCCCGAAACACGCGTCCGGTCGGTTCTTTGCATTGCGCACTACCATCGGCCGATGTGGACGAGGCCCGGACGCAGCGGATGACGCTTCGGCTGGCGTCGCCGGGCGACGCCGAGCAGATCCGCCAGATCTACAACTACGAAGTCTCCAACACGGTGGCCACCTTCGATCTCGTGCCCCGCACGCTCGACGACCAGAAGCGGTGGATCTCCGACCGCAATGGCGCCTTTGCTGCCATTGTCGCCCTCGACGCCACTGACGAGATGGGTGAGGTCGTGGGGTTCGGGTCGTTGTCGCCGTACAAGGAGCGAGCCGCCTACCGAACGAGCGTGGAGGACTCCGTCTACGTTCGTCGCGACCGCAACGGGCAGGGGATCGGCAAGCTCATCCTCACCGAACTGCTGCGTATGGCTGCCGCAACCGGCTTCCACGCTGTCTTCGGGCGAATCTCGGCTTCGAGCGAGTCCTCCATCGCGCTGCACCGGTCATGCGGATTTGAACTGATCGGCATCGAGCGTGAAGTCGGCCGCAAGTTCAACAAGTGGCTCGACGTCGCCCTCATGCAAGCCCTCCTTGAACGCCCTGGTGGGGCTATGGCGTGAGACCTAAGGCTTCCGCTTCGGCAGCCAGGGCCAACCACGACTCCTCGGCCGCGGCAACGTTGGCCTGGGCGGCGGCCAATTGTTCTCCGAGCGCCGACAGCTCCCAATGCGCGTTGGTCGAGCTCATCCGCTCCGCGAGCTCGACTCGTGCCGCCACCGACGTTGCGACCGCGCGCTCGGCCTGTGCGAGTAGGCGGCGAACGGTCGATGGACTCCGGCTCGACGATCGCGACGGCTGCTGCGGCAACTTTGTCGCTCTTGGGGTGTCAGGCGACGTGGCAGCGGCACGGTCCACCGTGGCCGGCGCAGTGGGCGCGAGCTGTGTCGCAGCGGCGGATTCGGCGCGTTGCGCGAGCCAGGCGCCGACACCACCTCGGATCCAACGCACGCCACCGTGGCCATCGAGCGCCAAAAGCTCGTCGGTGACCCTGTCGAGGAAGGCACGGTCGTGGCTGACGGTCACGACGATCCCCGGCCAATCGTCGAGGAAATCCTCCATTGCGCGGAGCGTGTCGAGATCGAGGTCGTTGGTCGGCTCGTCGAGCAGCAACACGTTGGGCTGCTGCACCAGGGTGAGCAGCAGCTGCAGACGCCGGCGTTCCCCTCCGCTGAGCGTGCTGATGGGCGCGAACTGGGCGTCGCCGTCGAACCAGAACCGTCGCATCAGGGCAACGTCCGAAAGGGAAGGCTCGCCCTTGTTGCCGGCGATCGCCTCGCGCACTCGCTGGGTGAGATCGAGGTCGCGTCCGAGTTGGTCGTAGTAGCCGACCTGCACCGTCGCGCCACGGTCGATCGTGCCTGCGGTTGGCGCCAATCGGCCGGCCACCAAATCGAGCAACGTCGACTTGCCCGCGCCGTTCGCGCCGACGACGCCCACCCGGTCTCCTGGTTCGAACACCAGCGAGCACGGGTCGATCACGTCGGTACCGTCGGGCCACGTGAATGCGACGTCGGTGAGTTCGATTCCCTTTGTGCCGAGTCGCTTCGATCCCATCGACAGTCCCAGCGCCCCGTCGCGCACCGCTGCCTGAGCCTTGCCCTCGACCAAGGCCGTCGCCGTGGCGATTCGCGCCTTCGGCTTCGACGTCCGCGCCGGCGCGCCACGGCGCAGCCACGCCAATTCGCGGGTGGCGAGGTTCTTGCGCACCTGCTCGGCCGCCTCCGCCCGCTCTTCGCGCTCCGCCCGACCAGCGAGGTACGCGGCGTAACCGGACCCGGCGTGCCAGCCGGTCGGCACGTGCAGGTACGCGGTGCCGCGATCGAGTTCGAGCACCTTGGTGGTGACCTTGTCGAGCACGTGGCGATCGTGTGTGACCAGCACGAGCCCACCGCGGTACGCGGCGAGCCACTCCTCGAGGAACTGAATTGCATCGAGATCGAGGTGGTTCGTCGGCTCGTCGAGGATCATCACCTCGTGTTCACCGACCAGCAGTCGGGCGAGCGCCGTGCGCTTGGCCTGGCCGCCCGACAACTCGTCGGTCGGCGCGTCGAGCAGCGGCGTCATCCCCAGTCGATCCAACATCGCCTCGCCCCGCCACTCCGCTCCGACGGCCTCGCGGACCGTGCCAGGAGGCAGCACCGGATTCTGCAACAGGAAGCCGACTCTGGCCCCACGGCCACAGCGCACCTCGCCGGACTCGGGGCGTAGTTCGCCGGCGAGCATGCGCAGCAACGTGCTCTTGCCCGACCCGTTGAGCCCGACGACGCCCAGCCGGTCGCCGTCGCTGATGGTCACCGATACGTCGGCGAAGAGGGGTCGGTTCGGCCGGCTGGCGGCGAGTCGTTCGGCGTCGATCAGGATCATTGGACCAGAGTCATTGGGAGGGTGTTGTAGAGAAAAGTGCAATCGCCAGGCCCCAACGGGGAGCCTGGCGATCAGAGGGTGGGCCGGGAAGGATTCGAACCTCCGTAGGACTATGCCAGTTGATTTACAGTCAACCCCCTTTGGCCACTCGGGTACCGACCCATCTGAGGGAACTGAGGTTAGCGGCGCAACTAGTCTCACGACATGCCCAGTTTTGATGTTGTCTCAGAGGTCGACCGGCAGGAAATGCGAAATGCGATCGATCAGGCTCAGCGCGAAATCGCGACCCGCTACGACTTCAAGAACACGGATTCGTCCATCGAGCAGACCGACCTCGTGCTGACCCTGCGCACGGCCAGCGAGGATCGGCTCACGGCATTGCGCACGGTCATCGAGGAGAAGTTGGTCAAGCGAGGCGTGTCGTTGAAGGGCTTGGACTACGGAAAGATCGAAGAAGCGACACACAACAGTGTGCGCCAGGTGCTGACCGTCAAAGTCGGCATCTCGTCCGACAAGGCGCGCGGGATCAACAAGCTCATCAAGGAGAAGGGTCCGAAAGGCATCGGCAGCCAGACCCAGGGCGACACCGTGCGTGTCACCGGCAAGAAGCGCGACGACCTCCAGGCCGTCATCGCCACGCTGAAGGGCGCCGATCTCGGCATCCCACTGCAGTTCGAGAACTTCCGCGACTAGCCAGGCGTCAGCCCGGCGTGCTCACGCAACCGGTTGCTAGATCGAGGTTCGCGGTGACATAGGCCGGCTCCCAGTCGACAGCCAGCACGGGAGCATCGTCGGCGGGCGAGGCCAACGTGACAGCCCGCAGACGTGCCGCAGTCACCAGACAAGTCGCGTCGACCTTGGAGTTGCCCGCCGCGCTGATGGCTGCCTGCACGAGCGCTCGCTCGACACCTGCACCACCGAACGCCACCGGGACCTTCACAGGAAGGGTTGCCGTGACGATCGCACCGGGATCGCAGGCGTGAATGGCGACCTGGTTGCCGTCGATCCCAACGGTCGTCGCCGACTCCACGGGAGCGGCAGCGGCCCACGACGTGAACGCTGCGAGCAGCACCGCGGCGCCATCGGCGTCTGCGGCGCCGACCTTTGCATCAAAACACACATCGGGAGATGGTGTCGGCGTCGAGATCGTGTCACTCGCCCAATGGATCGCGGCAGTCCACGCCTGGCCGTCGTCGATCCGGCTGGCCAGCACGTAGTACCAGAACATCATCCCCTCGGTTCCCGTCAGAGACGCAGGGATGGTCCCGGACCTCGCCGGGTCGAGCACACCATCGCTGCTGGGGGTGGCCTGCTCGAGCGCGGCAAGCGACACCGGGTCGTTGGCCATCGAGACGATCGTCGGGCGCATCGCGACACCGGGCCGGCCGATGATGGTCGCCGCATATTGCGAGGGGGCGAGCGGGGTGACGTTCGCCTGGACGAACGAGAACAGTTCGGGAGACAACTGATCAGGCGCGTCATTGGCGGCAAGCGAGTTCGCTACGGCGAGGGCATCGCCGTCGATCGTTGCCCTGATGGCCAGCGCAGCGGCGGGGGTCGCCGTCGCAACACGCGAGCTCCAGTCGAATTGCTGATCGAGCAGCGCGGTCGTCAGCGCCCGCCGCATGGCGAAGCGATAGAGGTGCTCGTACGACTTGAGGTCGTCCGTCACGAGGATCGACTTGGTGACGGGGTCGTAGAACGCCGGCAGGTCGTTGACTGCCTGACGGCCCACGAGCTCGAGATCCAGCTCGCCGTTGACCAACCCGAGTGCTCGCCACACCGGCGCTTTCGTGGTATCGACCGCCGACGTCGCCAAGCGTTGCGCGTAGTCGGCGACAGGAAGTTCCGTCACCTCGACCGACACCTTGAAATCCAGATCGCGGACGAGCGAGACATCGTCGGCCAGCGGCTTCAGTTCTGCCGACCATTTCGGACCCTGGAGTAGGTACTTCTTGGCCGCGATCGCGCCGCCGGCCAACAGGCCGAACAACACGACGAGGGTCATAAAACTTCGCAAGACGTGGTGCTTTGGCTTTCGGCTCTTCACCTTCATGTTGCGCCGGCGTGGCTTCTCGTCGGCGACCAACACCGCCACGGTCGTGGTGGCACGCGTCTGGGGGGGCGGTATGTACAGCGTTTCGGCAAGTACAGGGCTGTAATGACTCTGCGGAGAAGCAACCACGGACCCGGACGGGGTGATCGGCGGCAGCTCGATGAGCGAGTCGTCCTCGTCGATCAGGTCCGGGACGAACCCCAGCCGGTTGACCTCCGGCGCGGCGACGGGGGCGGCGGGGGCAGGCGCGACAACAGCTTGCGCGGCAGCAGGCTCGTCATCCTCATCGGGATGATCGGCGACCTGAGGATCGTCATCGACGTCATCGACGTCAGGATCGTCATCGACCTCAGGATCGTCATCGAATTCGGGATCGTCTTCCAGCTCGACGTCGTCTTCCAGATCGATCTCGAAGTCGTGTTCGACTTCGGACTGGTCATCGACACCGACATACTCGATGACGACGTCGGCGATCGACTCGTCTTCGACGACTGCGCGATCCGCGATCCCATCGGCGAGTACATCTGAAACGGGGGGCGTCGCAACCGACGGAGCGGGAGGCTGGAACGCAGACACTGTTGTGGGTGGCGGCAGAGGGACCCGACGCGGAGGCGGCAACGGGACAGTTGCAGTACTCGGCGTGGTCGACATCGGCCGGTCGGGCACAACGTGTTCCCACGTCAGTGTGCGAATCGCTGGGCTGTCGAGGTTCGGTAGTGGCCCTGCATCGGGCACGACTGCGAGCTTCGTGTCGAGCTTCGTGTCGAGCTTCGTGTCGAGCTTCGTGTCGAGGTTGAGGCGGAAGTCCTTCGGTGAGAACACGTGCTCGGCGGCGCTGCCGTGGGGCTCCTCGTCGGAACGCGTCGCTACCCCACCGGGCTGACTCGTCGGTTCCTCGTCCCTCACCTACCGTGTATCGGCACCTGCCGCCATGGGCTTAAGAGCCAAAACCGGGCTCGGAAGCCTGTTCAGTCCTCGCCGGCGGCCGCTTCGGCGGCGCGGCGCTGCAGTTCACCGACCACGGATGCGTCGGCGAGCGTCGTGGTATCTCCGAGATTGCGGCCCTCCGCAACGTCTCGCAACAGCCGGCGCATGATCTTGCCGCTGCGGGTTTTCGGCAGGTCAGGAGTGAAGTAGATCGTCTTGGGCTTGGCGATTGCCCCGATCTGGGTGGCGACGTGGTTGCGCAGGTCGTCGAGGTCGACGTCGCTTCCGCCGCGAAGTGTCACATAGGCGATGATCGCCTGACCGGTCGTGGGATCGAGCGCACCGACGACCGCCGCTTCAGCGACTGCGGGATGCGACACCAATGCGGACTCGACCTCAGTGGTGGAGATGCGGTGACCGCTGATGTTCATCACGTCGTCGACGCGGCCGAGCAGCCAGAAGTAGCCTTCCTCGTCGAGCTTGCAGCCGTCTCCGGCGAAATACCGGCCTGCGAAGCGGCTCCAGTACGTGTCGAAATATCGCTGCGGGTCACCCCAGATGCCGCGCAGCATGCCCGGCCATGGCTGGGTCAGCGTCAGGTAACCACCGCCCTGGTCGACGACATGCCCCTCGTCGTCGACGACCTCGGCGGCGATTCCGGGAAGTGGAAACGTCGCAGATCCCGGCTTGGTGGTTGTCGCGCCAGGCAACGGGCTGATCATGATCCCACCGGTCTCGGTCTGCCACCACGTGTCGACCACCGGACACGTTCCACCGCCGATGTTCTCGCGGTACCACATCCAGGCCTCCGGGTTGATCGGCTCGCCAACGGATCCGATCACCTCGAGCGAGGACAGATCGTGCTTGGCCGGTTCCTGCGCGCCCCATTTCATGAAGGTGCGGATCGCGGTTGGTGCCGTGTAGAACTTGGTGACCTTGTACTTCTCGATGATCGCCCACAGGCGATCGTTGGCCGGGAAGTTCGGCACGCCTTCGTACATCACGCTGGTCGCGCCGTTGGCCAACGGGCCGTACACGATGTAGCTGTGCCCGGTGACCCAGCCGACGTCGGCGGTGCACCAGTAGACATCGGTTTCCGGATGCAAATCGAAGACGTACTTGTGGGTGAACGCGACGTGAGTGAGGTAGCCGCCACTGCTGTGCATGATGCCTTTGGGTTGGCCGGTCGTGCCGCTTGTGTAGAGGAGGAACAGGAGTTGCTCGGAGTCCATCGGCTCGGCGGGGCACACGGGGTCGGCAGCCGCGAGGAGGTCGTGATACCAGTGGTCGCGTCCATCGTTCATCTCCACCTCGTTGCCGCCTCGGCGCACGACCACGACATGCTCGATGGTTGGCGTCGACTTGATCGCCTCGTCGGCGGCGGGCTTGAGCGGAAAGACGTCGCCTCGCCGATACCCGCCGTCGGCGGTGATCAGCACCTTGGCCTCGGCGTCGTTGATGCGGTCCGACAACGACTGGGCGCTGAACCCGCCGAACACGACGCTGTGCACCGCGCCGATGCGAGCGCAGGCCAACATCGCAGCGGCCGCCTCGGGAATCATCGGCAGGTAAATGTTGATCCGGTCGCCGCGCTGTACTCCGAGGTCCTTCAGCGCGTTGGCGAAACGCTGCACCTCGTCGAGAAGGTCGGCGTAGGTGAGCACCCGCGCGTCACCTGGCTCGCCTTCCCAGTAGAACGCCACCTTGTCGCCGCGCCCGGCTTCGACGTGTCGATCGAGGCAGTTGTAGCTGACGTTGAGCTGGCCGCCGACGAACCACTTGGCAAACGGGAGCTCCCATTCGCAGATCGTGTCCCAATCGGTGGACCAGGTCAGGAGGTCGGCAGATTGACGCGCCCAAAAGCCCTGATAATCCTCGGCGGCGGCGTCGTACAAACCGGTGTCTGTCACCAGCGCGTGGCGTTTGAAATCAGCCGCGGGCGGGAACTTGCGGTTCTCCAGCATCAGATCATCGATGGTGTTGTGGATGTCGCTCATGTCGTAACCCCCACGGGGCACGTTAGCGAACCAGTGCGATACACACCGTGCGCAGCAGTGACGTTGCCCTCCCGCCGTCCCTACGGGCGGGCAACGTCACGCTGACATCTTGTTACGCCGTGGCGGAACGGCGTCGCCTGGCAACAACCAGCGACACGAGCCCGGCTCCACACAACAGGCCGGCGAGCCTCAACGGCCCGTCGATCGAGGTGCCCGTGCGGGGAAGTTGCGGAGCGGCTGCCAAGTTGCCGTGCACCGGGGGCACCGGCACCTCGCTGGCCACCGCAGTGATGATGACAGACGCCGAGTCGCTGTTGTTGCTCAGGACCGGATCCGACGAACCGGCCGTGACCGTGCCCGTGTTGGAGACCAGCCCAATCGCGGCGCCGGCGACAACTCGGACCTGGACCTGAATCGTGACGGTGTTGTCGATCACCAACGTGGCGGTGGTGCAGTGAACGGTGCTCGTCGTGCTGGTGCAGGTGACTCCCGATGGTGGAAAGACGCCCAATACCTCGAACTGGGCGGGCAGCGTGTCGTCGATCGAGACGTTGGTTGCCGTGTTTGGACCATGATTGGTGACCGCAAGCGACCAGTTGAACTGGTTGCCGGCACTGGCCGAGCTCTGAGACACCGACTTGTCGATCGACAGATCAGCGATACGCACGACCGGCGTCGTCTCGTCGTCGGATGCCGAAACGACGGTGCCAGGAGCGCTGGTCGTCACAGCCGGCAGTACGTCTCGATCCACCCCAGGAGGATCGACCACAGCGCGGGCCGAGGCAACGTTGTGCACCGAGTCGTCGATGTAGGTCGAATCGAGCTTGACCGCGATCGTGATCGTCGGGGCCGAGGCGCCGGCCGCGAGCGAAGCGCCGTAGGTGCACTCGACCGGATCGGCGTCGTTGCACGTCCAAGCACCGTCGGCAATGACCGACACGAGCTGAAGCCCAGCGGGAAGATCGTCGGTCATCACCAGGTCGGCAACAAAGGTTGAGGGTCCGGGGTTGGTGACCGTGATCAGGTACGAGTATTCGCCACCGGGGCTGACGGCCTCGACGTTGTCGACCTTGTCGATCGTCAGGCTGGCCTCGCGCTTGATGGTCGTATCTTCGCAAGCGACGTTGTTGGTGGAGTCGTCGCACTCCGGTTCGCACTCTTGCTCGTAGAACGCCGACTGCATGTCGACGGCGCCTTGGCACGTCGGGTCCTGCGGGGTGTCGACGAAGGCGATGTTGGTGTACGTACCGCTGGCTGCGTCGGCGAGCGCCTTCACGGTCACGGTGATCACGACAGGCTCATCGCCGGCGTCCAGGTCAGCGGCGTCGACCAAGCAGGTCAGCGTCTGGCTCGCTTGTGTGCAGTTGCTCGGGACAGCCACATAGACGAGGCCAGAAGGCAGTTGGTCGGTCACCGTGACAGGTGCATCGTCGAGCAGGTCACTACCGCCGATGTTCTGCACGGTGATGGTGTAGTCGAACGACTCGCCACCAGCGACCTTGACCAGGCCGTCGTCGCTCTTCGTGATCGCAAGGTCAGCGGGGTCGGTCGGGTTGTTGTCGTCGTTGGTGATGGTGCAGTCGATGTTCTCGGCGAGAGCCGGCGTGACGCTGATCGTGCCCGTCCCGGACTCCGACTTGTTGTTCGGCGAACCTTCGACATCGGAGATGCAGACCACTGACGTGGCGGTATACCCGTCGAATGGAACCTCGGAGACGATGCTCTCGGCGTTGGCCATGACGTCGTAGGCAGTCACATCCTGATCGGCCGGTTCATCGTTGATCGTCAGCTGGAAGTCGACATTCCCCGTGGTGCCCCCGTTGTTGTTGATGACCGTCTTGTGCACCGTGATGGTGGGCGCGATGTCGTCGTTGATGACCGCGCAGTAGACGTGCTCGCCCGGCGAGAGGGTGACGAGCCTGTCGCCATCGACCTGATCGCTGTGGACGTTCTGCGCCTCGTTCGTGCACAGCATGTCGACGAATTCGTATCCGGGCTGGGGCTCCTCGGTGACCTCGTGATCCACGCCGGCGCTCACGACGAGGTCTGTCGCCTGGTCGACGGCGACACCGTCGAGCAGCAGTTGGAAATCCAAGCCGTCGAGCGTCCCGCCATCGCCGTTGTCGGGCCACTTCACGAGCGTCAGGACCGCATCGCACGCTTCGTCGCCGTCGTCGCCCTCGTCGTCGCCCTCGTCGTCGCCCTCGTCGTCGCCCTCGTCGTC
>JBDTWJ010000140.1:0-10147 GCA_040006755.1 Ilumatobacteraceae bacterium | reverse complement strand
CGTTGAAGCCGGCCTCGGTTTTGCGGTCGACGGTCGTCAGTTGGCCGTCCTCGTCACGGTCTGGCAGATGCAATGGTCGACCCGGAGGCGCATGACCTTTCTCGTAGGGTTTATCGAGGGCAGTCCTCTACCATTTCCCGAACCCCGCCGGGTTAGCTCAGTCGGCAGAGCACTTCACTTGTAATGAAGATGTCGTGAGTTCGATTCTCACACCCGGCTCCAATCTTCACACGGAGGCTCGGTCGCGGTATTCGCTGGGCCCGCGCCGGCGTGACGTTTGAACGCTTGGCTGAACGCGAACGGGTTCGTGTACCCAAGAGCACGAGCCCGCCATCGCCGCGTGGTCCGAGGTGTCGAGCAACGCTGAGTGCCAGCTGAGAATTTCGGCGATTGATGATTCACTCGTGAATGAACGAGTTGAATGCGTGTGTGCCATCGTCAACTGCTCCATCGGATCGCCAGAACGGGATCCAACAGCGCATCTTGGTCGTCGACGATGAACCGTCGATCGTCGATGCGATCGCGACGGCTCTGCGCTACGAAGGCTTCGAGGTGCTCGAGGCACGGACAGGTCGCACCGGTTTGACACAAGCCCAGACGAATCTCCCAGACCTCATCGTGCTGGATGTGATGCTCCCTGACCTCGACGGCTTGGAGGTCGCCCGCCGCGTTCGCGCCGGTGGGCTCGACATTCCGATTCTGTTCTTGAGTGCTCGTGATGCACTCGACGACAAGATCGCCGGATTCTCGGCCGGCGGTGACGACTACGTCACCAAACCGTTCTCTCTCGCGGAGATCGTGGTGAGGGTGCGCGCCATCTTGTTGCGGACCACGTCGTCGACCAGATCAGCGGATCAGCTCGTATTCGCGGACCTCGTGCTCGATCCCGAGAGCAGGGAGGTCTCGCGCGCGGGCACACCGATCGAGTTGACGGCGACGGAATTCAACCTGCTGCAATACTTCCTGATGAATCCTCGGCGGGTGCTGTCGAAGGCGCAAATTCTCGACCACGTGTGGCACTACGACTTCGATGGGGACTCCAACATCTTGGAGACCTACATCAGCTATCTGCGCAAGAAGATCAATCGTCTCGGTGCCCCGCTGATCCACACCATCCGCCTTGTCGGCTACGTGCTGCGCGACACCGACTCGGACACCTAGATGTCACTCCGCGCCAAACTCGTCGCAACCATCGGCCTGGTCGCGCTCGTGGCACTCGCCCTCGCCGGAGCCGCGACGTATGCCGCGTTCTCACGCTCACAGCTTCGCCAGATCGACGACTCGCTGCAACGAGCGCACGAACCTCTCGAGGAGCTCATCGCGTCCGAACCGCGTGATCTGGAGATACAGATAGCGCAGACCGCTCCCGGCATCTTCGTCGCGATGCGAGACAGCAAGGGGACGACCCGGTTCGTCATCCCCGCGCGTGAGCCCGGCCACGAGCCGGCCGCAATCTCCCTCGATTCGATCACCAACCTCTCCTGGCCTCCATTTCAATCGGTCGGCCAACCCGACCCGGCGATCTTCCGTACAGCACAGGCGACATCGGGCGACGATGAGATCCGGTTGCGGATCTCTCGCCTCGACGACGGCAGCGAACTCTTCGTCGGTCAGACCCTCCACGAGATCACCGAATCGCGCACCCGTCTGCTGGCCATCGAAGTCGTCGTTGCGGTGGGCGCACTCACCATCGCAATCGCCGGCGGATGGTTGCTGGTCCGCGCCGGGCTGAAGCCTCTGCGCCGCGTCGAACAGACCGCTCTGGCCATCGCCGGGGGTGGACAGCTCACCCAACGTGCTCCGGGCGCGGCGGCGGGCACCGAGGTCGGCCGGCTGGCTGCTGCGTTGAACACGATGCTCGACCGGATCGATGAGGCATTCGCAGAACGCGATGTAACGGAGGCCGAGCTGCGCACATCCGAGCAACGAATGCGCCGCTTCGTCGCAGATGTCTCGCATGAACTGCGCACCCCGTTGGCGGCAGTCAGTGCGTATGCCGAGCTCGTCGACCGAGGCGCACGAGACCATCCCAAGGATCTCGATCGTGCGATTCACGGCATCGCCGCCGAAACCGCGCGGATGAACGAACTCGTCGAGGAACTGCTGCTGCTTGCTCGACTCGACGAAGGGCGACCGCTCGAGCAGACCGCTGTCGACCTCGCCGCCCTCCTCGTCGATGCAATCAGGACCGCACGCACGGTCGCCCCCGAATTTCCGGTCGCGCTCAGCATCTCCGAAGTCGTCATCGTGACGGGCGATGCCAGCCGCCTGCGCCAAGTCATCGACAATGTGCTGGCCAACGTGCGAGCCCATACTCCGGCGCGCACGACCTCGACGATCGATCTCCGTACCGAAGGCAGCAACGCGGTCATCACCTTCAGCGACGATGGTCCCGGCATGGCCCCGCCCGAGGCCGCTCTGGTGTTCGAGCGCTTCTACCGCACCGACACGTCGCGGTCCCGCGAAACCGGCGGCGCAGGCCTCGGGATGTCGATCGTCGAAGCGATCGTCACCGCCCACCACGGAACGGTGGATCTGCACTCGCCAGCAGGACGCGGTGTCACGGTGACCATTCGCCTTCCGGTGGCGCCGGTTCCACCGTATTCGAACGGCGATTCCGAATGAACAATCTGTGGTGGTACGCCACCCGATCAACCGGTGTCGTCGCGACGATTCTCGCCGTTGCAGCACTGATGTCGGGGTTCTTCTTCTCCTCGCGCAACACCGGCGAACGACGGCGACCGGCCTGGTGGCTCGACCTGCACAACTGGTTCGGCGGGGTCGCGCTCGCGTTCACCGTCGTACACGTACTTGCCTCCTATCTGGATAGCAACTCCGGAATCGGTCTGCTCCAGGTCTTCATACCGGGGACCGCACGAGACTCGTCATGGGCGATCACGTGGGGCGTGATCGCCATGTATCTGTTCGCGATCACGGTGTTCACGTCGTGGCCACGAAAGCGACTGCGACCGAGACTGTGGCGGATCGTTCACCTGACGTCCGTTGTCGGTGTTGTGCTGGCGGGACTGCACGGATTCCAGTCAGGAACCGACGGAACCACGTTGATGTTCGAAGCCGGTCTCGTCGCCACCGCGGCTCTCGGGGTGTACGCAGCGGGTGTACGTGTCCTAGCCCTCGTCGTGCCCCGCAGGACCTGATTCACAGGTGACGTTAACATTGCCCTTACGCCGCTTTGAGTTTGGGGGAGTTCCCTCAGGTCAATGAGCACGCAGCCGCTATCGAAATCCGCCGGTGACCCGCTCCTCGAACGCCTCGAACGCCTCGAACGCCTGAACCAACGACGCGACGGCAATGCCGGCCGATCGCCGGCGTCGGGGAGTCTGTCCCCACCGCCACCTCCAGCGCAGACAAGGCACGCCAAGAGACACCCGGCGCGGATTGCACGACTCGGAGCACTGGCGATCAGCTGCGCCACCACCGGCGGCCTCACGTACCTGTTCGCCGACCTCAACGCTTCCAAGTCCGCCAACCAAGCGCTCGCAGCGCTCCCGGCTGTAGTCCCGGTGGGCGTCCAGATCACGTCCGCGCCGCCGACGTCAGCCGCAACACCGGCAACGACACCAGCGGCGACGGCTGCCGGCGTTCCGTCGGCGACAGCGACCACAGCTGCACCGACCCCGTCGGCCCCAGCGGCCACCCCGGTCGCTGCAGTCCAGGCGTTCAACGGCCAACTCGTCAACACCGAGTACGGCCCCGTGCAGGTCCAGCTGCAGTTCACCAACGGTGCCATCAGTGAAGTGGCCATCGTCGCCTACCCGACCGGCGACAAGAAGAGCGTTCGGATCAACGCCCGGGCACTGCCCACACTGCGGTCCGAGGTGCTCTCGGCTCAAAGCGCGCAGATCGACACTGTCTCGGGCGCGACCTACACGAGCGACGCGTACGTCCGATCGCTCCAATCGGCAATCGACCAGGCGCGTGCAGCGGGAGCGACGGCGCGCGGATGAACAAAACCGTTCACCAGATCCAACATGTCGAACACGTCATGGGCATGGCCATCAGCATCGACATTCGGGAACCCCTGCCACCACCCGAAGCGCTCACTGAAGTCATCACCTGGCTGCATCACGTCGACGACACCTTCAGCACGTATCAGGAACACACTGAGATCACTCGGTTCGGCCGCGGTCAGCTCTTCGTCACCGAACTCAGCACCGAAGTGCAGGACATGCTGCTCCGCTGCGTCGAGCTGACCGACATCACGAACGGCAGCTTCGACGCCTATGCGGTGCCGGCGCCCAACGGGACAAACCTCGATCCGTCCGGATACGTCAAAGGATGGGCGATCGAACGCGCAGCGACCATGCTCGAAGCCGCCGGAGCCCGCAACCTGTGCATCAACGCCGGAGGAGACATTGCTCTGCGAGGTGCCCCCAGCGACGTCAGCGGCTGGCGTGTCGGAATCCGCCATCCCGCCTCGCCGCTCCAGCAGGCAACCGTGGTCACGGTGGCCGGAAATGTCGGGATCGCGACGTCCGCGACGTACGAACGCGGCGCGCACATCATCGATCCTCACACGGGACAGCCGACCACCGACCTCGCCAGCGCCACGGTGATCGGCCCCGACCTCGGCACCGCCGACGCATACGCCACGGCACTGTTCGTGATGGGTGTCGAAGGTCTCAGTTGGATCGAAGCCCAGTACGGCTACGACGCCTACATCATCACCCACGACAACACGACGCACTGGACAGCCGGCTTCCCTCAGCCGGGTTGGTAGATCCCCTCCACGTCGATCACGACATTGGTATTGCGACTAGCGAATACGCAGATCTTCCCGCTTGCGCCAAGGGTCACCGTGACGTGGTTACTGATGGTCTGGCCAGCAGCGAAGTTGAGGTTCGAGGCAAGCGGCATGGCCGTCTCGCAGGCGTAGACGGTGAGGAAGCCGGCGCCCTCTGGTTCAGTGACCGCGATGTTCAGCGACACTGCGCTCGTGCCGACTGGCGCACCATCGTCAGCGACGACAGCCCACTCCACGGGCTCGCCGGCGAGTACCTTCGTCGACAAGCGGGTGTCGGCAAGGCGGCCCGGCACCAATGCAGTGAAGTGGCTGGCCCCGCCGACTTCGTATGTGGCGTCGAGGTCGACGACCAAGTGAGTTGCTGAGGTCGTGAAGACGCAGACCATGCCATCGGCACCGGGTTGCACCATGACCTCGTTGCTGACCGTTTGTCCGCGCACGAAGTTGAGGTTCGACGCCAACGGGCGGTCGGTGCCGCACGGGTAGACGGCCCTTCAGCTGCACCCACATGCAACCGTCGTCGACGACGAGGCGGCCCGCCGCACAGCTCACGCTGACCGACTACTACCGCGACACGTTCGCCTCAAAGCCTCCCTGGCAATCCATCTAACGAGCCCCGACGCGCAACGCAGCGTTTGTAACTGCACGCCCCGCTACGGGGCCTCCGGCGCCAAACGCACTCGGGTCGGCGCAGCGTTTGTAACTGCACGCCCCGCTACGGGGCCTCCGGCGCCAAACGCAACAGGGGAATCGAAGTTATGACGCCAGCGAGGGCGACAACAGTCGTCGGCGGAGTTCGATCAGCTTCGGCGACGGCTCAGCTGCCGCCCAACTGTCGGCGTGAACTGCACGCTCGTAGCTGTCCCACTCACTGCGCACACCGGCAAGATCGCCTCGCAAAGCGTGCGCACGCATGCGCAAGGCAATCAATTCCTCGTGCCCGGCGAGAACTTGCAGACCGCGCCCCGTGGACCAGAACACTCCCTCGACATCTCCGACAGCCAAATAGTGAGCGGCCAGATCGGCCGCCGCCGAAGTGGCGAGCAGCACCAACGCCGATGTGATCCCCTCTGCATCCGGCCACAGGTAAGAGGTGCCTGCGAACGGAATTCCGTTGATCAGTTCGACGCCGGGCCTGAGAACAGCAATGGCCTCGGCACCCGCGAGTCCGCGTGCAGCGGCAACTCGATCGGCCAGTAGTTCGACGTCGCTGACGATGAGGTCGTGCAGCGGCAGGTTCTCGTTCAGCGTGCGTCCGATCCACTCCTGCCCGGCCGGTGGAGCGACAGCCCTCGCCATCGCTCGACGCGCATCGCTGACGACGTTCGAGAACGTTGCGTCGCGCACGGCGAGATCCCACAGGGCCGTACGTGCCGAGGTCCGCGTCGGACGGTGGCGATGCTGACTCAGCCACACGACCAACTCCTGCGATTTCGACCGGTCGAACTCGATGGACCTGTCGGTCCGCGTGCGCACGGCGACGTGACCCAACACCTGAACGACGAGTTCGCTGACGCGATCAGCGAACTGCCCACTGGGCGTTGGCGGGACATCGACGACCGCGTCGAGATCGGCGATCAAGGGTCGGTCGGCAGCGCCGAGAAGGTTGTCGACGGCGACTACGTCCGCAACGGACAGTCCGACCGGTGTGATCCTTCGACCTAATGGCTCGAGTACGAACTCGCCATCGACGGCGCGCAGCACGGCGCTACCGACGACCGGACGGTCGATCATCACTCCGACTCCGCGTCCGCCTCCACCACCGAGCGACGCGAGCAGACTGAGTTCCTCGGGAGCCACCCCGCCGACAGAGAGCAACAGTGTCGGCTCCCACGCCTCTCCTCCATGAGCAGCGACGCGGAGTGCAAACGTCGTGATCACGCCACTGGTTGCCGCAGTGATGCTGCCAACCGTCGATCGCACACCCTCGGCGGCCGAAGCAACCGAATCGTAGGATTCGACGCACGGGTTCCCGAGGTGCGCGTCGATCTCGATGCCCACCGTGAAGATTCGGCTCGACTCGGCAAATGGTGAGACCGCGAGCGACGCCGCGGCGTAACGCACGATCGAGGCAGCGATGCCGGGCTCGGCGTCGATGCTCAGAACGCCCACGGCCTCCAGATCCATGAACAGGTCGCCGCCCGCTGTCTCACCAATGTGCACGATGGCGGGGCACGGCTGGTTGAGGCCGAGCGCAGTGTCTGCGAGATCTGTGAGCGAGACAGCGGCCGGCAAACGCCATGCTCCGGCATCGATATCGAGGATCCAGTGTCGGGCGACGACCGAAGCGAGACGGTCGGTATAGAGGCGGATGTCGCCATCCTCGGCAACCTCGATCGCCACGGCCCGGGCATGCTGATGTGCAAGATCTGGTCCCGATGAACGCAACGCGAGATCGACTCGCGCCAGTCGATCAGCCGGCGTGAGCGACCGCAGCAGCACTTCGGTTTCGATCGCCTCGAGTGTGGGGGGCACCAAACGCGCTCCGATGCGGGCGCTGCGCAGCTGCTGACGGCGACGCACTTCGAGGACCGCGATTGCGCCGCCCGACAACAGGACCGCCGCTGCCAGACCGCGCTTCACCGGAACGTCGTTGTTCGACCACTCGTCGACGACCGCAGAGATCGTCGCGACCGCCGACTCGCTGACGACCGTTGGCGGGGTGAGGAATGCTGCCTCTGTTGTTGGAGGCGATTCGATCACCGGGGGCTGCGGGTCGACCGACGTCGGAACCGGGACGACAACCGGCGTCAACGAGGTGACAACAACTGGCAGGACCTCGAGATCCGGAGTCTCGGTCGGCGACTGCGCATCTGGTGCCACGGCAGGCACGCCGAGTTGCACCACATCGCCAGGCCGGATCAACCGCTCGTCCCGATAGCCGAGTGCCGGCGCGTTGATGTCGATCAAGTGGCGGGTGTAGGTCGCGATGTCACCATCTGTCGCCGATGGATCGAGATGGACCTGCGCAATTCCCCAGTACGAATCACCCGCCGTCACGACGTAGGTTCCGGCCGACGGAAGGTCGTTCATCGGAGTCAGCACGATCGGTATTGCGGGTCCAGCGCTGGGCACGTTCAGCAGCCAACCGGGCTCGATGAGCGCGGGCGTGGAAAACCTGTGACCGTCGCTCATGACCGTCCCGAGGTTGGCACCCACGATCTGCTGCGCGACCGTCGCAACGTCATTTCCCTCGGCGATGCGCTGGGCGATGCCCCACACCGAGTCGCCGCGTTTCACCTCGACAACCGACCAACCATCGCCCATCGTGGAGGCAGATTCGGCCTCGTTGGCAGCTGGAACTGCGAGGATGGTGGTTGTCGGATCTGGGAGGTCCGCAACGCGTTGGTACACGGCACCGGATGCGGCACGAGGAGCAGCCCTCACCAACGTCGGCGACGCGCTGATCACAAGTGGGAGCGCGGCGATCAGGATCGTTGCCAACCTTCGGCCGAGCGCGCCGAGGCTGCCGAAACCGCCGAGCCGGCGATGCGGTGACGATGGCATTCCATGACGCAGTTGGAACACACCTTCATCGATCACGGTGTACACGAGTACCGCAACGCACACCCACCCAACGACCAATGCCAGGCGAAGGAAGATGTCGACCAATGCGGCCGAAGACTCCAAACCCTGAGACAGCTGTCTGCGCCAAGATCGCATTTCCTCGATCGACCATCGCCACGGAGCCTGCAAACCGTGCAACGGCGAGATGTGCTCGAAGCGTTGCTGCGCGGCGACGGCGAGCAGCAGCGGAAGGCCGAGAACGATTCCGAGCAGGGTCACCAAAGCCACGACGAATCGAATCGCCGACCGCATGCCAGCTCGAGAACTGGATGCTGTGCGCATCGGGGCAACTCTCACGGCATTGGCGCGTCGACGCCCAAAACGGCCGATGCCGATGCCGTACCTGTCGCGGCGCGCCCGGTGGTGGTGATGGTGACCGACACGGTCACTCGATTACTCATGATCGTCACCGCGCTCAGCAACCCGACATCGTCGTTCGCCGCGAGTAGGCGAGCGGTCGTGGCCGCGACGGCGACTCGAGCCGCGGCGGGATCGATGGTCGGCAGGCCCGAGCGGGCCGACGCGGGGTCGATTGCCTGCGCGCCAGCGCGCGCTGCTTGGAATGCGATCGCCGCGGCGTTGGTGCGATCGTGCAGCGACGCGTCGATGGTCCGCGACAACCACACGAGTGACCCAGCGAGAAATGTAAAGCAGAGCGTGATCATCAGCACCGTCGCCGAGCCGGAATCTCCACTGCGATCGGAAACGTGAGTCATGGCAGAGCCGCTGCTCTGTACGGGTCGATTGCCGCCGTCGACGTTGCCGTGAACATCATTGCGCTGGGGCCGACCAGCACGAGATCTGACCGCTGCGGCGAGCACGACACGATGACGGTGACCTCGCCACCCGCGTGGAACGCGGAAGCGTCGATCCAGACGGCAGGACCACCCGAGCACGCCTTGACATCGCTGAGCATTGCCGCAGCCGTCGCTTGCGCCACGGCCACCGCCGACACCGGGCTGCGTTGTCGAGCAGCTGCCTGCGCTGCTGCTGAGCTCGCCGACTGCACCTGTGCGTCGGTGTCGACCCCGCGTCCGATCCACAGAATGAGAACTGCCAGCGCAAGCGCGACGGGCGCAATCAGCACGAGCCCGAGGGCGTTTGCATCGCCGCGGTCGGCGTGCCACCTCACAGTGGCACCCATCCTTCGAGAGAAACCGCCACGGTTACCCGAACGGGAGCCGACGTACCTCGCAACATGCCGGGTGCGTCGCCGGTGATCGTGACGACAACGAGGGTCGCGGTGGTGTCGACCAGAACGTTCACGGAGGTGAGCACGCTGTCGTGCGTCAACGATGTCGTTGCGGCCGCCGCTGCCTGCGGCGACGACAACTGGTCTCGCGCAACCAGCACCGCTGTCTCGCGGGCGATGACCCGCGCCTCGGTGCGCGTGTGATTCCACATCGCGGCCTGGAACCCGGCGAACATCAACACCAGAAGCAGCGGTGCCAGGAGAACGATCGTCAGGGACGCGGAGCCACGATCGTTCTCGATCCCGACTTCTGCGTTCACGACTCGCGATTCACGGCGCTGTCGGTGCCTGGATCGGCTTCTCGGCCTCGGTTTTGATCTTTCCCCAGAGGATGCTCGCTATGACCGCAACCGCTACGCCGGCGGCGACGAACCACAGCACCTGCTCCAAGGACACGGCGCCGCGGTCGCTCTGAGACGTGTCGGGAGTCAGTCGGCGCATCTGGCCGTAGATCACATGGGTGAGGGCTGACAGCATCAATTCGATGTTCATGGTGTGCTCCTATCGAGAGAAGTTGAGGGCTGGATAGATGACGGCGGCCATGATCAACAGCGACATGCCGA
>JBDTWJ010000139.1:0-10156 GCA_040006755.1 Ilumatobacteraceae bacterium | reverse complement strand
CGCACTGATCTCGGATTGTTTATCCCGGGAGACCATCGGGCACACCTTTCCACAGCACCCCGCCGCCTCGGCGGTGTCTCGGACTAGGAGGTCTGTACAAATGGGAGCATTGAGCCTTTTACTGATCGCAGCGGGAGCGATCCTGACATGGGCGGTCACGGACAATTCGACTGGCTTCGACCTGCACACGATCGGAATCATCCTGCTCGTCGTTGGTGGCGTTGGGCTCTTGGCGTCGCTGGCCCGCGGCACCATGCTGGGCTTTCGCAGCACACGCGAGGCCCACGTCTCGAGTGATGGCCGCACCGTGGTTGAACAGGAGCGCGTCTCAGGTATATGAGCTGATCGAGCGCGTTTGGTCCTCCACTGGCAGGCTCTCCGTGCCGATAAGCCCATGTGGAGCAAACGAAGGATCTGACAGCTGATCGCTGGCTCGGGCGTCCGTGGTTGTCGCGCGGCGTCCGGGTCGCGGTGTACCTGATTCCGTTCCTGTGCTCCATTCTTGCCGCTTTGGTGTTGTCGAAGTTGATTCCGTCCGCTCACAGCTGGCCTGTAGCGATCGTTCGGCTCATCGCCGTCGCGGTGGGGTCGACGGTCGTGCTGTTTGGCGCCGACAGGGTGACGAGACGCATGTTGCCCCTGGCCGCGCTCCTCAGCTTGACGCTCGTATTCCCCGACGAGGCGCCGTCTCGATTCAAGATCGCCATGCGGACGGGAGGCACGCTCGAGCTCCAGCGACGACTGGAGGAGTATCGGCGCATCGGCGCCGACGAGCCCGCTCTGGCAGCTCAACGGTTGCTCGAGCTCGTTGCGGATCTCAGCCAACACGACCGACTGACACGTGGGCACTCAGAACGGGTGCGGGCGTACTCGTCGATGATCGCTGAGGAGCTCGGGCTGCCGGAAGAGGAAATCGACCGACTGCGGTGGGCGGCCCTGTTGCACGACATCGGCAAGCTGGAGATGCCGTACGAGATCCTCAACAAGCCGGACGCTCTCACGCCCGAGGAGTACGAGGTCATCCAACGTCACCCGGGTATCGGTGCGCGGTTGGTCGCACCGCTCGCGGGTTGGCTGGGCCCGTCGGTCCGAGCAGTGGGTGAGCATCACGAGCGCTGGGACGGGACGGGCTACCCGAATGGCTTGCGCAAGACCGACATCTCGCTGGCGGCGCGCATCGTCGCAGTGGCAGACACCTTCGACGTGATGACGTCAGTGCGTTCGTACAAGAAGCCCGGCTCCGCCGCGGAGGCCCGAGCAGAACTCGCCAATTGTGCCGGCACGCAGTTCGATGCCAACGTTGTTCGGGCGTTCCTCAGTATCTCGCTCGGAAAGTTGCGTTTCGCGATGGGCCCGCTGTCGTGGTTGACCCAACTCGCGTTCTTCCCCACTGGCCTCGCTGGTGCCGCCGCGGCGGCGCCGGCAATGATGGCAGTCGCTGGAATGACAGCTGCAGCTCTCGGCACCGCGGCCACCCCCGTGGAGACCCACCAGCTGCGAACGTCGACCGCTGCGGTGACCGTCGTTGACGACTTCCCCGGAGCCCCCGATCACTCGACGGTCGTTCTGTCGAGATCGACCGAGCCAGACGATTCGCCGACGTCAGACGGCCAGAATCAGAACCAGCGACCGCAGTCGAGCGACCCGTTCAGCTCGTCCAACGGCACAGCGCCGGTAGGGCCGACATCCACCAGCACCGTGACAACCGCTCCCGACGCAGTCGATGGGACAGTCCCTGATCAAACCGTGCCCGTCAGGAAGGGTCCGACACCGACGACCGCCGCACCAACCACGGCTGCCCCTGCTTCGCCACCCGCGCCAGCTGCACCGATCACTACGGAGCCACCGACCACTCCGCCGCCGCCGACGGCAGCGCCGACCACCACACTGCCGGCAACAACCGTTCCGACGACTACGACGAAGGTGCCACCATCGCCCGCGGTTGGGACATACCTGCTGGCATCCTCTGCGCCGGGCGACGTCGCCGGGCAAGCGGTGCTACCACTCGTCAGTCGAGCGCCGCTGAACACCGGACCGGTGCCGAACCTCGACAATGACCGCGACACACACCCCGGCCGCACCCTGAGGAACGGAACGTTCTTGAACTGGAACAGCCCGGACAGGTTGCAGCGGTTCCGCTTGGACCCGGCCGGCGAAATTCAGTTGAACGGACCGGTCAGTCTGGTGCTGTACGCCGCATCGAAGGATTTTCAGTTGGCTACCGTCCAACCGTATGTAGCGCTCGTCGACTGTGCCGACTCCGGGTCGTGCAACGTGTTCGCCACAGCTACGGTGACCTTCGCCGGCGAGGACGACTACAAGCGGCTGACGTTCAACTTCGGGACGCAGTCACGAACCATCGCTGCGTCGCACAATCTCGAGCTCTGGATCGTCGTGACCTCAGGGCGAGACATGTGGATTGCCTACGACACGACCGGGTACGAGAGCGCACTCACAATCGCGTCGTAGGCGGACAAACCTGCGTCAGCCGAGGGGCGGCAACCAGATCCTCATCGACCACTTGAACGGAGCCCCGACTGTCGAGACCAGGGCCACGGTCGTGGCGATCGAGAAGATCGCCCGCTTGGTCGTATGGCTGATGTTCTTCATGATCCCCACTTCCGGGGCGCTGCAACCGTGATGACGAGCATCACGACCGGAGCCATTTGGAATAGTGCCACTTTCAGTTGTCGACGCATGTGCGCCTCCCTCTTCGGCGTTGGTTCCGCCGTACCGCGGTGCCCGCCGTTCACCCCGCTGTACATGTGTAGATATAGAGGCGAAACGCCCCGATGTACATGCTGCGATCCGTAAGCCTTTCTCAAGCCGTCCTCAAGTGCTGGAAGTCCGGAGTGAGCAGTCGGGCAGACTGGAGTTGCAGGATGCAGACACGGTCTCGGGATACGACCTCTATCGGTGGGCAGCGCCCACCGACAGCACCGCGGGCAAATCCTTGGGAGTCGTTGAATGAGCCGTTCGGCCTATGCCCAGCTGACGAGCATCAGCCCCATCGTGGTTGTTCGTCTGGGTTGATGCCGAGGCTGAGCTTGCCGACCAGCTCATGTGTCAGCATCGAATTGCCGGGGTGAATGCGGCCGAGACGAGCATCGCGGAACATCTGTTGGAAACGGCTCCGCGCGAAGATGCCACTGCCGCCGCTGAGGTCGAGTGCGTTGTCCACGACGCTCCATGCACGGTTCACGACGTCGTACTTGCAGGCAACGATCTTCGTCGGCCAATCCATGCCGTGATCGACGCCAGTGGACCAGTCGTCGCACGCCCGGTCGAGGTGGGCGGTCATCGCCTCGAGATGGATGCGCATCTCTGCAATCTGGTGCTGCACCTCGGGGTGATATGCCATCGAACGTGTCATCGCGATGGAGCCGCGCTCGTGCATCTTCTTGACGGTCTCGTCGAAGGCTCGTCGGGCAATCGATGAGTACACCCCGGCAAATCCAAGAAGAGCCCATGCGAACAACGCGACCTGGAACATGCCCGCACCCGCGAAGCCTGCGGGACAGACGAGGATGGTGGCATCGTCGGGAACGAAGGCGCGATCGAGAATCGTGTCGTTCGATTGAGTTGCGCGCATCCCCATGGTGTCCCATGTCTCCTCGATCCGGTACCCGCGCGCTGAGCGATGCATGAAGGCGTGCACCACTTTCGGGTTGGCAGGGTCGCTCGTATCCATGCCATGTATGCCGAGTTGCGTCCAGACCGGCGACAGGCTGCCGAAGATCTTGTGCCCGGTGAACTCCCACCCTCCGTCGACGCGGACCGCGTTGGTGGATGAAAGCAGCACGGGGATGTCGTTGCCCGCCTCACCGTGGCCCGCCGCGAAGATGTCACCATCGGCTGCACGCTGCAGCACCCAGCCGCCGGACGGATCGCCGGCACGATGTAGATCTGCGCAGAGCCCAACGAAGTAGTGGTGCATGTTGACCGCAACAGCGGTCGCGGGCGCGACATACGCAATGCGCCGTAGCAGACCGTTGATTTCGCCGAGGTTCATTCCGGCTCCGCCGAATTCCGTCGGGAGCGAGGCGCGAAAGAAGCCGCTGGCGCGTAGCTCTTCGAAGTCCTCGGTGAAGAACGAGTTGTCACGGTCGTAGGCCGCTGCTCGTTCGTCGAAACGCTTCAGCATCTCGGCGCTCAGCAATTCCTGCGTCATGGTCGTGGCGGTTGTCGTCATGGTACGTCTCCGGTTCGTTGAGGCTGATCGGTCGATCGACCGAACGAGAGTGTCGCGCCCATGTGAATAGCTGTCAAGTCTTGATTTGTGGGCACGGCTGTGGCATTCTTCATTCGGCCGATCGACCGATCGGGCGGTCTCTTGTAGGTAAACAGATCAGGAGAAGTCGATGTCCCGAATGGATGTTGTGGAAGCCGACACCGCAGGCGCAATCCTCACTGCCGCGCGCTCGTGCCTGTTGTCAGATGGCTATGCCGGGCTGTCGACGAGGAAGATCGCCCAGCAGGCGGGTGTGCCTTTGTCGCAGGTGCACTACCACTTCGGGTCAAAGCGGGCGATGGTTCTGGCCCTGCTCGAAGCCGAGAACCGGCGACGCCTCGCACGTCAGGTGGCGATGTATTCGCAAGACGTTCGGCTGTCACGCCGGTACGAGCAGGCGTGCGATTTCCTGGAAGACGATCTCGAGTCCGGTTACGTACGGGTACTTCAAGAGATGATTGCGGCTGGTTGGTCAACGTCCGACATCGGTGAAGCCGCGCGGGCCATCGTGGCCGGTTGGTTCGAGTTGCTCACCGAGGTTGCCACCGAAGCCGCCGAAACATTCGGCGGTCTTGGTCCGTTCGCTCCCGCTGAAGTTGGCACGCTCATCGGCACTGCGTTCATCGGGTCGGAGTCGTTGCTGCTGCTCGGGTTCGATCGCAAACAGATGCCCATTCGGTCGAGTCTGCGACGAGTGGGCGAATTGATCCGGCTTGCCGAAGACCGTGCGGCGGCCGCCAGTGCAACGAGCGCAGGAGGAGTCCCATGAGAGCGATGGAGCCCACCGACAGTGGCGTCGTCGTGCGTAATGGCGTCGACCTCCATTGGGAGAGCTTCGGGGATGGACCAACGACCATCCTGCTGCTCCCGACGTGGTCCATCATCCAGTCGCGATTCTGGAAATTGCAGGTTCCCACGCTCGCTCGGCGCCACCGGGTCATCACGTTCGACGGTCGAGGGACCGGCCTGTCGGGGAGGCCAACAGAAGCAGCCTCCTATTCGCACCTCGAGTTCGCCGCGGATGCACTCGCTGTTCTCGATACAACGCACACCAGTGCCGCGGTTCTCGTCTCGCTGTCGAGAGGCGCACTGTGGGGCATACAGCTTGCCGCCGACCATCCCGAGCGAGTGCGCGGGCTCGTTTTCATCGGTCCCGCCGTGCCACTGACGTCGAATATTCCCGACCGCCAGGAGTATCCATTCGACGAGCCGCTTGAAAGCACCGAGGGCTGGGCCAAGTACAACTCCTACTACTGGGAGCGCAAGTACGAGGACTTTCTTGCCTTCTTCTTCAGCCAGATGTTCAGTGAACCGCACTCGACCAAACAGATCGAGGACTGCGTCGGGTGGGGCCTCGAAATGCCGCCGTCGGTGCTCGCCGAGACCAGCCGTGCCGCGCACGTGCACGGCGAGGAGGCATTCCGCAAAGTCTGCGAGCGGGTCGATACACCGGTGCTGGTGATCCACGGCGAGGATGACCGGATACGACCGCACGCCGCGGGCGGCGAGCTCGCGGAGATCCTGCATGGGAGCCTCGTCATCGTGGCCGGCGGTGGTCACGGTCCGATGGCGCGGGATCCGATCCTCGTCAACCAGCTCATCGAGGACTTCGTCGAAACGGTCGCGCCCACCCGCAGCACGACACGCTGGGTGCACGCCGCTTGCCGGCAGAAGCGCGCGCTGTACGTCTCGTCTCCCATCGGTCTCGGTCATGCGCTGCGCGACGTGGCGATCGCGGGCGAACTCCGGCGACATCATCCTGACCTGCAGATCGACTGGCTCGCACAGCATCCGGTCACGAAGGTCCTCGAGTCGGCGGGCGAGCACGTGCATCCTGCATCGCGCTGGCTGGCCAACGAGTCGGCCCACATCGAGGACGAGGCCCACGAGCATGATCTGCACGCCTTCCAAGCGATCAGGCGTATGGACGAGATACTCGTCAACAACTTCACGGTCTTCCGAGATGTCGTCGAGGAGCAGCACTACGACCTCGTCATCGGCGACGAGGCGTGGGACATCGACTACTTCCTGCACGAGAACCCAGAGCTCAAGCGGTTCGCGTTCGCGTGGATGACCGACTTCGTCGGTTGGTTGCCCATGCCCGACGGCGCCGACGCCGAGGCCGCGCTGACGGCGGATTACAACGCCGAGATGATCGAGCAACGTGCCCGCTTCCGACGCATTCGCGATCGATCGATCTTCGTCGGCGATCCAGACGACATCGTTCCCGATTCATTCGGCCCGGATCTGCCAGCCATACGCGCCTGGACGGAAGCGAACTTCGACTTTGCGGGCTACATCACCGGCTTCGATCCAGCCGACTTCGTCGATCGCGACTCGCTGCGCGCAGAGCTCGGCTACGCCCCCGATGAGCGCGTCTGCATCGTGACGGTCGGAGGGTCGGGTGTGGGCGGCTCGCTGCTACGCCGAGCCATCGACGCCATCCCGATCGCCCAGCGCAAAGTCGATGATCTCCGGTTCGTGGTCGTAGCCGGGCCTCGCATCGACCCGAAGTCGCTGCCGCGCCGCAAGGGCGTCACTTACCGACCATACGTGCCCAATCTCTACCGCCACCTCGCGGCGTGCGATCTCGCCGTCGTGCAAGGTGGACTCACGACGTGCATGGAACTGACCGCGAATCGTCGCCCCTTCGTCTACGTGCCACTTCGGCACCATTTCGAGCAGAACTTCCACGTCGCGCACCGGCTGAGGCGACACAACGCAGGGCATCACCTGACGTACGACGAGGCGTCGGATCCCGACGGTCTCGCTGCTGCGATTGCCACCGCGGTTGCAGCACCGGTTGATTACCTGCCGGTCGACGGCGGCGGCGCAGCTCGGGCCGCGAAGTACCTCGCTGACCTGCTGTAGCTACGTCCATCGGGTGGCTGCAAAATGGGTCTGCGACGTAGGCTCGATACGACAGTTGCCGAAGACGGCCGGTTGTTTGGCCGAGGAGGTCGATGATGCCGAACCCGGACCAACCCGAGGATCACTTCACACCGGTCGTGCCGGCCGGACCCGCCGACGCCATCGAGCTACTTCGCGCCGACGGGTACGACGACAGCATCGAAGTCTCGGCCGATGGAATCTGGTGCAGCGGTTGCAAAGAGTGCCACGACGTGACCGGCGTGATTCAGGAGCGGATCTATCGGTTCGAAGGATTCAGCAATCCCGACGACACCTCGATCGTGGTCGGGCTTCGCTGCAGGATTTGTGGCGGCTCTGGAATCGTCGTCTCAGCGTATGGAGCCGACGCTGATCCGCGAATGTTCGAGATACTGAACCAGATTCCGATCGACGTCGCGGCTCACGATCCGACCTGAGCCGCGCGTCGAGGCGCACCAGGGTTGCTTGCATCGTCGTAATCGTTGGTGTCGCCTCGCCTGTTTCGAACCTAGGTGGTCATGAACTCTTTCAGCGCCGCACCAAGGGCAGAAATGCCCTCCACGATGCGTTCCTCGGTCTGCATCGAATAGCTCATCCGTGCGTAGTTCGGCTTGTTGCCAAGTGGGAAGAAGGTGGTGCCGGGAACGTACGCGACCTTTGCCAACGGCAGCGCATGATCGAGCATGAAGCGCTCTGTCTCGAATCCGTCGGGGAATGTCAGCCACGTGAACATGCCGCCCTGTGGATTGGTGAAGGTGATCTCGTCGGGGAACTTTTCCTGAATCGTTTGCAGCATCACGTTCTTCTTGTGGCGGTAGGTCTGCCGGATCGTCTGGATGTGTCCGTCGATGTCGTACAGGTCGAGATACAGCGAGACCGCGGCCATGTTGAGCGTGCTGGATTGGGTGTCGGCCGCAAGTTTCAGCAACGCAAGGTGGTGGATGACGTCGGGCGAGGCCACCGCCCAACCGAGCCGTAATCCTGGCGCGAGAATCTTCGAAAACGTTCCGAGGAAGATGACGCGTCCCTGGGTGTCGAGACTCTTCAGCGTCGGAAGCGGCACACCTTCGAACCGGATCTCACGATACGGAGAGTCCTCCAGCACCATGACGTTGAAGCGATTGGCCAACTCGATCAGATGCTTGCGCCTCGCAAGCGACATCGTGACTCCGGTTGGATTCTGGAAGTCGGGAATCGTGTAGATGAACTTTGCACCTGGGTTCGAAGACAGCGTGCGCTCGAGCGCATCGGTGTCCATCCCCTCGTCATCCAGAGGCACGCACGCATAGGTCGGTTCACATGGGTTGAACGCGATGAGGCCACCGAGGAAGGTTGGGTCCTCGGTCACGATCACGTCTCCCTTGTTCACCAGCATCTTGGCAACGAGGTCGAGGCCCTGTTGAGCGCCGTGCAGGATCAGGATGTCGTCACCCGTGCACGAGGTGCCGTCGCGTTGCATACGCGTAGCAATCTGGTCGCACAGGTGCGGTGTGCCGGTCGAGACCGTGTATTGCAACGACTCGCTGCCATGCTCGGTGATCGCACGGCTGAAAACGGCGTCGAGATCGTGCAGCGGAAAGAGCGATGCATCGGGGTAGCCGCCGCCGAAGTTGATGATCCCCGGATCGGCACCCAGTCGCAGCAGTTCGCGGATCGCCGAAGGCTTGACGTGGTCCATACGTGACGCCAGCGGGATGATCATCTCGACGAGACGATAGCCGGGCGCCCGACTGACTGTCGGTGCCAACCTGGTGTCATCGGCAACACTTTGCACATGCCGCTACTCGACCGTCTCCGACACATCGACACAGCAAGTCTTTCCGATGCCGACAAGCGCTTGCGTGTCTTCCCCTCGTCCATCCGCCGCCTCGCGGCCGGATCGCGCATGGTCGGGCGGGCCGTCACTGCGGAGGCCGACGGTGATCTGATGTCTGTCCTGGGGGCACTCCAGTTGGGTGGTTGCGGCGACGTCCTGGTGGTCTCTGCCGGAGCACCGGAGGTCGCTGTCGCCGGTGAGTTGTTCTGCACAGAGGCTGCGCGGCGCGGAATGACGGGCGTTGTGATCGACGGCCTCTGCCGTGACAGCGCACTGCTCGTGCGGCTTGGACTCCCGGTATACGCACGAGGAACGACGCCCTTCGCTCCCGGGGCCAAGGCGATTCCGGTGGTGCAGGTGCCGTTGAGGATCGGTGATGTCGTCATTCGGCCGGGCGATGTCATCCTCGGTGACGACGATGGAATCGTCGCCGGAAGCGAGGCTGAGTTCGAAGCGGCTGTCGGCGCAGCCGAAGCAATTCAGACCAGAGAGAAGGCACTTCGTTCCTCGATTGAGCACGGTCAGTCCCTGTTCGACTCGCTCAACTTCGCAGACCATGCAGAACTTCTCCAGGCCGGCCTCGACAGTGCGCTGATATTCAAGGACTAGTCGCGGCGGCGCATCGACGCTCAGGTTTCGAGCACGCCGAACGTGTCGCGGACGATGGCTGCCGTGCTGAACGCGACGTTTGAGAACTCGACCGGGTCGACACGATTCTCCGCAGTAGTTCGCAGCGCCGTCGTCGCATCGTGCATCTGCTTGACCTGACCGAGGCCGAGCCACGGGCTCTCGTCGACCAGCTTGTCGATGTCGCCATCGATCAGTTCGAGCGCGTCGAGCACTCCAGCTTCGACGGTGTCGCCGGTACCGGCGATCGCCTGGTCGTACTCGATCGTGAGAGCCTCGATACGCGTGCCGAGCGTGTCGCCCTTCGTTCGCACATCGTGCGCGGCTTCGGAGGCGGTGATCGCTGTTGACCGTCCGACCAGCACACCGGCGATCAGTCCTACGAGCAACGCGGCAACCGACACGAGGGCTGCGTTGCGACGTCGTCGTGAGAGCGGGACGTAGTCGACCATGTCAGGTTTTCCTTCCGACGATCAGGATTCCGGATTGTCCGTTGGCGTTGTGGAGCGCTGTAGCAGCCTCGATCATGTCGGTACTTGCGAGCTCAGCAATTCGTCCTTCGCTGATGGACCAGATCGTTGGCCGCAGGGTGA
>JBDTWJ010000138.1:0-10161 GCA_040006755.1 Ilumatobacteraceae bacterium | reverse complement strand
TTTCGGCCAGCAGCGGAAGATTCGTCCTCCGCAAACCTGAGTTGCTTTCGGCCAGCAGCGGTGTGAGGTCGCAGGTTTAGAGTCTCCCTACCCCGCAATAATGCCCGAATCGATCAGGCAGATACTGCCCATCCGCGCCTCACACCGCAGCTAGCTACGGCTCTGCACCTTAAAGGGTCGTGCCTGTGGGGAGGAAGGGGTAAAACCACTGAATTTGAGCTGAATTCTCTGGGGACAGAACGTGAATAGCCAGTGTTTGTGCACAGATATCCACAGGAAGCGGCTGTCAGACCTGCATGACCGGCCGGTTGGTCACCTCGTGCGCCTATCATCGCTGCGATGCGCCGACTGTTCGACGATCCGACGGATCGCATCACAGTCCGAGAGGCGTACGACGTGCCGAGGCCCCGCCCCATCGAGCGGCCATGGGTGGGGTTGTGCATGGTGGCAAGCGTCGACGGGTCGACGGTCGTCGACAACAACTCCCGAGCATTGTCGAGCAAGACCGATCAAGAGGTGCTGCTGACCCTGCGTGACCTTGCCGATGTGTTGATCGTTGGCGCGGCGACGGTGCGCATCGAGGGATACGGCCCGCCCCGCAAACGCGGCCAGCGGGTGGGCGTTGTCAGTCGCCACGGCGATGTGGATCTCACCACTGCGTTGTTCACCAGCGGTGCGGGTTTTCTGATCGTGCCTGTCGATGCAGGTACGACGTCGGTCGATTCGGTTCGCGCCGGAATCGGCGAGGTCGATCTCGCCGCGGCGTTGGCGCAACTCGACGCCGACTTCGTTCAGGCGGAGGGTGGAGCGAAGTTGAACGGCGCACTGTCCACCGCGGATGTGCTCGACGAGATGAACCTCACCATCTCGCCCCAGCTCGCCGGCGGAGACGGACCGCGCGTCACGAGCGGCTCCGTTCAGATCTCGCGTCAGATGCGCCTCGCCCATGTGCTCGAAGAGGACGGCTTCCTGTTCACTCGCTACCTACGGGCGCGGGCGTAGGGATCAGACGAGACCGACCCATCGCGGATAGGACGGCGTGCTCGTACTGGATCCACACCCCGGCTCCGATAGCTGGAGTCTCCATGTTCTCGACGTCGATGGAGGCTGTGGCCCACACAGCCGTCGTTGTGACCTCAGGAACCGACACCTCGAGTCGACGCAGTTGCAGTGGATCGTCATTGTCAACGACGAGGCCGTGGTACTTCCCCACATATTCTCCACTTGCCTCATCGATGCCTTCGGTTCCAGCGTTCAGCTGCCAGATCGGATAGTCCGTGTCGCCGTGTTCCAAGGAGATCCACACGAGATCGCCAACGACTGGCATCGCGCCTGAGCTACCTCGCGAGGCCGCAGCCCACACGGGTACGTCGTCGCCGTACACCTCAGGAACGATCACGCCCAGCCGATACTGCTGCAGCGGATCGGCATCGTCGACGACCGCGCGCGGTACGTGCCTCGGTATCCAGTCACCATGCGGCGATCATCGCGCCAGACGCTCTGAAGATCTAGTTTCGCTCCAGCTTCTTCAACAACACCAACTCGCGTTGGAAGTCGGCAGCTGCATCGAAGTTCTTGTAAACGCTGGCGTAGCGCAGGTATGTGACGACGTCGAGCGAGCGCAACCGCTCGAGCACCTCCAGCCCGAGCTCGGCGGTGGTGATCTCGTTGCCCTGGAGCCGGGAATGGTCCTCGAGCTCGATGCTCAGCTGCTCGATCTGCTCGGGAGTCACTGGTCGACCCTTCGATGCAGCGGCTACACCGGCGACGATCTTCGAGCGGTCGAACGGCTCCCGGGCGCCATGGCTCTTGATCACCACGAGCGCCACTTCCTCGAGCCGCTCGTACGTCGTGAATCGATGTTGGCAACTGGCGCAAAGACGGCGCCGCCGAATAGACGCACCTTCCTCCGCCTCACGCGAATCGATCACCTTGGTGTCGTCGGTCTGGCATTTCGGGCAGCGCATTGCCGCCAGACGCTAGTGGACGTTACGGAAGCGCGAGAGCCTGTGAGACCTGTATTTCGGTACCGCCGTTGACGGCGACGAGTTGATCGACGAAGTCGGCAAGCGAACGATCTCCGTGGAATCGCTGACCGATCGACCACAGGGTGTCACCCGCCTGCACGACGTACAGGTTGGATGCAGCGGGAGTCGCGACCGCAGCGTTTGCAGGGCGAATCATGGAGGCGGAGGCAGGAGCGCCCCCACGATTCGCCACAACATGGCCGGCGCCGACGAACAGCACCAGCACGATCGCTGCCAGGGTGAGAAGGACCATCAACCGGCGCCGGGCGTACACCTGCGGAGCGGAACTGGGCTCGCGGAACTGTCCGGGAATGACGACTGCGATGGCCATGATCCACTCCGTTCTGCTTCGAGTTCTCGCGGCGTTCTGGGACAAATTGCGATCCGATCGAACACATGTTGCTCGAACGACTGTTCGTAGCATGCCACGAACAGTTGTTCGACGTCAACCTCTGATCGAACATTTGTTTCACGAACGAATGTTTGACCTGGGACACGAACGCGCGTACGCTATGAGCATGTCCGAAACACTCACTGCCCGCCAACGAGGGATCCTCGACATGATCGAGACCAGCATGCGTGAGCGCGGTTATCCACCCAGCGTGCGCGAGATTGGCGAGGCGGTCGGGCTCACCTCCCCTTCGACCGTGCACAGCCATCTGGCGTCGTTGCAGCGGATGGGCTTCCTCAAGCGTGACCCAACCAAGCCGCGTGCCATCGAGGTGCGCTTCGACCCGTCGTCGGGTGCAGCCATCGAGCGCCGCCCGGTCCGGCACGTGCCGCTCGTCGGCGATGTCGCCGCAGGCACCGATGTGCTCGCGCAGGAGAACGTCGAAGAGCTGTTCCCACTTCCCGAAGACTTCACGGGCACGGGCGACCTCTTCATGTTGCGGGTCCGCGGCGACTCGATGATCGATCTCGGCATCATGGACGGCGACTTCGTCGTCGCCCGGGCCCAAGAGACCGCGGTCAACGGCGAGATCGTCATCGCCGGCATCCCCGGCGAGGAAGCAACGGTCAAGACGTTCCAGCGCAAAGGTTCGTCGATCTCACTGATCCCTGCCAACTCGCGCTTGCGGCCGCTGGTCTTCGATGCCGATCAGGTGCAGATCTTCGGCCGTGTCGTCACGGTGATGCGCCGCCTCTAGGGCGGCGGCTCGCCGTCAACCCGGGTCGCCGGATTTGCGTGATCCGCTGCTGGGTGGCGTCGGCGGCAATGTCGGCAATGTCGGCAGTGTCGATGTCTCGGAATCGTCGACGTCTGGAGTCGGCGGCACATACATCGGCGCGACCGGCCGCTGATCGGTTGGGTGAACCGGCGCAGCTTCCGGTGCGGGCGCGGATGGCGGTGCAAGAGTTGGCGGCGCGAAGCTGCCGCCAGGCGGCGTCTCCGGCAATCGGATCGGTGGCTGACCTGGGTACTGCACGGGCTGGGTCATTGGCGGAGGCTCTGACCGGAAGCCAGGGTGTGATGGCATGCCGGGCGGCCCCGTAGGCGTGACGCCGTAGGGCGCGGGCGACCAGGTCGGTAAGGGCGCGGGACGTATCTGCGAAGGATCGGGACGGCGCCGACGCAGCCCCAGCAGGAACAACAGCAGGCCCAGCACGAGACCGCCGAGCGCAACGGATCCACCGATCAGCAGCATGAGATCGTTGTCGTCCTTCGGGTTCTTTCCGATGGCGACTGCAAAGTCGGACTCGTCGGACTCGACGTTGAGACGGTAGGTGCCCGCCTCCGGAATTCGTACCGTTCGTACGGCCGTGGCTTCGTATCCATCGACGTCGTACTCGGCCGTGACACCACGTTGCAGCGTGACCTCGTCGCCGTTGCTGTCGAGCAATGTCATCGACACCTTGGGCAGCTTTGCGCCCGGATGGGTGTAGGACCCACCGTTGGCTTCGCAATCACCGCTGAGCTCGCCGAGCTTGCCCTTCGTTTCGACGTAGACGGTGTAGGTGGCCGGCTTGTCGAACACCAACGTCGTGGTGCAGCCGACCGGAGCACGAGCCAGAGACTTCACCGCGTCTTTGTAGTTCGCCATTCCCTTCGCCACGATCGCCCCGCCGCCCAATATCCCGACCATAAGGAGAATGATCCCGAAGATGATGAGACCTTTGCGACGCTTCCCTTTCATCGGTGGAGCGGCCGGAGGTGGTGGCGGTGCTGGAGCGGGTGGCGGCGGCTGACTGATGCTTGGCATTTGAGGTTGAAACGACATCACAACACTCCCAGTCGCATGGCGACCCGCTCGATCCGATCATCAGGTTGTACCACGGCGGCGCGCACGTTCTGTTTTCCGCCCGCACCGTAGAAGTCTCCGGGACTTACCAAGGCGCCGCCCTCGCGAGCCAACCGCTCGGCAAATTCCCAACCATCGCCTGCATCGAACCACAAGTAGAAACCGCCGGCTGGGAACGGCACGTCAATACCCGACCACGCCGAGAACACCTTCCCCAAGCGCTCGAGTCGCCGACGATACCGATCCCGTTGCACGACGACGTGGGCGTCGTCGCCCAATGCGACCACAGCCGCCGCCTGCGCGGGACCTGGCACTAACATGCCCACGTGCTTGCGGACCTCTTTGAGGTATCCGACGATGTCTGCGTCGCCGGCATAGAAGCCAACGCGGAGACCGGCGAGGTTGGAGCGCTTCGAGAGTGAGTGAACGGCAACCACGCCGTCGAGTCCGTGATGCAAGATGGTGCTCGCCGGACCATCCCACGTGAACTCGACGTAACACTCGTCGCTGAACACCGGCACGTGGTGACGGCGTCCCCAGGCGGCGGCCTCACCGAGGTCGGTGAGTGCGCCCGTCGGGTTCGACGGACTGTTGACCCACAGCATCAACGCCCGCGCCGCGTCGGCATCGCTGATCGACGAGAAGTCCAGCGCGCCGTCGGCGCGACATGCTACGGGCACACCGCGACACCCCGACAAGGTTGCTCCCATCTCGTAGGTCGGGTAGGCAACGGCCGGATAGAGGACCGTGTCCTTCGACGGCGTGCGCAACCGCAGATATTGCGGCGCGGTGGCCACCAACTCCTTCGTACCGACACACGCCGCCAGCTGCGATAGCGGCACATCGATGCCGAATCGGCGATCGAGCCAGGCGCGAATCGCCTGTCGCAATGGATCGGATCCGATGCTCGGCGGATACCCGCGCTCAGCGTTCGACGTCGACAGCGCGGCGACCACGCTGTCGAGAGGCGGATCGCACGGCGTGCCGATGGAGAGATCGACGACTCCCCCGTCGTGCGCCTGCGCAATCGGCATCAGGCGATCGAGCCGATCGTACGGATACGGCGGCGGAACGAAGCCTTCAGACTCAGTCATGCACCAACCATCCTGCCCGATGGCGGCCAACCGCCACCACTCATCGCATCAGGCAGGAGCGACGGCGAACTCGGCCAGGCGCCCCGCTGACGCGTCGGCCAGTCGCGCTCTGACACGCACACCCGCTTCGTTGTGATGGGTCGAGAGCACCTCGCCCTCGCGGTGTACCGCTGCCAGGAGATCCCCTCGGTCATAGGGGATGAGCAACTCGATGATCTTGCTGAGTGCGCGGAGCCGGTCGCTGAGTGCCTGCAGAAATCCGTCGATGCCCTCGCCGGTTATAGCGCTGACCGCAACGGAACCCTCGTGGCGATCGACGAGGTTGGCAGCCACCTCGGATGCAGCGTCGCGCTTGTTGAACACGAGCAGTTCCGGGAGGTGCAGGGCGCCGATCTCCCCGAGGACCTCGTGAACCGCTGCAATCTGTCCTTCGGGGTCGGGAGAGGTGCAGTCGACAACATGTACGAGGTAGTCGCCGCGGCCGGCCACCTCGAGCGTGCTCTTGAACGCCTCGACCAATCCGTGAGGCAGGTTGCGCACGAAGCCGACAGTGTCGGTGATCAACACGGGCTCTCCGCCCGGCAGCGACAGGCGTCGAGTCGTAGGATCGAGCGTGGCGAACAACCTGTCTTCGACCAACACGCCGGCATGAGTCAGGTGGTTGAGCAGTGTCGACTTGCCCGCGTTGGTGTAGCCGACGATCGTCACCGCAGCCAACCCGCTGCGGCTACGACTCTTGCGCTGCAGATCGCGCGTTGCCGAGAGATCCTTCAGGTCTGATTCGAGCTTGGTGATGCGGCGCATGATTCGCCGGCGATCGACCTCGAGCTTGGTTTCGCCGGAACCGAACCGGGATCCCACACCGCCTCGCTGCTGCGACAACTTGGCCGTTGCGCCACGCCGCAACCTCGGAAGGCGATACCGCAACAGAGCGAGTTCGACCTGCGCCTTGCCCTCGAGTGTGTGCGCGTTCTGGGCGAAGATGTCGAGGATCACCGCGGTGCGGTCGATGGCCGTACGGCCCAACACCTTCTCGAGGTTGTACTGCTGCGCAGGCGCGAGCTCGTTGTCGAACACCACCGTGTCGGCATCGACCGCGAGGCAGATGTCTTTCAACTCGTCGACCTTGCCCTTACCGATGAACCAGGTGTGGTCAGGGTGATCGCGACGCTGGATCATCCGCCCCGCTTCGTCGGCTCCGGCGGTGTCGATCAGCAACGACAACTCGTCGAGGCTTGCCTCCGTCTCGCTCTCGGTGTGACCGGGCAGCGTGACACCCACCAATACGATTTGCTCGCGCTTGGTGCGCTCGATCAGCGTTGCGCCGAGTGCTTCGTTGTATGGCGTCGACATGGTTTCCTTGCTGCACCTGACCTTTACAGATGGACGGTGATCGAGCCGATGAAAACTGCAGGCCCGACCAGGGTGACATGGCCCTTCTCGGGATCGTGCAAACGTACCTTGGCATCTCCGCCGTCCATGTGCACGGTGATTTCTTCGAGTTCCGAGGGAACGAGACCCCAACTCACTGCCGCCCACGCGCTTGCGCATGCGCCGGTGCCGCAGGCTTGAGTGATGCCGGCTCCGCGTTCGTGTACCCGCATCGTGATGGCGTACGGCTCGGGGCCAAGTTCGACGAGCTCGAGATTGATGTCGGGAACGATCTCCCCCAACGTCAGCAGGTCGACGACGGCAACATCATCGACACCGACCACGGCGTGTGGATTGCCGACGTTGAGATGGCTGACCGGGCGTAGCGGATCGGTGCCGATGCGATGCCAATCACGCGGCTCGTCGATCGGCGACACGGACCCCATGTCGACTGCTGCCTCGATCACATCGGGATCATCGGTGGCATACAGGGTCACCAGCCGTTCGCCGGCGTCGGTGAGGATCCGTTGCGCATCCAGGTCGCCACGACGGCGTGCCAGGGCCTGAGCGAAGCAGCGAATGCCATTCCCGCTCATCTCTGCGCGCGAGCCGTCGGAGTTGAACAGCACCATTCGCGCCGCGTGTCCGGGTTCACTCTCGCCGACCAGCAAGCCATCGGCACCGATCCCAAGCCGTCGATCACACAGCCGTCGAGCGAGCGCGGGCAGGTCGTCGACGTGCGGGTGAAACACGACCAGGAAGTCGTTGCCCAAGCCGTGATGCTTCGTTAGTTCGAGGTCTGCCATGCACTTTCCAAGACCGGCAGCGCGGTAGCCACCGGATCGTCGTCGATGTCGATCCAGCGTATGCGCGGGTCGCGACGGAACCACCGCTCCTGTCGAACGGCGAACTGGCGCGTTCGGGTGATGATCGTGTCGATGGCGACGTCGAGCGTGCACGCGCCGTCGAGGAAGTCGAACAACTCCCTGTACCCGAGCGCTTGCCGAGCAGTTCGTGAGATCGGACCCTCGGCCAGCGATTGCACCTCGGTAATCAGACCGTCATCGATCATTCGATGAACGCGCTCGGTGATTCGCTTGGTCAACAACGGGCGCGGCCAGCGCAGGCCGAATTGTTGGAATCGAGTCGGCGGGTAGACGTCGACGCCCGGGCCGAACGAACTGAACGGCCGGCCGCTGCCGAGTGTCACCTCCAGTGCACGCACGACGCGCCGCGTATTGGTCGGCTCCATCTTCGACGCGGCGATCGGGTCCAGGGAGGCGAGCTGTGCGTGCAGACCCTCGACGCCTTCGACATCGGCGCGATCCTCGAGCTGCGCGCGCACGTCCGGCCAGCGGCCGGGAACCTCCATCGGATCCGTGACGCTGCGCAGGTACAGTCCGGTGCCAGCGACCAGGACTGCGCGGCTGTGTCTGGCGTTGATCTCCTCCAGGGCCTCGTCCGCGGCTTCGGCGAAGTCACTGACCGTGAACTCGTCGGAAGCATCTACGAGATTGACGCAATGGTGTTGCACGGCCGTGCGATCATCGAGCGACGGCTTGGCGGTGCCGATGTCCATCCGTCGGTAGACCTGCATGGCATCGACGGCCACCACTTCGACTTCAGGGTGCCGACGCGCCAGGACCATGGCTACATCACTCTTGCCCGACGCGGTCGGTCCGAGGATGACCAGCGGCGGAGCAGGGATCACCCGGCGAGTACGGCGATTCGCCGCTTGTGCATTGGCTCGGTGAGCAACTCGACAAATTCGCCGATGAGGTGGTGCGGCGCTCCGTGAGTGATCTCGACGGTCGCGTATGAACCCGCGCGCAGTGGTTGTGTCGGCGTGAAGTGAACCAACTTGTTCTGGCGGGTTCGACCCGACAGCACGCTGGGATCCTTCTTGCTGGGACCCTCGACCAGTACCTCTTCGATCCGGCCGACGCGGGCCTCGTGCTTGGCCAACGCACTGCGCTCGACCACCACGCGGAGCCGCTGGAAGCGCTCGGCCGCGACCGCAGGTTCAACGAATTTGCCGATCATCTCGGCGGCCTCCGTACCGGGCCGAGGCGAGAACACGAAGGTGTAGGCGTAGTCATACTCCGCAGCGGCTGCCACCTCGAGGGTGGCAGCGAAGTCGTCGTCGGTCTCGCCCGGAAAGCCGACGATGATGTCGGTCGACACCGCAAGGTCGTCGATTACCGCACGGCCCGCGGCGAGCCGCTGGAGGTACCGCTGCGCCGTGTACCCGCGGTGCATCGCTGCCAGCACGCGATCACTGCCCGACTGCAACGGATAGTGGAGGTGCTCGCACACCGCAGGTGTTGCATCCATCGCTGCGAACGTTTCGGCACGCATGTCTTTCGGATGCGGGCTGGTGAAACGCACACGACGAATGCCTTCGACCGCACCGACCGCAGTCAACAGCTCAGCGAACACCGGCCGAAGACGAGCCTCGCTGTCGCCGGCGTGACGCGCGGCCAGTTGCAGATCGCGGCCGTAGCTGTTGACGTTCTGACCGAGCAGTGTGACCTCGCTGACTCCCTCTGATGCCAGACGACTGACCTCTGCAACGACATCGCCGAAAGGGCGACTGATCTCTGCGCCGCGAACCGCTGGAACGATGCAGAACGCACACGAGTTGTCGCATCCGATCTGAATGGTTACCCACGCGTTGTAGGTGGTTTCGCGACGGGCGGGCAAGGCGCTGGGGAACATCGCCTGGTCGTCGAGCACGGCTTCGTCGAGGATCTCGGTGATCGGTCCGCCGAGGCGCGCCTCGCCAACGAGCTCGGCCGCGCGATGCACGTTGTGGGTGCCCAAGACAACGTCGACGAACGGCGCCTTCTGGCGAACGAGTTCGCGATCTTTCTGAGCAAGGCAACCGGCGACGACGATCTGTCGACCGTCGCGCTGCTGCTTCCACGGCTTCAGCCAACCCAGCGTGCCGTACAGCTTGTTGTCGGCGTTCTCGCGAATGCAGCAGGTATTGAGCACCACCACATCGGCGTCGGCCTCGTCGGTAACTGCGACGTAGCCATCGTCTTCGAGCAGTCCGGCAATTCGCTCGGAATCGTGCTCGTTCATCTGACACCCGAAGGTGTGAACGATGTAGCCGCGGGTCACGGGCGAAAGGCTATCGGCGCGTGATCAGGTCATGAAGGGAGTTGCATCGAGCCGTCGGGCAGGAGTCTGAACCCGGGGTTGTGCGCAAGTTCCCACAGGTGACCGTCGAGATCCTTCACGTAGCCGCTGTAACCACCCCAGAAGACCCGGTGTGGTTGCTTGACCAAGGTGCCACCGCAGGAAACCCACTCGGCGGCCACTCGATCGACCTCTGCTTCAGATTCGAGGTTGATGGCCAGCGAGATGCCGCTGAACCCCTCGCCTTGCGGCGAGACGGTGGCGTCTTCGGCCAGCGCCCGCCGG
>JBDTWJ010000137.1:0-10270 GCA_040006755.1 Ilumatobacteraceae bacterium | reverse complement strand
GTCGCGCATGTCGAGGTCGCGCATGTCGAGCGGTGCGACCATCTGGGTGTACTTCTCGATCGTCAGCTGGATGCCGAACGTTGGACGTACGGCATTCACCCTCGGATTGGTCAGACGACCGTAACTTTCAAAGCCTCGTCGCCCTTGCGACCCTGGCCCACTTCGAACTCCACCGTCTGGCCCTCCTCGAGCGAACGGTATCCATTGCCTTCGATGTTCGAGAAGTGCACGAACACGTCGGCACCGCCCTCTCGCGAAATGAAGCCGTAGCCCTTTTGAGCGTTGAAGAACTTCACGGTGCCGGTAGCCATCGCCTGTACTCTCCAGATTGCTTTCTGGCCCACCGACATGATGGGCACTGAGCTGTAAAGATAGCTCGCGCGGACACATCGGGCTACTGATTCACTGTGCCGAGACGGGTTACGCGTCGCGCCGGCGCCGCTTGACCGCCACTCGACGCGCCGCCGGATGTCCGCCGCCTCCGGTCGCCTTCCGACAAACCGAATCGAGTCGCGCCGCTCCGTTCGCCGGAACTGTACGTGTGACCTCGATCAGTCGAACGATTGATCCCTTGGACCGACCCCGGCGATGAGAGATGAGCCGCGCGAGGCCGCAAATCTCTCATCACGGCCCCGGCCTCGGCAGCGCGATGAGAGTTGTGCGGTGCCCGGCGGCTCATCTCTCATCGCACTCCCAGACAGGCATAGAGTCCGACTTGTGAATCGCAACCTTGATCCGAGGTTCTACTGCGACCCAGCGATTCACCAGACGGAGCGGGAACGCATCTTCTGGCGGTCCTGGCAACTGCTCGGACCGGCATCCCAAGTCGCCTCGGCCGGCGACTACGTCGCTGCTGACATCGCCGGGGCGAAGGTATTCGCTGTCCGCGCAGTCGACGGCGTGCTGCGAGCCTTTCGCAACGTCTGCGTCCACCGCGGCGCGCGATTGCTCGAAGAGGGCAGCGGGCATTGCAAAGCGATCCAATGCCCCTATCACCACTGGTTGTATGGGCTCGACGGGACCCTGAAGCGCACCCCGTGGTTCGGTGAGGATCCCGACTTCGACATGGCCGATTGGCCGCTGCAGCCGATCAGCGTCGGCGAGTGGCGCGGGCTGTTGTTCGTCGCCATCGACCCGGTTGAATCGTTGCTCGCCAACCTGGGTGACACCGTTGGCGTTCTCGCCGACGAACCCATCGAGACCTTTCAGGCCCATCGCACCGAGCGGTTGGTCTTCGACGCGAACTGGAAGATCTACGTCGACAACTTCGTCGAGGGCTACCACATCCCCGGCATCCATCCGAGTTTCTACGCGGCGATCGACTTTGAGAAGTTCGAGTCGGTCGCGATGGACAACGTCGTCAAGATGACGGCACCTCCGAAGAACGACTTGTTCTACCGCGGCACGTGGTTGACGACGTGGCCGAACCTGACGCTGTCGCTGTTCGACGGCGGCATGAACACCTCACGAGTCAACCCGCTCAACGAGGGGCGGACCGAGTTGCTCTACAACTACTACTTCGCCGATCTTTCCGAGGCGACCCGACAGAAGAGGGACAGTACGGTCGATGGAAGCCTCGCCGTGGTTCGCGAAGACTTTGGGATCTGCGAGATCACTCAACAGAACTACCTGAGCGGTGGATACCGACCCGGTCCGCTGAGCCCCCGTCACGAGCTCGGGGTCGCTTGGTTCCAGCAGCGCATCGCGGAGATCGTCGCCTGATCGCCATCGACCACAATGGCAGTGATGACGATCGACTTTCTTCCCGAGCTCGTGGGCTCGATGTCTACAGGGGCGGCCGGCAATCCCACCGTTGCCGTGATGGAGGCTGCGTTCAGGCATCACGGCCTGCACTGGCGTTACGTCAACATGGAAGTGCCGCCGGATTTGCTCGGGGTTGCCGTCGCGGGTGCAAGAGCCATGGGGTTTCGGGGGTTCAACTGCTCTATTCCCCACAAGCAAGCCGTCGTTCAGTTCCTCGACGACCTGACTCCGAGTGCCGAGTTGAGCGGGGCGGTGAACTGCGTGATGCGAGGGAGCGACGGCAGATTCACCGGAACGAACACCGACGGACTTGGATTTCTCCGCGCCCTGCGAGACGTGATCGACCCACATGGGACCAACGTCGTCGTGCTCGGCGCGGGCGGCGCTGCTCGGGCGGTTGCGGTCGAGCTAGCCCTTGCCGGCGCAACTCGCATGACCGTGTGCAATCGCACGTTGTCGGCCGCCGACGACCTCGCCCGAGTCATCCGCGACGCGACATCGACGATCGCCGACGCAGTCGAACTCAGTGTTGGCTATGGCATTCCCGAGCGAACCGACATCGTCGTGAATGCCACGTCGGTGGGTCTGTATGAACCGGACACCATGGTGCCAATCGACATGGACACGATCTCCGATCAACATGTCGTCGCCGACGTGGTCTTCAATCCAATCGAAACATCGCTCCTACGCGCGTCCGCTGCCCGAGGCGCTCAGACGATCAACGGATTGGCCATGTTGGTGCACCAGGCGGCCGAGGCTGTGCGACTCTGGACCGGAGTCGATCCGGACTTCGATGTGATGGAGACCAAGCTCCGCGAGGTGATGGGCCTCGAGTAGTTGGGTCCGACTGTGTCGTGAATTGCGAGCGGGCCCCGAGGTAGCGTCGCCACGTGAAGTTTTCGTTGTGGGCGTCGAACAGCCACGCGTGGGCAGAGCTGGTCGATCTCGCCACGTACGTCGAATCGGTGGGTTGGCACGGCTTCTGGTTGCCCGATCACTTCATGTCGCACACCGCCGACGATTCGCCTGGTACCGAACCGGCGCTCGACTGTTGGACGGTTCTCGCCGCTGTCGCTGTCGCTGTGCCCAACCTCCAACTCACGTCGATGGTCTCGCCGGTCACCATCCATCACCCTGTGGTCCTCGCCAAGCGAGTGGTGACCGTCGACCAGATCAGCGATGGCAGAGCGGTGCTGGGCCTCGGCGCGGGGTGGCAGCTCAACGAGCATCGCGGCTACGGGTTCGAACTGCGCCCGCCGGGAGAGCGCGTCACCCACTTCATCGAGGCGATTCGCGTCATCCGCGAACTGCTCGACAACGAGCGCGCCAACTTCGCCGGACATTGGTACACCCTCACGGACGCGACGTTCGAACCGAAGCCTGTGCAGTCCCCGCTCCCTCTCCTCGTCGGCACAGCCGGGACGCGGATGCTGCGAACTGTGGCGCTCTATGCCGACGCCTGGAACACGTGGGGCAGTCCGTCGGCCGTCGCTACGGTGACCGAACGATTCACGGCTGCGTGCATGACAGAGAGTCGTGACCCGGCATCGATTCGTCGTTCGGCGCAAGCGCTCGTGTACATCACCGACAGCGACGCGCAACGAGACGAGCTGCTCGCCAAGACACGCGCCGACCGCACGATCGTCGGGAGCACTTCGGAGATCGTCGACATCATCGGCCAATACGCGCAAGCCGGCCTCGATGAGTTCGCTCTACCGGACTTCAACCTCAATACATCGCCGACGCAACGCAGGGAGACGATTGAACGCTTCCACGAGGAAGTCGTCAGCAAGTTGAGCTGAGCTGGCCCCGATCCGGTCCTGCTGGGACGTGTCCGCCGCCCGCGATGGCCCCGGGCCAATGTCGTGGGCGCAGAGGGACTCGAACCCCCGACACCCGCCTTGTAAGGGCGGTGCTCTAACCAACTGAGCTATGCGCCCGCCGAAGCGGAGTCGTCAGCCTACAAGCGTCGTCGGCGGGCGGCGAGCAGGGCAGCCGTCAACTCCGGCGTGGCCGCAGCGACGGGCGTGCAACGCGCCGCGTGGTCGAGGTGCTCCATCGGGCGATCGAACGCGTCGATCACCTCGATGCCAGCTTCGCGACAAATCAGCAGGCCGCCGAGGTAGTCCCACACACCGTGCTGCTCGTTGCCGAAGTCGACGTAGCCGTCGACGACGCCGTCGGCGACGGCGCATAGATCCAGCGCACATGCTCCCATCGCGCGGAACTGCGCCCAACCGACGTCGGTCGGCGGCACTGCCGACACGATGACGATGGCCTCCGACAATTCTGTGCAACCCGATGGTCGCAGGAGACGTTCGCCGCACCACGCTCCCGCTCCGCGCTCTGCCGAGTACCGCACACCGCTGGACTGGTTGACCACCAGTGCAACGGCAGGACCCTCCGGGTCGACGAGACAGAGCGACGTAGCGAACCACGGGATACCTCGACTGGCGTTGGTCGAGCCGTCGATCGGGTCGATCACCACGATCTCGCCAGAAGTGCCGGGGTCGAATCCGCTCTCTTCCGACAAGACGCCGACGCCCGCACGGCTGAGCACCGCAAGTGCTGCCGCGTCGGCCGTCAGATCGAGTGCGTACTGGCCATCGCGCCCACCCGACGGGCCCCAATCGGTGACCATTCGCATGGCCGCAGCAACCGCGTCGGCCAGATCGTGCAACAGGCCAAGACGGTCGGCGATCATCGCCACTCACGGTAGTGTCGACGGGCGTGGCCGTGATCGATGTCGCCGGATTCGTCGCCGAGTTGAAGAGCCATGCCGTCGACCACGGCTTCCACGTGCACGACGAGCGCCATTTCGTCGAGACGTACTCGTTGCGGCAATTGTGGGAGGTCGACCTACACCCCGAAGAGGCGTGCAACGGCCCCATCGATCTCCACCTGTCGCTCGAGGTCGACCCGCGTGCCCTGCTGGGTTTTGAGGACGAAGTCATCAAACAGGACGACCCCGACGCTGATCCTCCTCGTGGCTTCACGTTTCCGCTGCTGTTCACCTGGACGCTGCCGCCGCTGCCCGAGCCACCCGACCTGCTGGTGCTCGCCACCGAGATCGCGGGTGTCGGCGGGCTCGATCTGCCGGTCGAGGTCTCGGCCACCGACTCGTTTGCCAGCGTCACCGACGCACCAGAGCGCAGTCTCGCCATGGTCGCACGCATCCACGTCGATCTCGCCGACGTGCTGCTCGGCGAGGAGACACCGTTCTGCGAAACGCTCGACCGCTGCAAGGAAGTCAGTCTGTTCCTGCTCGACAACGCTCCCGGTTGGCTTGCCGAATCGTGAGTTAAGGTGCGCCATGCGCGTCAGTGAACTCATCGAGATCTTGAAGGATCAGCCGCCGGAGGCAGAGGTCGAACTGGCCATCGTTGCACCGGTCGTCGACGAGAACGACGACATCACGGTCGATCGGTACAGCGTCGAAGGCATGTTGCCGTGGCAGGACGACGAGCCCGACGAGGAGAACGAAGACGGGCTGACGATCTGGCTGGTCGGCGGCGAAGACGACGACGTCGATGCCTTCCTCGACGCCATCGAGCATCCCGACGAAGAATGACGCCAGAGGAGCGGTATCGCTTCGACATCCAGGGGTTCCTCGTCCGCCGCGGAGTGCTGTCAACCGGTGACCTCGAGGCGTTGAACGTCGCGGTCGACCTGCTCGGCGTGCCGGAGCCGGGCGACGACATCATGAGCCAACGCTTCGGGAATCACCTCACCAGCGCCCGTCGGTTCCGTGATCTCCTCGACCACGAGGGCATCTTCGACATCATCGTCGAACTGTGCGGGCGCAACGTGCGTCTCGATCACGCGTACGGCATCATCATGCGTCCTGGCACCAACGGCCTCGGGCTGCACGGAGGTGGCACACCATTCGACCCGGCGCAGTACTACACCGTCGACAACGGGAACATCCGCAACGGACTCGTGGCTGTGCAATGGGCACTCGTCGACCACATTCCTGGGCGCGGCGGATTCCTGTGCGTGCCCGGCAGCCACAAGGCCAACTTCCCCACGCCGACACGCGTCGATCCCGGCGTCGCGACGGAGGTTCCGATGCTCGCAGGCGACGTGGTGGTGTTCACTGAGGCGCTCACCCACGGCACCGCTGCGTGGCAGGGCCAGCAGCAGCGGCGAACGCTGCTGTTCAAGTACTCCCCCGGCAACTCCGCCTGGTCACACGAATCGTGGCCGCGAGAACTGGTGGAGGCATGCACGCCTCGCCAGCAACTGCTCCTGCAACCACCATCGGTGGGTAACCACCGCCCTGTTCAGTGATCACCGATCTGTTCGTCTACGGCACGCTGCGGCCGGGGCAGGAGCGATGGCCGATTCTCGAGCCGTTCGTCACCGGCGAGGGGCACGACGACTCGGCTGGCGGTCAGGTGTACGACACAGGTCATGGATACCCCGCAGCGCGATTCGATGTGACTGGAACGATTCACGGAAGGGTGTACTCACTGTGCGTCGAGCGCCTCCATGAGGCACTGCAACTGCTCGACGAGGTAGAGGGGGCGGTCGTGGATCTGTTCCGCCGCGTCGCGATCACGACGGCCACCGGGACCGATGCCTGGGCCTACGAATACTGCGGCGACACAAAATTCACGAGGATCGAATCGGGCAACTGGCTCGACACGCGAAGAGTCCCGCGGCCGGGGGATTGGGACCAGCGGGACTCTTGGGATTCTGAGGTTGGCGAGACGTTGCCCCGCCGAAACTCGACCTAAACCAGTCTTCGGAAACTTTCGAGAACCGCCGTCGCCTTGTGGCTCAGTCGGAGAGCACTTCGAGGCGACCGTCGCCGTAGATCATGAACCCTTTTTGCAGGGTGATGTTGGCCTTCGGGCTCTCCATCTTGCCCCTGATCGAGATCGGGATCCGAGCCAGCGGAGCGCTCGCGGAGCCAGCGTTCTCTGGGTCCTTCGCCTCCAGCGTGAGCTCCAGCGAATGGAACCAGGAGACGTAAGAGTCGGCGACATCGATCCAGATATTGGTGATGTAGCGCCCGCCGCCGCGATAGGTGGCGCCGTACGTATATCGGAGGATGATCTCGAAGTCGATCACGATGTCGCCCCATGACACCGGCAACGAGTTGGTCATCTTCCGATACCACCGGGTCTCCCGCGGCCCCATCGCCCCGGCCACGGTGGTCCAGTCCTCCACCTTTGGCACGGCGTTCGCACGCGCCGAGGTGATTTGCGACGACGGCTTGTTGTCGTCGATGATCTTCCAAGCTTTTTCGAGCGTGTTGACTATCTCTGCTGCGCTCACGCTTCGGCCTCCTGGATCTCGGGCACATCGAGCTCGGCATCGAGGCCCTCGGCGTAATCCACCACCACGTCGTTGTAGGCGAAGTACTGGTTTTGTTGGTCCGCTGTCCACTGCTCCGGGTCGGCTCCCCAGTCGGCGATGCCGCCGCCCTCAGCTGCTTCCGCGCTGCCGGTGGGCGCGCCCCAGGTCTCGGGTCCTACCCAGCCGTCAACCACACATCCGTGTGCCTCCTGGTAGGCGCGCACCGCGGCCTCTGTGATTGGTCCGAAGTCGCCGTCGATGGCGCCCGGTGGGTTACCGGCCGCTTCGAGCAACTGCTGGAGATACGTCACCCATTCGCCCTCCGATCCACGTCTCAGCTCTGGATTGTCGGCCACGGGTCCTCCTTCCGATTCGAGCGCCTCGCAGCGCTGAGTCGCGCTCCAGTGTGCCCCTGGACCGCTCCGCTGCCTAGAGCCGTTGGGGCAATAGGTTGGGCAACAGGTGCACCGGACCGGCGGTTCAGCCTCGACACACATTGGCCTTTTGACCCGCGTCAGCCAATCGTGGTCAGAGACCGGACCGAAGGTCGGTGTTCGTAAGCAAGCGGCACAACTCAGGCACGGCCCCCTCATGTTCCTCGCCACAGGGTCGATTGAGTGTGTGAAGCTCGTCCCAACTCGCACCTTCAACCAAATCGGTCTGGTTCCAGGGGTCTTGTGCTCGCGGAAGAGGGTGCGCTCGATGTTCGCTCTGCTGTGGGTCGTGCGGTGATGATCGCGATGTCGTCACCTGGGTCGCTCTGGAATTGCAGCACCTCAGACATGAGCGAGGTGGCGACGATTTGTGCGGATTGTTGCGCGTGATGTTGCAGAAAGTGGCCCGTCCTCTCCTCGCCGAAGAACTCGTCCCCACGTCGGGCCTCTATGAGACCGTCGGTAAACGCGACGACGACATCCTCCGCTTGGAGAATGATGTCGGTGTCGTGGTACACGGCGTCTGGGAAAGCTCCGGAAAGTACGCCGGGTCGGGCAATCTCGATGGGTGCAGCGTCGGGCCGAGCGAGCAGTGGCGGAGGGTGTCCGGCGCAGCTGGTGGTGAGGTGCCATTGCGCGTTGGAGCGTCGGCATCGGATGATCGCCGCGGTGCAGAAGCGGTCGCTGCTGTAACGCAGGAGCACCTCGTTGAGGTGGTGGAGGATCTCGGAGGGTTGGTGATGTTCGACGGCTGCGGCTCTGATGGTGTGGCGAGCGATGGCGGTGACAATGGCGGCCTTGGCTCCTTTACCTTGGACGTCTCCGATGACGATCATCCAGTCGTCGGCGCGGATCTGGAACACGTCGTAAAAGTCACCTCCCACTTCGAGGCCGTCGCCAGCCGCCCGATACACGGTGCCGATGTCCAGCCCCGGAATGAACGGAATCTCGGGGGGCAACAGCGTCTGTTGCAGAGTGTGAGCCAGCAGCCGTGCGTTGGACTCGGAGTTCTCGGCTCGCTGTTTGGCGGCGAGAAGTTCGCGTTCGTAGAGCCGGCGCTGGGACGCGGCGATCAGCGCGATGCGGATTCGAACTATGTCACTTGCTTCGTTGTCTCGATCGACAACGGAGTTGACGAGGACGGGCAGCCGCTGACCATCGACACGGACGATATCGAGAGCGATTTCATCGGCGCTGCCTTGCATCCGTAGCGTCGGTGCGTAGTGAGTTTCGTGATAGATCCGGCCCCCAGGCGACAACAAGTCAGCGAACCTTCGTCTCCCAATCAGTGATTCTCGGGTGAAACCTGAGAGGTCAGCGAATGTCTGGTTGACGGCTGTGATCATGCCGTCGGCGTCGGTCGCCAACAGCCCACAGGGTGCCCGATCAAACCACGACGCAGCCTCGTCGAAGCCGCTGAGGTCGGTCATCGGTGACCGCTCAAGTTCGGTTGAGCACGAAGTCGCGTATTGCAGCGTAGGTTTCGTCTGGGGCGGACAGATTTGGACAATGACCGGTTGCATCGAGAACGACGTAGCTGGAGTCGTGGATGTGGTCCCGTACGTACTCGCCGACGGACACGGGGGCAATGACATCGTCTCGACATTGCAATACCAGTGTTGGCGTGCGGATATCGGCGAGATCTGCACGGTTGTCGGATAGAAACGTCGCCCGCGCGAATTGGCGGGCGATGGCCGGGTCTGTGCGACAAAAGCTTTCAGTCAACTCCGCGCCGAGCTCTGGCCGCTGTGGATTCCCCATGATCACGGGAGCCATTCCGGTGGACCAACCGAGGTAGTTACTGTCGAGGGAGTCCAACATGTCGGATATATCGTTCTCGTCGAACCCACCGACGTAGTCGTCGTCGTCGATATATCGCGGTGACGGCCCGATCATCACCAGCTTGTCGAATCTCGTTGGCTCCTTGATAGCTGCCAAGGCACCGATCATCGCCGACACCGAATGGCCGACAAAGATCAGATCGGTCAATGTGAGCTCGTCGCATATTTCAAGAATGTCGTCCGCGTAGGCCTGCAGTGACGAATATCGCGTCGGGTCGTACGCCGACAAGTCGGAATGACCGGCGCCTACGAGATCGAACAACACGACCTTGAACTGCTCCTCGAATCGCGGCGCAACAAACCGCCACATGTTTGAATCACAACCAAAACCATGGGCAAACATGATCGCTTGGCCATCTCCACGGCCGCTCACCCGAACGTTGTTGCGAACCTCGACCCCCATGTGTCGGACCCTAGCCCGCATGATGCCGGGTGCGCGCGATCGACCCCGTCACGCCGGCCTGTCGAGGCAGACGCCTCTTTCGAGGTCTGCCCATCGTCATGCGACAAGTACGGCAGCGGCCCCCTCACGGTGAGAAAGTCAGGCGCCCTGTCGTCGGCTGGGTGTTCGCGATGAGGTCTCACACCAACCGATCATGGTCAGAGATCGGCGCGATGCTCGGCGTTTCCAAGCAGGCCGCCCAACGCGAGTACGGCTGACACGTGCCTCGGCGTAGAAGGACCGACAGGCTCCGAAGCGCCTACGGAGTGGGCTCGACCGATTGAGCAGCTTGTCCTTCGAGCGCGCGTTCTGTGTGTGATGCGATCCGGCCACCGGGTTCTGGTCGAATTCGATTGCGCCGGTCGTGCGTGTGCGATGTCGCCATTTCCATCTCGGGCCTCCGAAGAACCAGGCCACCTCGCCTCACAACTTCGTTGGAAACTTTGCAACCGACCGGGGGTCTCGTCCGTGTGTCCGTGGGATGG
>JBDTWJ010000136.1:0-10373 GCA_040006755.1 Ilumatobacteraceae bacterium | reverse complement strand
CCGCAATGGTTCACCAAAGACATTCAGCTCGCTCCACGCCGGCCCGGCCCCGGCATGAAGGCCGCAGTCGTGGGAACGTGCATCATCACGCTGACTGCGACCCTGATTGCTGTCCCACTCGGCATCGCCGGCGCGATCTACCTCAACGAGTACGGACGCACCTCTCCATTCGCACAAGTCATGCGATTCCTGACAAATGTCATGGCCGGTGTTCCGTCCATCGTGATGGGATTGTTCATCTACGTCTTCTGGGTCGTTCCACGTGGCACCGACGGTCTCAATGGCTTCAGCGGCGCTCTTGCGCTGGCCTGTCTGATGCTGCCGATCGTTGTGCGATCGTCCGAGGAGATGCTTCGCCTCGTTCCACAGAACCTGCGCGACGCCAGTTACGCGCTCGGTGCAAGCACCAGTCGCACGACGCTGCGAGTCGTGCTGCCAAAGGCAAGTCCCGGCGTCATCAGCGGATGCCTCCTCGCAGTCGCGAGGGCAGCCGGCGAGACGGCGCCCCTGATCTTCACCATTGGCGCGGCGAAGGCGACGAACTGGAGTGTTTTCAACGGCACCAACACGTCGTTGTCGATGCAGATCTACGGCAATGCGAAGGAGAGCTTCGCGACCGCTCAGGAACGGGCTTGGGGGGCAGCACTCACCTTGATCGCATTGGCGTTCCTGTTCACGGTCTTCGCCAGAATCCTGTCTGCTCGTTTGGCAAGGTCCAGATAGGAATGGCCGAGAACGTGACACAGCGCCGGCTCCAACCCTCTGCCGACACGACGGTCGCCGAACATGCACAGAGCACCGCGGTCTTCGAGGTCGACAACCTTGCGGTCCATTACGGCGACTTCACGGCCGTCCGGGAGGTGACGCTGAAGATCCGGCCTCACGAGATCGCGGCCTTCATCGGCCCGTCGGGCTGTGGCAAGAGCACCGTCCTTCGCTGTTTCAACCGCATGAACGACACCATCGCCGGCGCCCGCGTCGAGGGGTCCATCAGGTACCACGGCGTGGATCTCTACGGGCCGGATGTTTCAGCCACCCAGGTTCGCCGCCACATCGGCATGGTGTTTCAAAAGCCGAACTCGTTCCCCAAGAGCATCTACGACAACGTCGCGTACGGGCCACGCGTCGCGGGTTCGCGGAGCAAGGGTGAACTCGACAGCATCGTCGAGGAGTCGTTGCGCAGCGCTGCCTTGTGGGATGAAGTGAAGAATCGTCTGAAGTCGTCGGGCCTCGGCCTGTCGGGTGGGCAGCAACAACGTCTCTGCATTGCACGTGCGTTGGCCGTGCAACCGGAAGTGATCCTGATGGACGAGCCGTGCTCGGCACTCGATCCCATCGCCACCGCGCGCATCGAGGATCTGATGCAAGAGATCAAGACCCGCTACACAATCGTCGTCGTCACGCACAACATGCAGCAAGCCGCGCGTATCAGCGATCGCGTCGCATTCTTCACCACCGAGGTCTCGACAGAGGGTGACAGACGCACCGGCGTCCTCGTGGAGTTCGGCAAGACATCGATGATCTTCTCCAACCCCTCCGACGATCGAACCGAGGCATACGTCACCGGCCGATTCGGCTGAATCGGCCACCTTGCATCGCTAGGAGCTCCTCGCGTATTTTGCAAGCCATGACGTCGGCCGCGCTCGATGCCCACGGCAACCCGATGACCGGCGAGTCCTCGACCATCGAAATGTACGACAGGGCGATCGATCGATTCCTCCGCTTCCACCCCGATGTGGTCGATCTCGCGGGTGAATTGACGGTCGATGCGAGTCCTGCGCCCATGGCGTTGGCGCTCGTCGCGTATCTGCACCTGATGAGCACCGACGCCGACGACGCTGCGACTGCACGCGCGTCGTGGGAGGCGCTTTCACGAATCGATTCGAACGATCGAGAGAGGGCTCACGCCGATGCAATCGGGGTGTGGCTCGACGGCGACTGGCATGGAGCGGCAGCGCGTCTCGACGATTTGTTGAACTATTGGCCCACCGATGTCCTGGCACTGATGCTCGGGCACCAGCTCGACTTCTTTCTCGGTGACGCACAGAACCTTCGCGACCGTCCCATCCGCACGCTCCGCGAGCTCGATGCCGACGATCCGCACGCTGACTTCGTGCGTGGTATGGCCGCATTCGGACTGGAAGAGGCCGGACACTATGGCCAGGCGCTCGATGCAGGCCTTGCTGCCGTCGGCACGAATCCCGACGATGTGTGGGCCATCCATGCCGTCGTGCACACCTACGAGATGCAGGGCCGGGTCGACGATGGCATCACGTTCCTCGCGGGCGACTCCACACAATGGGAGAGCGGCAACCTGTTCACGGTGCACAACTGGTGGCACCTCGCGCTGTACCACCTCGAGGCCGGCCGGTCGGATCGCGCGCTCGCCGTCTATGACGCAGAGATCCATCACAGCGAGTCAGCCGGGGTTCCCATCGAGATGCTTGACGGGAGCTCCCTGTTGTGGCGGATGATGCTCGACGGCATCGACACAGGCGACCGCTTTGCAACCTTGGCCGATGCATGGTCGCCGAAGGCTGTCGGCGCTCCGTGGTACGCATTCAACGACCTCCACGCGGTCATGGCGTTCGCCGGAGCCGGTCGCCTCGCGGAGATCCGTACGCTCATCGATTCCCGGGAGCGTTGGCTCCAGACTGCGGTCGGCAGCAACGCCCGCATGACCTCGGAGATCGGACTGCCAGCAAGTCGCGCGGTACTCGCCTTCGTCGAGCAGCGGTACGACGACGTGATCGCGGAGCTGCGCCCTATCCGTCGGGTGCTGGCCACGTTCGGCGGTTCGCACGCGCAGCGCGACGCACTGCAGCGCACGCTGCTGGAGGCCGCGTTGCGCGCCGGTCGCTACCAACTGGCGAGGTCGCTCACATCCGAGCGCCTCGGAGTGCGCGAGGCAAGTGTCTACGGCTGGACCCAACGGGCGCGTGCACTCCGTGGTCTCGACAACGCCGCCGCTGCGGCGGACGCAGACCTCCGCGCGACCAGCTACCGCACCCGATTTGCGATGGTGACCGTGGGTAGCTGACCTGCGTCGGAACGCGCGTGAATGTGCCATACGACCTATAGCCATCTCGAAGCGAACAGGCGTACTGTCGGCCTACGGCCACCATCGGGTGGCGACAACAACGGTGTTGCTCAAGACCTCGGCGACCCGCATCCTCCATCGGAGGAGAAGCGAGGAGAAATGCCCAGCACGGCGTATGCAGGCACCACCCTGACAAGGGCGGCCGAGGCAACCACCAAGCTCAAAGGCGAGATCGACCAGCTATGGCGTGACTCGGTCAATGCCGACGACCTCGTGGCAGCCGACCGCCTGGTTGCCGTGAGCCACGCGATCGACCATGTGTTCGACCTCATCGACGGCAGCCCAGTGATCGGCTGACAACCTGCGATGAGAGATGAGCCGCCCCCCGGGGCTCATCTCTCATCGCGTAGGACTTTCAAGCGGGCAGGCCGGCTTCGATGGCACCGATGAGGGCTGGGTCGTCCGGCGTGACGGTGGGCGCGAACCTGGTGACAGTTCCATCGGGAGCGATCAAGAACTTCTCGAAGTTCCAACGGATGTCCCCCGAGTGCCCGTCGGCATCCGCGGTTTGTGTGAGCTCTGAGTAGATCGGGTGCCTGTCGTCACCGTTGACATCGATCTTCTCCATCATCGGAAATGTCACGCCATACGTGGTCGAGCAGAACGTCTCGATCTCCTCCGCGGTTCCAGGCTCTTGTGCGCCGAACTGGTTGCTGGGGAATCCGACGACCGTGAACCCGCGATCCGCGTACTGCTTCTGCAGCGCTTCGAGACCCGTGTATTGCGGCGTGAGACCGCACTTGGAAGCAACGTTGACCGCAAGAATTGCTTTGCCGTCAAATGCCGAGAGCGACGTCTCGTCGCCGCGGAGGGTGTGAATGGGCTCGGTGAAGATTGACATGGCCAAAGTCTTACCGCCTCGCGCCGATTTCGGCGAGGCGCCGCGGATCATCGCGATCACCGAGATCGTCGCGTAGCGACCGACGCAGACGAGATTGACTCGTCGCAACTCGCCCCAGCTGACGAACGACCTTCGCCGCCGTCGTTGCCGGACTCGCCGCGGCGCCGTCGGCGAGGTTGTTCCAAAAGATCGCCCACGTCGGGGCGATCATCCGACCGACGACCGGCGCGGTCAGCGTGCTTGCAAGTCGAGCAATCTGTCGAGGACGCCCCACGAGAGTGGCATGCACAGGAGTCGTCACTGAGGTCCAGCTGCCATATGTGGCACGCACCCAGCGTCGATAGGTGTCGGCAGCTTCGGCCGGTGCGTCGAGCACTGCACGTGCTGCTGCTTTGCCACTGGCCATTGCCTGAGCGATCCCTTCACCCTGTAGCGGGTTGACGAGCCCGGCGGCATCGCCCACCAGCAACGTTCTGCCGGCGGCCGGTCGGGTGCCGACGAGGCCCATCTTCAACCATCCGCCGAGTCGCCCAACCGGGTTGTCGTGTGACGCTTCGAGCACTCCGATGCGCACGAGGTGCGCGCAGAATTCCAGGAGTTGCTGCTGCGCCCGGTGGGCGTGTTGGCGGCTGTGCCCGAGACCGAGTCCGAGTCCGACGTTGGCTCCTTGCGGACCGGGAAACAGCCAACCGTATCCGGGGAAGCCCTGGCGGGCCCGATCGTTCCACAGAGCAATCACCGGCAGGGCGACATCCGCTTCCAAATAGCCGCGCACAGCGAAGCCCCACAACACCCGTGCCGGATCCACGAGGCCTGCAGCCCGCGCCGTGATGCTGGTCGCCCCATCCGCTCCGATGACGAAATCGGCAGAGATCGCTTCTCCGCCGTCGAACGTGACGCGGCCACCGCCGAGTGATGCAACCCGTGCGGAGATGTCGACTGCACCTGCATCGAGCGCTGCCCCACGAAGCATCGCATCGAAGCCGACCCTCGGCACCACGATGGCATGACCCGGATAGTCGTTGCCGGCTCTCGCCGCCAGGAGCACTCGACGCCCTGTCGGCCCGGCGACGATCATGTCGCCGGCGGTCATCGCGCCGGGCACGTCGAGGCCGAGGCCATCCAGGAGGCGGACACCTCGCGGGCCGATCAGATCACCGCACGCCTTGTCGCGCCCGATGCCCGCCTTGTCGACGAGACCTACCTTCGCGCCGCCGTGAGCGAGTACCAGCGCGGCGATGCTGCCCGCCGGACCAGCGCCGACAACGATGACGTCGTAACCTGATTTCGACAATGGCACCTCATGGTTCCGTGCGCTGTGTCACTGACCAAAGCGAGTAGATGGACGTCACCAGATCTCGAACACAACCCAGCGAGTTTTCCCGCCGCTTGTTTGCGCCGCTGGCCGGCCGGTACGACCGGCTCGCCGAAATTCTCTCGATGGGTCAAAACCGCCGGTGGCGAACGGCGATGGTCGACCATATCACCGGGCCAGGATTGACGACCCCGGCCAACTCGAACTCGGGTACTGCAGTGGTGTTGGACGTCGCGTGCGGACCAGCTCGCGTCACGCGGGCGTTGGTCCAAGCGACGGATGCGCACGTCATCGGTCTCGATCTGAGCGAGAACATGCTGCGTCAGGGAGTCATCAGTGTGGCGACAGCAGGTGTGCAGGATCGTGTCGGTCTGCTGTTGGGGCGAGGCGAGCAGTTGCCCTTTCCCGATGCCTGCTTCGACGCGCTCACCTTCACGTACCTGTTGCGCTACGTGACCGATCCAGCAGCGACGCTGGCCGAGTTGGCCCGCGTCGTGAAGCCGGGAGGACCGGTCGCCAGCCTCGAGTTCGCCGTTCCCACTGCACCGTGGTGGCGAGTTGCGTGGTGGTGCTACACGCGTATGGTGCTTCCCGTCGCCGGGTGGATCACCGGCGGCCGCGCCTGGTTCCGTGTGGGGCGGTTTCTCGGGCCGAGCATCGACGTCCACTACCGGAGATACTCGGTCGATTGGACGGTCGACGCCTGGCAGAAGGCCGGCATCGACGACGTCACGACGCGACGAATGAGCCTCGGTGGCGGCCTCGTCATGTGGGGCCGTCGCGCCGGATGAGCGATCGCGATCCCACGACAGCGCAGCGACGTTCACTCGCTCCGGCCTTCTACGCATGCCCTCGCTTTGCCTCGTGCCCTGCAGCGAGCGATTGGTGGACGGTGTTGCATCCTCCGTACACGCTCTGGCATCTCTCCTACGTCGTCATTGGATCGTGCTTGGTCGATCCCGTCGACGCGAGCAGGCTCGGCTTCACACTGGTCGCCTTCTTCCTCGCGGTCGGGGTCGGCGCGCACGCCCTCGACGAGCTACATGGGCGCCCCTTGCGCACGTCGATCCCGACCCGAACACTGGTGATCGCAGCCGTTGTGGGGATTGGGGGCGCAGCGGTCATTGGGGTGATGGGAATCAGTCGAATCGGTCTGCCGCTCGCAGCGTTCATCGTCGTCGGCGTCACGCTGGCGGTTGCGTACAACCTCGAACTGTTCGACGGCCGAATGCACACCGACACGATGTTCGCTGCGTCGTGGGGATCGTTTCCGGTGCTGACCGGCTATTACGCCCAGCACGAACGCCTCGACATCGCGGCGCTGGGCGCCGCGATGTTCGCATTCTTCCTATCGATGGCGCAGCGCCGATTGTCAACACCTGCGCGCGCCCTGCGGCGCAAGACGCTCCATGTCTCGGGCACGATCGTCGGTTCCGACGGTGAGGCCACCGACATCGATCAGGCCCGGCTGCTCGCGCCGCTCGAGGCCGCACTCCGCGCACTGAGCTGGGCAACGGTGTTCCTTGCGGCCGCCCTCGTGGTGGCCCGATTGCACCCCTGGCCGTGACCCGGTCGGCGACGATTGTCGGGGGTGGCGCGGCCGGGTTGATGGCCGCACAGGTATTGGCGCGCGACGGTATCGCGGTCACAGTCCACGAGCACATGCCGTCTGTGGGTCGCAAGCTGCTGCTCGCTGGCCGAGGCGGGTTGAACATCACCCACAGCGAGTCCATCGACCAGATGCTCGGCAGGTACGGCAACGCTGCTGATCGTTTGCGGCCGGCGATGTGTGCCTTCACGTCGGGCAACCTTCGTTCGTGGTGCCGTGATCTGGGGGAGACGACGTTCGTCGGGTCGAGCGGGCGGGTCTTCCCCGCGTCGTTCAGGGCGACTCCGCTGCTGCGCGCATGGCTGGGTCATCTCGCGCATCTGGGGGTCAGGATCGAGGTTCGAAGTCGCTGGCTCGGTTGGGGTGCCGCACGCGATGGCGGTCCGGATGCGCAGCGGTTGCTGTTCTCGCGTTCGGACGGCACCACGACCGAGGCGGTCAGCGATGTCGCCGTCTTCGCGCTCGGCGGCGCGAGTTGGCCGCGAGTCGGATCCGACGGCGGCTGGGTCGACGCGTTTCGACGCGCTGGAGTCGAAGTCATCGAGCTACGGCCCGCGAACTGCGGCGTTCGTATCGACTGGACAGTGGACTTTGCCAATCGATTCGTCGGCATGCCCTTGAAGAACGTTGCGGTCACGGTTGACGACTCCACGATTCGAGGCGACGCAATGGTGACCGGTCAGGGCATGGAAGGCGGGCCGGTCTACGCGGTGTCACGCAACGTTCGAGAGCACATCGACCGCGACGGGCGATGCACGATGCTCGTCGATCTGCAGCCGGATCTCACCGCCCAACACTTGGCGGACCGGTTCGACCGGCGTCGTCCCAAGGACTCGGTCGGTTCGTCGCTACGCCGCGCGATCGGTCTCTCTCCCGTGGCCGTATCACTGCTTCGTGAGGTGACCGGCAACCGATTGCCGAGAGTTTCGACGGATCTTGCCGCGCTGATCAAGGCAGTTCCGTTGATCACGACGGCGACCATGCCGATTGCCCGAGCGATCTCGACCGCTGGTGGGGTGTCGCTCGACGAACTGGACGATTCGTTCATGCTCCGCCGCCTCCCCGGAACATTCGCCGCCGGTGAGATGATCGATTGGGAGGCACCGACCGGCGGCTATCTGCTGCAGGCCTCGTTCAGCACGGCGGTCGCTGCTGCGCGCGGTGCAATAGCCTGGATGAGTCGATGACTAGACACATCAGCCGCTGTTGCGCAGGCCGGTGGCAACTCCATTGATCGCCAGGTGAATACCGCGTTGGATGAGGTCGGATTGGTCACCACTACGCCAACGACGCAGCAATGAGACCTGCATGTGGTTGAGCGGGGCGATGTAGGGGATGCGGTATCGCACGCCGCGTGCGAGCGCCGGATTGTCGTACAAGAGGTCGTCGTGACCTGAAACGGCCTGCGCCGTCCACACCGCTCGCGCGTGCTCTGCCGCCACGACATCGAAGAACTCCGCAGAGCGCGGCACGTCGGCCGCCAGCGTCTGGTAGCGGGCCGCGATCGTGAGGTCCGACTTCGCCAACACCTGCGCCATGTTCGAGATGACGGTGCGGAACCACGGCCACTGGTCGTGCATTTCCTGCAGCTCCGCAAGCCGTTCCTTGTCGTCGCTGACCCACTGGGAGACCGCCGAGCCGACACCGAACCATCCGGGCAGCATCAGGCGGCATTGGCTCCAACTGAACACCCACGGGATCGCGCGCAGATCCTCGATGCGCCCGGAGTTGGTGCGCGACGCCGGACGGGAACCGATGTTCATCGTCGACAGCTCGACAACCGGGGTGATCGCGCGGAACCAATCCTCGAAGCCCGGGGTCTCGTAGACAAGCTTTCGATAGGCAGTCTGCGAAGCCGATGAGAGCTCCTCGGCGATGCCCACGAACCGGGGATCCACGTGATCAGATTTCCATCGTCGTAGAACGGTCGATTCGATCGACGCCGCGACCAAGGCTTCGAGGTTTTGGCGGGCACGCTCGGGGTCCGCGAACTTTGCGGAGATCATCTCGCCCTGTTCGGTCATTCTCAGCCCCACCTGAACGCTGCCGGCGGGCTGGGCCATGATCGCGTGGTAGCTCGACCCGCCACCGCGACCGACCGTGCCGCCGCGACCGTGGAACAGTCGCAGCCTGACACCGTGGCGTTGGGCAGCATCGACCAGGCTCTCCTGGCATCGGTACAGCGCCCAGTTCGACGCCAGGTATCCGCCGTCCTTGTTGCTGTCGGAGTACCCCAACATCACCTCTTGGAGACGACCGCGATGGTCGAGCCATTCGCGGTAGGGGGCATGGGTCCACAACGCATCGACGACATCGGCAGCTCCGCGCAGATCATCGATGGTCTCGAACAACGGAACGATGCCGACAGCAAGGTCCGTGGGAGCGACCGAGGTCCCAGTCGATCGCAGCAACCCGACCTCGCGGAACAGCACGGCGACCTCGAGAACGTCGGACACCGACTCGCACTTCGAGATGATGTAGTTCTCGATCGCGTTGGAGCCGAACGTGTGCAGGATTCGTGACGCTTCACGCAGGATTTCCAGTTCGCTGTCGGCCAAGTCGCTGACGGATGAGTCGATGCCCAACAGTGGACGCGACGTTGCGAGCTCGACGGTGAGCAGCTCGACGCGTTGCTGCTCGTCGAGCGCGTCGTAGTCGACGCACACACCTGCGGTGCGCAGCAACTCGTCGACCACCTTCTGGTGCACCGCCGAGTTCTGCCGAAGATCGACGGTGGCTAGATGGAAGCCGAACGTTTCCACCGCTCCCCGCAGCGCGACCAGCCGGCCATTGGCCACCGCATGTGCGCCGTGCTGATGCAGGGCTGTATCGATGACATCGAGGTCCGCCAGCAGTGCGGATGGAGTGTCGTACGGCGGCCGTTCGCCGATCGGCGGGTTGCCCGGCACTCGGCCGATCAACTTCTGCGCAGTGGCCGCCAGCCGGGCGTGCATGCCTCGCAATGCCTGCCGGTACGGCTCGTCGAGACGATATGGCGACGAGTCCGCGGCAGCATCGGCCAACCGCTGGACGTCGGGGCTCACCGTCACGAGGCGCGACGACATCGACAGCTCCTCGGCGAGATACCACAACTCGCGAAGATGGTGTCCGAGCCCAAGTGATGCCTGCTGTTGGAACGTGTCGGCCAGTACTTCTGCGGTCACGAATGGGTTGCCATCGCGATCGCCGCCGATCCACGATCCGATTCGTAGCATCGGCAACTCGCGGTGGGGACGCGCCCCGAACGCTGCATTGACGGCGGTGTTCAGCATCGGTCCCTGGGATAGCAACGACAACTCGAAGTAGCGCATGGCGTCGTTCACTTCGTCGCGAAGCCGCAGCTTGGTCAGTCGCAGCATCGCGGTCTGCCACAGTGTGACGATCTGGCGCCACAGCTCGTCGTTCCACTCCGCCTCTTCGACGTGATTCATCTCCAACCGATCGCGCTGCTCCATCAGCGCCGCCACCGCGGTCTGTATGGACTGGATGGTCCTGCGGCGGATCTCGG
>JBDTWJ010000135.1:0-10424 GCA_040006755.1 Ilumatobacteraceae bacterium | reverse complement strand
CCACGTGCTCGTCGAGGATCCTCGAAGGATGGAAGCCACCGTACGACGCAACGGTCGTGAAGAAGTTGGCGGCAGCGGGCGCGGTGGTGATCGGCAAGACCAACCTCGACGAGTTCGCCATGGGTTCCAGCACCGAGAACTCAGCGTTCGGGCCCACACGCAACCCGCACGACACGTCGCGGGTTCCGGGCGGCAGCAGCGGTGGCAGCGCGGCCGCTGTTGCGGCAGGTTTCGCGATGCTCGGGCTCGGCAGCGATACCGGTGGTTCCGTCCGTCAGCCGGCCGCTTTGTGCGGCGTTGTGGGGGTCAAGCCGACCTACGGCTACGTGAGCCGCTACGGCCTCGTCGCGTTCGCCAGCAGCCTGGATCAGATCGGCCCGTTCGCGAACAGCGTCACCGACGCGGCTCTGCTGCTCGACACGATTGGTGGCCACGACCCGATGGATTCGACGTCGATACCGGTCGATCACCCATCGCTCGTCGACGTCATCGATCAGGGCGTCGAAGGTCTGCGCGTCGGCCGCATCACTGACCTCCCCGAGGGTGCCGATCCCGACGTCAACGAGCGGGTCGAAATCGCGTTCGATGCGTTGCGCGCCGCCGGAGCGAACATCGTCGATGTGCAGGTCCCCGCGTTTACATTCGGGCTCACCGCCTACTATCTCATCGCGCCGGCGGAGGCCAGCAGCAACCTCGCTCGCTATGACGGCGTTCGGTACGGCCTCAGGGTCGAGGCCGCCGACACCAACGCGATGTACGGAGTCACCCGCGAGGCCGGCTTTGGTGATGAGGTCAAACGGCGCATCATGCTCGGCACCTATGCATTGAGCGCCGGCTACTACGACGCGTACTACGGCAAGGCGTTGAAGGTGCGTCGCTTGATACACGACGAGTTCGAACGGGCGTATCAGCACGCTGACGTGTTGCTGACCCCCGCCTCGCCCAGTGTTGCGTTCGCGTTCGGAGCGAAGGGCGACAATCCCTTGGCGATGTACCTCTGCGACGTGTACACGATCCCCGCGAACCTGTCGGGCCATCCGGGGATGAGCGTTCCGTTCGGGACAGGCGCCGACGATCTGCCCGTCGGTGTGCAGGTCTTGGCCGGGACGTTGTGCGAGCCGCAGATGTTTCGAGCCGCCGCGGCGCTCGAGCGGGCTGTCGCGACTGGAGCGTCCGGGTCATGAGCGCGATCGATGGGCTTCCTGGCGATTGGCAGCTCGTTGTAGGACTCGAGGTTCACGTCGAACTGGCGACGGTGACGAAGCTGTTCTCGGGGAGCCCGAACCGCTTTGGCGACGAACCCAACACCAACATCGACCCCGTCACGCTCGGCCTCCCCGGGGCGCTGCCGGTGCTGAACCATCAGGCTGTCGAGTTGGCGATGCGCATCGGCCTGGCCTTGAACTGTTCGATCAAGCCATGCACGTTCCATCGCAAGAACTACTTCTACCCCGATATGCCGAAGGGGTATCAGATCAGCCAGTACGACCAACCGCTCAACGTCGACGGGTTCCTCGCTCTTCCCGACGGGACTCGCATCGGTGTCGAGCGCGCGCATCTCGAGGAAGACACGGGTAAGAGCACGCACTTCGGCGGTTCCGGCGGTCGCATCCACGGCAGTGACTACTCGCTGATCGACTTCAACCGCGCCGGTGTGCCACTGGTCGAGATCGTCAGTCGGCCCGACATTCACACCGCCGAACAGGCCCGTCAGTACGTCACCGAACTGCGCGCCATCCTGCTGGCAGTCGAGGCATCCGACGCCAAGATGGAGGAAGGCAGCATGCGCGTCGACGCCAACGTCAGCGTGCACAAGCCGGGCACCCCGCTCGGCACGCGTTGCGAGATCAAGAACGTCAACAGTGTGCGCTCGATCGGACGGGCCATCGAGTACGAAGCTCGCCGGCAGATCGACCTGCTCGAGGCCGGCGACACCGTTCGCCAGGAGACCCGCCACTGGGACGAAGGCGATGGTCGCACGCACACGCTACGCAGCAAGGAAGACGCGGACGACTATCGGTACTTCTTGGAGCCTGATCTCGTTCCCCTCGATCCCTCGCAGGAGTGGATTGCGTCGGTCCGCGCCGCGCTTCCGATGTTGCCCGCTGCTCGGCGGGCGCGGCTCGCTGACGCAACCGGGGTCGCAGCCGACAGCGAGGCGGCGATGGTCGTGGTCGATCGCGGACAGGACGAGTACGTACTTGCTGTTGGCGATGCCGGTGGCGACGTGGCCCGAGCCCTCGTGCATGTGAAAGAGGCGTGGGCCGACGACCCCTCGGTGCCGGCGGCGGATCTCGCCAAGCTGACCACCATGGAAGTCGGTGGCAAGCTGACCGCGACGCAGGCCAAAGCCGTCGTGGCCGAGTTGATCGCCAACAACGGTGGCGACGCCGACTCGATTGCTGCCGCGAAAGGCTTCGAGGCGATGGTGTCGGGTGCGCTCGACGGGCTGGTCGATCAGGCGATTGCCGAGAATGCGGACGCGTGGGCGAAGTTCTGCGGCGGCGAAGGAAAGGCGATGGGTGCCCTGGTCGGCGCGGTCATGAAGCTCAGTCGGGGCAAGGCTGACGGCAAAGCTGTCACCGCCCTCCTGAACGCCCGCCGCCCGTAGCTCAGTGCGATGAGCGATGAGCCCCCGGAGACCGCAGATCTCTCATCGCGTTCGGGTTGGTCGCAGCCTTATGAGAAGTTTGCGGTGCCGAGCGGCTCATCTCTCATCGCGTACGGGTGAGAGCTTGCCGGCGAGCACCAGGTCGATGGCGCGGCGGCAAGTGCGGTGGAAGGCGTCGGCGGCCATGTGCAGATGTTCAACCGGCGTGTCTTCTTCCTTGGTGTGACTGAGACCGTTGGTCGACGAGGAGAAGATCATCACCGTCGGAACCTCGCGTGCCATCTCGCTGGCATCGTGCAGGGCGCCACTGGGCAGTTCGGTGTCGTGGCCTTCGACCTCTTGCACACTGTGGCGGGCGGCATCGAGCAACGCCGGGTGAAAGGCCATTGGGGGTATGCGGAAGATGTGCTCCCACTCCACCGTGCACCCTTCCGCATCTGCCGCGCGCTCGGCGGCATCGTGCGCATCGTCGTACATCGCCTGTAGCGCGGCAGCGTCGATGTGCCGCATGTCCATGGCGATCCGGGTCTCGCCCGCGACGGCGGTGACGACACCGGGCCAGCATTGGGCGACGCCCACCGTGGTCACTCCTTCGTGTCGCTTGCCGATGTCGGCAATCTCGAGTGCAAACCGTGATGCGGCGCGAAAAGTGTCGCGCCGCATCTCCATGGGCATCGTGCCGGCGTGAGCTGCCTGACCGCGGAAGATCAGTCGTTCGCGTTCGATGCCCTTCGTGCCCGTGACCGTGCAGATGCCCCGACCCATCGACTCCAGGATCGGGCCCTGCTCGATGTGCACCTCGACATAGGCCTTGACGTCGGCCATTCGCGTTCGCGCGCCATCGAGGTTGTCGATGTCTACGCCGTGTGCAGCCAGCACCTCGGGCAGCTTGTTGCCCTCCTTGTCGGTGAGTTCGCGCAAGACCTCGATGTCGAGCGTTCCGACGCTCGCCGCGGAACCGAAAAGACTGCGGCTGAACCTCGCACCCTCTTCGTCGGCCCAGTCGACGAGAGCGACTGTGATGGGAGGAGTGCCATCGGCCGCGAGCGATCGCAGCAGCTCCAGACCCGACATCACCCCGAGTGCGCCATCGAGCCAACCACCCTTCGGAACACTGTCGAGATGGCTGCCGACAACCAGCATCTCGTCGCGCTCGCCACGCAGCACCGCCCACAGGTTTCCGGCTTCGTCCTCGTCCACCTCGACCGGCAGTGTTGTCAGCGATTCACGCAGCATTGCCCGCGCCTGCAGCCACTCTGGCGTCCACGCGAGCCTGCGGCTGCCCTCCGGCCCGCCGGTGTGATCGGCCAGGGCGCGCAGGTCGGTGACGACTCGTTGGGGATCGTATGTGGTCATGCAATGGAAATTACTGGCTCGGAGGCGTAGCGAAGGGCCAGACTCGCCCGATGCCCATCAGGTTTCGCACAGCCCAGGAGGATGATTGGCCGGCGCTGTGTCACGTCGACGGGCGCAACTTCGGATTCGCGTACGCGCCCCAGCAGATCGAAAAGGCTCGCGCCATCCACGACGTCAGCCGGTTCGAACTGGCCTTCGACGGCAAGGAGATCGTCGCCATCGTCGGCGCGTTCTCGCTGCAGGTCACCGTTCCCGGCTGCGGTCGCCTACCGATGGGGGGAGTCACCTGGGTGTCGACCTCGGCCACGCATCGGCGGCGAGGACTGCTGAACAAGCTGATGGCCAGAACACTCGCCGACGTCGATCGTCGCGGCGAGCCGGTGGCAATGCTCGGAGCCAGCGAAGCTGGGATCTACGAGCGCTATGGATTCGGGATAGCGACGCAGTTGCGGGCGACGTCGATCGATCGCCGGCAAGCGCAGATTCGGCCAGAGTTCCGACCCAAGCCCGGCAGCGTGCGATTCGTCGAGGGCGACAAGGCGCTGTCCCACGTCGCAGAGGTGTGGTCGCGGTTCCACCGCGATCGGGTCGGTGAAGTCGACCGCAGCGACGCGTTGCACCGATTTCTCTTCGACATACGCGCGGTCGAACGCGATGGCTTCAGCCCTGCGTTCTATCTCGCCCATCGTGACGGGTATGCGGTCTATCGAGTCTCGCAGCAGTGGAACGACGGGCGCCCGGCACACAAGCTCGATCTCATCGAGTTGGCCGCAACGACGAGCGACGCGCACGCGGCTCTGTGGCACACGTTGCTGGGTGTCGACCTCGTCGGCCCGATCACGTCGCGACAGGTCCCCATCGACGATCCGTTGCCGTATCTCTTGACCAACCCGCGTGCCCTGGAGACGACCACCCTGAACGACGGCGTATGGGTCAACGTTCGCGACGTGAAGGCAAGCTTCGCTGGGCGGACGTACAGCACGACCGATCGCATCGTCGTCGAAGCGGACGGTGATCGGTGGGCGATCGACGGAGGACCGGACGGCGCTACATGCAAGCGGGTGAAGAGCCGAGCCGACATCGTGATGGATCACGCCTCACTCGGCGCACTGCTGCTCGGTGGCGTGCGGCCTTCGACGCTCGCAGCCGGGCGTCGCGTCGAGGCGCGCAACGACGAGACTCTCCGCCGTGCCGACGTTTTCTTCGTTACGGCTCGCGCCCCTCACTGCCAGACGAATTACTAGTACCGAGATCACGCCAGACTTCTCGGTGAAAGCTGATGTACCCGCGGTACCGAAGTGTGGTCACGTCACGGAGTTGGGCGTCGGCATCGACAAGACGCCACCACGACGCGGTCGGGAAAACATGGTGAGCCAGATGGAAGTTTCCGTCGAGCGTCAGCCAGCGGTAGAGCGGGATCGATCGAACCGACCCCGTGGCCGCCACCATCGGGTTGTTGTGCGGCGCGGCGTAGTGCTCGGGCAAGGCGTAGAAGGTGTACGGCCCGCACAGGAACAACAGCATCGGCACGAGCCACCAACGCACCAGATCGCTTCCGTGTCCGGTGACGATCGCAACCGCCGTCACCGCTCCCCAGAGGACGAACGGCAGCCACCCCCAACGGCGTACGTGGCGTTCGAGGGAGGCTCCGCAGACGTAGGCGGGCGGTCGCCCGACCAACGTGGCCAGGGTGCCGCCGATGAGCTGCAGCGCGAACGTGACGCCACCGATGACTACGCCGATCACGTAGACAGCCCGTGCCTGTACACGCAGGGGACCGACCTTCATCGGACGGGTGAGCATCTCGTCGTAAAATGCCTCTGGGTCGGACAGATCGTGATCGCGCCTGGTCAGGGCGTGGTGGCTGAGGTGGAAGCAGCGATACGTCGGGCCGTGAAGCCCTTCCAACGCACCGGCGACCCCGGCGACGATGTCGTTGGGCCAGCGATGCTGGAAGAGGCTGCGGTGCACTGCCTCGTGATGTACGGCGTCGATCCGCATCATGCACATGACCAGCCCGGTCCAGGCGATGACCCAACCCCACCACGTACCGATCGTCTGCCCGAGCACCACGAAAGCGATGTACAACGCGATCGATTCGACCAGCATCGCGATCGCTCTGACGGCGCTGCGATCGGCCAGTCGCACACGCGCACCCCACGCGCGCACGTCGGCAGGCACGGCGAACTGAGGAAGCGAGCTGTCTTCGGCGACGGAGGGTGCCAGTTCGGTGGGCATCTTTTCCAGACTGTTCGAGACGGTATCGCAGGTATGCACCTGCGATACGGCCGCCACGCCGGGTAAAGCTTACCGGTAGCGTCGCTCCAGCATGGCCTCCGAGTCGCTCGCTCCATTTCGATCGAGAAATTTCAGGTTGATGTGGTCTGGGTCGTTGTTGTCGAACATCGGCACGTGGATGGAAACCGTGGGGCTCAGCTATCACGTTGCGCACACCACGGGTAAGGCCTCGTGGTCGGCCATCGTCGGCGCTGCTGGCTTCTTGCCCAGCGGTGTACTTGGTCCTATAGGGTCGGCGATGGCGGACCGATGGAGCCGACGACGCCTGTTGGTCGTCGGGAACGCCATGTCAGCGGTGGTCGCGGCAATCCTGGCCGTATGGGTCGGTGGCGGGACCGCCACACCCCTCGAGATCACAGCGCTCAGCTTCGTTGCCGGCTGCATCGGCGCATTCACCTTCCCGTCATTCCAGTCCACGCTTCCGGATCTCGTCGAGCGCAAACATCTCGTCGCCGGTGTCGGCCTGTCGAATGCGCAGTGGAATCTCGGCAGGATCATCGGGCCGGCGCTCGCGGCTGTCGCGATTTCAGTCGGGGGTATCGGCACCGCGTTGTGGTGCAACGCGCTGAGTTTCTTCGCGGTGATCGTCGCTGTAGCACTCGTCAAGGTTCCGCAGCGGCATGGCGATCGCCGTCCGGTCTTCGCCGCACTCGCCGATGGAGTGCGGTTTGCCATCGCCCATCCCGTCATGCGGCGGATGTTGATGGTGATGGTGCTGACCATCGCGATCGCCTCACCGTTCATCGCGTTCGTCTCACAGATGGCGACCAACGTGCTGCATGGCGATGCCAAGTCGACCTCGGTGCTGGTGACGGCGCAGGGCGTAGGAGCGGTGACAGCGGCATTCACGTTGGGCGCGATCACCAAGAGGTTCGGCGTCAGTACGGTGATGTTCGGTGCCGTCGGCGTGTTGTGCCCAGCACTCGTTGCCTATGCGGTGGCTCCCCAGCTCTGGATTGCGGCCGTCATGCTGGCGGCGATCGGACTGTGTTACGGATACGCCTTCACGTCGTTCGCCAGCATCGCTCAGCATTCGGCGCCCGACGAGATGCGCGGCCGTGTGCTCGCTGTCAACTTCATGGTCCTCGGCATCCTGTTCCCTGTGGGGACGTTGATCCAGGGCAAGATCGCCGACGCAGTCGGACTCCGATGGACCACCGCCAGTTCTGGGGTCTTGCTCGCCATGGGTTTGGCAGCCCTTGCTCCGTGGCAGCGGCGGGCGGCCGCATCACCGGCGATATCGCATCAGTGCGCGGTCGGAGGAGATCCAGATGCGCAAGGTCGGCAGCAGTTGTTCGGCTTCGGCCGCGACTCGAAGTCGAGTTAGCGGCCGCGCCAGATTGGCGATCTGCGTTCGTTGAACGCAGCTTGGCCTTCTTGCGCGTCCTCGGAGTCGATCGCCCGCCGGTAGCTGTCCATGGATTTCAACGTCGCCATCGCTTCGTCGCTCGACAGGTTGATCGTGCGGCGTTCGATGTCGATGAGCGCGGCGACACTCAGCGGCGCCGACGTGGCGATGGAGGCCGCCAACGCGAGGGCTGCCGCCAGCAACTCGTCGCCGGGCACGACGCGGGTGACAAGACCCCAACGGGCAGCCTCGTCGGCTCCGAGGCGACGCCCTGTGAACAGCATCTCGCGAGCAACGTGGGGAGGAAGTAATCGTGGCAGTTTCACCGCGCCGGCATCGGGCAGGATGCCGAGCGCGGGTTCGGGGAGCCAGAACTGGGCGTGGTCGGCCGCGATGATCAGGTCTGCAGCCATCGCGATCTCGAACCCACCACCAACTGCCATGCCGTTGACCGCCGCGATCACTGGCGTCGAGCGGTCGGGCAGTTCGGGAAAGCCACCGAACCCACCGACGCCATAGTCGCTGTCGAATTCCTCGCCGGCGGAGAGATCCCATCCGGCGGAGAAGAACTTCGGCCCTGCCCCGGTCAAGATGATTGCCCGCACCGATATCTCGGCGTCGAGCTGTTCGAACGCATCACCCATCGCCTTGCTGGTCGCAGCGTCGATGGCATTGGCCTTCGGTCGATCGACAGTGACGATAGCCGTGCCACCGTACAGCTCGATGTGAAATCCGGTCACGTCGTCTCCTCCAACCACAGCGCGTCGGCGGCAGTGGCGCCGTTGCGGCCGACGAGCACAGGATTGAGCTCGACCTCGACGACATCCGTTCCGACGATCATCTTCGACAAGCAGACGACAAGCGACGCGAGCGCGTCGATGTCGGCGGCGGGACGCCCGCGGAACCCTGTCAGCAACGGGTAGCTGCGCAGTTTGGTCAACGCCAGGCGGACGTCGTCGGCACTCACGGGTGCCAGCAGGTGGGTGACGTCGCTCCAAATCTCGGCCGTCACACCTCCGAAGCCGAGGGTGACCAACCAGCCGATCGGAGGGTCGCGTCGAATGGCGACCAGGACCTCGGCGACGACGTCGGTAATGGTCGACTCCACGAGGTACCTGTCGGACACCGGCATCGACGCCAACGCCTCGACCACCTCGTCGTTGTTCTGCAAGCCGACCCTCACGGCACCGGACTCCGTCTTGTGGTTCTGGCCGAGAGCCTTCAGCGTGACGGGGTAGCCGATGGCGGCGGCCGCCGACTCGACATCGGCGCCCGACACCGCGCGACCGCAGGGTACGCCAACCGACACCTCCGCGAGGCGGGTTTTGGCTTCCGCTTCGTCGACCAAGCGAGTGGCGGCCGGAGAGTCAACAGCGTCGTGCAACGTACCGCACTGACCGTTGACGGATGCGGCTGCCCGCAGTGCAGCGAGGCCCTCGCTGAGACCGAGCAACGCAGTCAGCCCTCTGGCGGAGATGCGGTTGCGAACGTGCTCGTTGAGACACTCGGCCATGGTGGCCACGATCACGGCGCGTCGGCCCGTGGCTTCCGCCGCGTCGGCCAACGCGTCGGCCGCGATGATCCACGGCGCTGGATCGTTGTCGGGGCTCGGCGGCGCGTCGAGCACCAACATGGTCGCATCCTGCGGTCCATCCATCACCGCGGTGAAGCACTTTGCCATTTCATCTCGGTCGCCCCACATGAACGTGTGATAGTCGAAGGGGTTGCTGACCGTCACCAGTTCGGTCAGCGTCGCCTCGATCCGATGCTTCTGCTGGCTGCTGAACGATTCGAACTGCAGCGTGCCGTGTTCCGAGCGGTCCGCGACCAACGACGCCTCGCCGCCCGAACAGCTCATCGAGACGATGCGCGGGCCGCTCAGTCGGCCTCCGTTGTCGAGCAACTTCAATGTCTCCAAGAGCTCGCTGGGCGTCGTGGCCGTGGCGACACTGTACCGTGCAAACAGTGCGTCGTATGCCGCCGCACGACCCGACATCGACCCGGTGTGCGACGCTGCGATGGCCGCGCCCGTCGCGGACCGGCCGGTTTGCAGGGCGACGATCGGGACGCCCTGCGAGTTGGCTCGGACGGCCGCGATCGCAAACTGTTGCGGATCGCGGACCGCCTCGAGGAACAGACCTATTGCTGTGATGCGCGGGTCGTCGAGGAGTGCGTCGATGCAGTCCTCTGTGCCGACGCTCGCCTGGTTGCCCACCGAGATGATCGTGCCTAGTCGCAGCCCGCGTTGTTGGAACGTGAGGTTGACCGCAACGTTGCCGCTCTGCGACACGATTCCGACTCCGCGATCGAGCACCTTCATTCCGTGCTCGTCGGGCCAGAGCGCGACACGATCGAACGTGTTGACGAACCCGTAGCAGTTAGGACCCAGAAACGGAACGTCGGCGGCCGCATCGATCAGGTCACTCTGCAGGTCGGAGGCGCCGGCCTCGGCGAAGCCGGACCCGTAGCAAACGGCTCCGCCTGCGCCAACGGAACGCAGTGTGCGCATTGCCTCGACCGTCGCGTGCCGGTTGACTCCGAGAAAGACCGCGTCGGGTACCGCAGGTAGGTCGTCGAGGCTGGCAAGGCATGGCACGCCGGCCATGTTGCGGCGCTTTGGATGAACCGGCCAGATCTGTCCGGGAAAGCCGAGCTTGAGGCACTGGCGCACGACGCGCTCGGCGGGAGCGCCGCCGACGATCGCGATCGAGCGCGGTGTGAGGAGGCGACGGAGGTCGACGTTCGCCATCGTGGTCAGGCCCCGAACGGGCGAAGCATCGCCCGGGAGATGATGTGTCGCTGGATCTCGGA
>JBDTWJ010000134.1:0-10652 GCA_040006755.1 Ilumatobacteraceae bacterium | reverse complement strand
TGTGGCGAGGAGGCCACGCTGGTCCCACGACAGCATGGTTGTCAGCACCATCTCCAAGTCGATGTTGGCGACGTCGGAGCGGTTCGTTGCGAGGTGCAGAAACGGCACCAGCCACTCGTGCAGCGATGCCACCAACGTCTTGTCGTCGACGTTGGGCCAGTCATCGCCCAGGTGCGTGGAGGCGAAAGCGAGTCGCTGGCGTAGTTGCCGGGCCTTGTCGGTCCAGTTCAACACTCCCAACCGCGTTGCGCGCACCCGCTCGGCGAGCGCTGCAACTGTCTCGTCGCCGGGCGTCGCCGGGCGGTACTGCTCGTCGAGGAGCATCGATCCCAACTTGACCGTCTCGTGTGAGACGAGATCGTCGCGCTGCTTGTCCCACGTCAGCGTCTGCACACGTTCGACCTCGTTGCCCAGCGAGCTGATGAGGTCGGCGCCATCGATGCCCGCGCCGATGCGGACGCGGGCACTGCTGCGGTTGCCATCGAGGTCGGCGGCAACGATGAACTTCTCATCGGCGAGGTTGTCGGTTGCCGCGAGCCACGCGCCGCTGCCAGTACGCATTTGGAACTGGCCGGCCTGCCTCCGACGAACCGCGACACGATCGGGAAAGGCGAGCGCGAGCGTGGCCCCGGTGTGCTCCGCGATGATGCCGTCGAAGTCGATGTGAGCGTTGCTTCGCTGCGCGATGTCGTTGGCGCGGTCGCGGACGCGGGCGATATCGCGGCGGTCGGCTCGATCGTGATAGTCGTGCCCGCACACGATGCGGACCCGCAATGCGAGATCCGCCGGCAGCTCGTCGGCCCTGCCGCGCAGCACATCTCGCTCGTCGAGAATTGCGGCAACAACGCACGCGAGTCCCTTGTCGGCCGCTGCTACTCCGATGACCATCCTGGCGAGGCGAGGATGGAGGGGCAGCGCCAGCATGGCTCGTCCTGTTGACGTCGGCCGGCCATCGCCCTCGAGCGCTCCAAGGCGTCGCAGCAGGTCGTGGGCCTGCTGCATTGCCCGCGCTGGCGGTTGGTCGATGAACTGCAGCTCGCTGATCGGCGTTCCCCAAGTAGCGAGCTCGAGGGCAACCCCCGCCAGATCGACCTGCGTGATCTCGGCTTCGAGGTGTGCTCGGCGCGTGGCATGCTCGAGCTTGCTCCACAATCGATAGGCAACCCCTGGCTCGGTACGCCCCGCGCGTCCTGAGCGCTGGTCGGCGGACGCGCGACTCGTGCTGACGGTGGTGAGGCGAGTCATCCCGCTGCCGAGGTCGTGTCGTGGCACCCGAGCGAGACCGGTATCGACGACGATGCGCACGCCGCTGACGGTCAACGACGATTCGGCGATGTCGGTGCTCAACACGACGCGGCGGCGCCCGATTGGCGACGGCATCAGCGCCAGATCCTGCTCCGCGAGCGACAACGCACCGGCCAGGAGACGAACTTCGACGTTCGGTCCGACTCGACCCTCAAGGCTCTGTTCGACCCGACGGATCTCACCGATGCCGGGGAGGAAGACCAGAACATCTCCGGGCTCCTCGTCGAGTCCCCGAAGAATGGCATCGGCCGTTGCCCGTTCGACACGCGTGCCCTTCATCATCGGAAGCCATCGCACATCGACGCCGTACGAACGCCCGACACTCTCGATGGTCGGTGCGGCTCCGAGGACGGTCGTCAGCTTGGCGACGTCGGGAGTCGCCGACATCGCGAGGATCCGCAAGTCAGGGCGCACGGTGCTTCGAGCATCGAGTGCGAACGCGAGACCGACATCGGTGGGGACGTTTCGCTCGTGAATCTCGTCGAAGATCACGAGGCCGACGTCGGGCAACTCGGGATCGTTCTGCAAGCGTCGGGTCAGGACTCCCTCGGTGACGACCTCGATCCGCGTGTCGCGACCGATTCGCCGCTCGTCACGTGTCTGGTAACCGACGAGCCCGCCGACTTCGGTGCCCAGGAGAACCGCCATTCGTTGGGCTGCGGCTCTGGTGGCGAGTCGCCGTGGCTCGAGCATCACGATGCGGCCGCGGAGCCAAGGTTGCTCGATGAGCCAGAGCGGTGCGACCGTCGTCTTGCCGGCGCCGGGTGGTGCGACGAGCAACGCGGAGCCATGGTTCTCGAGCGCTGCCGACAGGTCGGGCAGCACTTCGACTACGGGTAGGTCGCGTGCTGCGTCGGGCAGCGCCACGTTCAGCCGAGGGCTGGTGTGCCGTGAAACGGCCCAGGGTCACCGGCCACTGGGATGGTGGGGCTGATCCAGGCCGTCACCGTGGCGATCTGCTCGGCGACGGCGCGCCATTCGGCAGCGTTCCATCCCTCGGCGCACGCCTGCAGCGTGCCATCGATGCGGATGAAGACGAATGCTGGAAGTTGTGTGAGGCCGAGCGTGCGCACGAAGGCCCGCTCGGGGTCGCAGTAGACGAGGAACTCCTCGGCCAACGGGCCGAGGAAGGCCTTGGCGCCGTCGGCGTCGGCAGTGACAACGAAGTTGACCCGCGCATCGGTGCCGCTGAGGTTCGAGAGGATTCGTGCGGCAGTTTTCAGCACCCACGAGCTCTCGTTGGTGTACGGGTCGAGTACCACGCTGGCCAGGTGAAACGTGGTGAGCCACTCCTCGAGCGGCCGGGTCTCGCCGCTCAACGAGGTCAGTTTGGTATCGAGGGCAGGGTTGCTCGCCACGGCTGCAGACGGTAGCGCGCCAGCGCTTCACGCCCCAATGTGGCAGTAGCGTCGCGTTGATGCATCCGATCGAGCGGCTCCGATATGTGGCCAGGTCTTCAGGCGGCGATCAGCGAATGTTGGTACGTGAAACCGCTGGTGCTCTTCGCGGGCTGGGGTTCGACCCAGCGGGCTTGGTCGTTGCCTGTCGGCGGATCGTCGAGCGGCATCCGAACTCAGGCGCATTGTGGTGGTTGTGTGCGTCTGTCCTTGCGGCGCCAGAGCCGTATCGGCACGCGTCCGCGCTGGCCGACGCGATCGAGGCTGACCCGACTCCCGACGTGTTGTTCGATGCCCTCCCCGACAACGCGACCGTCTGCCTCATCGGCTGGCCCGACCTGATCGGCGAGGCGGTGATGCGTCGTGGCGATTCGACTGTGCTGGTGATCGACACCGACGACGATGAGATGGGCGGGTCTTCATTTGCCCGGCGGCTGCATCGTTCCGATGTCGAGGCCGAGCTCGTGCCCGCCGCGGGGCTCGCCGCGGCTGTCTTGGCCAGCGATCTCGTGGTCATCGAGGCATGGGCCGCATCCGAGACCGACCTGCTCACCAACGCGGGATCGCGTGCCCTGGCATCGGTGGGGTACTGCGCGGAGGTACCCGTGTGGGCCGTCGTGGGCCTCGGCCGCTGTCTGCCGGCGCCCCTGTTCGAGGCGATGGGTCAGCGACCCGACGACCTGCGCGCGCCGTGGGAATCGGTCGCCGAGATCGTGCCGCTGGCCCTCACGAATTGGATTGCCGGCCCCAATGGTGTGGTTGCGTCGTGTGATGCATCGTTGCAACCCGAATGCCCGATGTCATACGAATTGCTCCGCTCCAGCGCTATGTGAGCGCCCAACTACTGTCGCGCCATGGCCAGCAAGCGTTCTCAGATCGCGATGAACGACGTCGAGGTGCGGGCCTACCTCGAAACCGAGCGAGTGCTCAACGTCGCCACGATCGGCCCCACGGGACACCCACATCTGGTGGCGATGTGGTACGCGATGGTCAACGGCAACGCTGTGTTTTGGACGTTCAGCAAGAGCCAGAAGATCGTGAACCTACGGCGCGATTCGAAGATGACGGGTTTGGTCGAGAGCGGCGAGACGTACGACCAGCTCCGTGGTGTCGAAATGCGTGGTCGCGGGGTGATCGTCGACGACTACGACGAAGTGCTCGAGATCGGCAAGGCGGTCGGCGTGAAGTACAACGGACCTTCGGCGCTCAGCGAATCGGCGCTTCCCTTCCTCGAAGCGCAGGCCACGAAGCGCTTCGGCGTCCTGTTCGAGATCGACCACATCGCCAGCTGGGATCACACCAAACTCGCCGGCAGCTACTGACACCCAAGTCCGTGCGATGAGAGATGAGCCGCCGGAGGCCGCACTTCTCTCATCGCGCGCAAGCTGATCGGCGACGCGATGAGAGTTGTGCGGCGCCGACCGGCTCATCTCTCATCGCACGGATTTGGATCAGGCGCCGATGATGCTCACACCGAGGTCGCCGAGCTGATCGTTCAGCTTCGCGAGATCGTGCTCGATCAATGCCGCCAGCGCGGCCAACTGCTCGTCGGCCTGACCAGCGAGCTTGTCGTACACGGCATACGACTGGGTGGTCGGACGCGTGTCGGCGCTGCCAACCACCGGGGGTAGGTCGCTGAGCTTTTCGAACAGCTTCTCGCGATAGTTCAGCGTGTCGCCATCGGATGTGAACTCGGACTGCACGAGCTCGGCCTCGACGGCTTCGAGCTTCTCCTTCAGCTCCTCGGCGGTGGCCGTTGCGTCGGCAGCCGAGTCGTTGTCTGCCAGACGAACAGCCCAGTCATCGAGTTGCCGCTTGAGCGAGCGGATGGTGTTGACACCGGTGACGATCTCCGACAACTTGTCGCGGATCTGGATCTGGAGGTCGAACTGCTCGGCAAGATCGTCGTCGCTGGTAGTGATCCGAGGGTCCTTGACCAGGTCGAACGATTGGGTCATCGACCAGTCACCGACCGTCAATGTGGCGTTGTACGTGCCGGGCTTCGCCAGCGGTCCTCCGGGTCGCTTGTGGAACTCGGTCTCGATCATCTTCACGCCGTTTGGATAGGTCATCGGCCACTGGAAGGTGTTCATGCCCGCATTGGCCGTGATGTACAGCAAACCCTCGCGGTCCTTCTTGTCTTCGGGTATGACACTCGAGAATCTCTCGACCTCATTGCCGTCGGCATCGGTGCCATCACCTTCACGAATGGTCAGGCTTGCCGCGCCGACGGCGCTGTCCTCGAGGTAGTACATGATGCGGGCACCTCGTTCGAGGTCTTCGCCCGCATCGATGACCCGCTTGCGGACGTGGCCGGTCTCGAGCTCCTCGACGTAGAACGTGGCGTTCTGACCGCTCGTCACGTGGTAGTTCTTGCCGCCCGGTGAACCGCCCCATGCAGCGGCGATGTGCGGCGGCGTGCGGACAACGTCGCGCGGCTGCAGCAGGAACTGCTTCGCTGCGAACAGATCCTCGTGCATCTGGTGCAGGGGCGTCAGGTCGTCGAGGATCCAGAACGAACGGCCGTGAGTTGCCACGACGAGATCGGTGTCCTTGACGATGAAGTCGTAGATCGGCGTGACGGGAAGATTCGATTGCAGCGATTGCCAGTTGGCGCCGTCGTCGAACGACACGTGGATGCCGAGCTCGGTGCCGACGAACAACAGACCTTGACGATTCGGATCTTCGCGAATGACTCGGCAGAACTCGCTGCGCGGTATCCCTGCGTCGATCCGAGTCCACGTGGTGCCGAGGTCGTCGGTCTTGTAGACGTACGGCGCGTAGTCGCCCGTCTTGTGTCGAGCTGCGGTCAGGTAGATCGTGGGCGTGTGGGGAGACTCGGCGATCATCGTCACTTGGGAGAACTTCGGAAGGTCGGGCGGCGTGACGTCGGCCCAGTGGCCCCCGTCGTTCGTCGTCAGGTGTACCAGCCCATCGTCGGATCCCGCCATCAACACACCCTGCTGATGTGCCGACACCATCAACGAGAAGATCGTGGCGTACATCTCGGCACCAGCAGTGTCCATCGTGAGCGGACCGGACACGCCCATGGTCTCGGGATCGGCATATGTGAGGTCGGGACTGATGGTCTCCCAGCTGTACCCCTCGTCGGTCGTGCGGAACACCTTGTTGCCGGCGGTGTACAGCACATTGTTGTCGTGGGGGGAGAACACGATCGGATAGGTCCACTGGAAGCGAACCTCGGCGGTGTTGCCGTCGTGGTAGGCCTCGGGCCAGACGTTGACGAGCTGGACCTGCTTGGTGGAGTGGTCGTAACGCTGAAGCGACTCGCCGCCACCGGGCGAGCTGCCGATGGCACCCACGTACACGATGTTGGGGTCGCCCGGTTTCGGTGCCACGTATCCGCTCTCGGCGGTACCCGGCGCGTAGCAGTCGGCCCAGTTGATGGCACCGAGACCGGTTCGGCTTGGCACCGCGATGCTCGAGTTGTCCTGTTGTGATCCGTACACCATGTACGGAAATTGGTCGTCGGTGGCCACGTGGTAGAACTGAGCGGTCAGCTGGTTGTAGATGGTCGACCACGACTCGCCGGCGTTGAACGACACCCAGGCGCCGCCATCGTCGCAACCGATCATGCGGTCCGGGTTCGTCGGATCGATCCACAGCGCATGGTTGTCTCCGTGCGGCGTGTGGAACTCTTCGAACGTCTTGCCGCCGTCGATCGACTTCCACGCCTTCATGTTCATGACGAACACCGTGTCGGCATCGGTTGGGTGGGCGATGACGTGCTGGTAGTACCAGGGGCGCCATCCGAGGTCGGGTTTCGACGACACTTTCTCCCAGGTCTCGCCCATGTCGTCCGATCGGTAGAGGCCACGTTTGCGACCCTCGGCTTCGACCATCGCGAACACGCGACCGGAGCGCGCCGACGACACGGAGACGCCGATCTTACCGAGGATTCCGCCGGGTAGGCCCGGGCGGTTGCTGATGTTCTCCCAGGTGTCGCCACCGTCGCGCGAGCGCCACAGCCCGCTGTCGGGGCCACCGCTGTCGATCGACCAGAAGGTGCGGCGGGCCTGCCACATCGTGGCGAAGACGATGCGCGGATTGTTGGGGTCGAGCGATACGTCGACAGCGCCGGCGCGTTCGCTGACGTTCAGCACCAGCTCCCAGGTCTCTCCACCGTCCTTCGAGCGAAAAAGACCGCGCTCGGGATTGTCTTTGGAGGCGTGACCGAGGGCCGCGACGTACACAAGGTCGGGATCATCGGGGTGGACACGAATCTCACCGATGTGACGTGATTCGGCGAGGCCCATGTGGCGCCAACTCACGCCGGCATCGGTCGACTTGTAGACGCCGTCGCCGTGGGTGACGTCGATGCGGATCGTCGATTCGCCGGTTCCGGCATAGATGACGTTGCCGTCGGACGGGGCGACCGCCATCGCGCCGATCGATGCGGTGGTGAGGAAGCCATCCGAGACGTTCTCCCAGAACTGGCCGGCATCGTTGCTCTTCCAGACGCCACCGGCGACAGCGCCGAAGTAGAAGACCGACTGATGCTTGGGGTCGGCGGCAACTGCCACAACCCGACCTCCACGGGTGGGTCCGATGCAGCGATAACGGATCTGACTGAGGTACTTCGGATCAACGATGGGCACGGACTGAATCCTGTACCCAACAGGCTCGGACTCACAAGCTGGCGTCGGAGGGGCGCTGCTCAGCGGTCTTGCTTCGGGGGGTCGATGCCGAGGCATGCCTCGATGGCGGCGCGGGCAACCTCGGCGCGTACCTCCATCACAAAGATGCGACCCATCGGCTCCCGGGCCGCGAACCGCAGCATCGACGTGTGATCCTCCGACATCGTTGCCGGTATCTCGTTCTCCCACAGATCGTGCAACGCCAACTGGCATTGCCACAACGGCAGCCATGCGACTTCGACGACGTGGTCGGGTCGCGGCGGCCGCGGCTTGACCTCGCCAAAGAGCCAGTTGCGGATTCCCATCTTCAATGACCGCCTATCGATGCCCGCGCGGTGAACGAGAACCGCCGGCCGCCTCGGCCAGTTGATTGGCAACGCGTTCGTGGTCCGTCTCGATCAAGCCAACAGTGACCCGAAGGTGAGGCGTGTCGTGGCGAACCTGGAATGGTTCTCCGGGCGCTGCGCCGATGCCCTGCGCCGCCAGGGTGACCAACGCCGAGCGTTCGTCGGCAACCGTGATCCACAGATTGATCCCGTCGCTGCCGGTCACCGTGACGCTTCGCGATTGCAGCACGCCGGCGACCAGTTGACGGCGGCGCGCGTACTCGGTTCTCGCGTTGGCGAGCGCGCGAATCGTCGGCGCGTCATCGAGCATCTCCAACAGCACTGCTTGAAGGATGCGGCTGCTCCATCCCGGTCCCAGCAGTCGCCGGTTTGCGACAGCGGTGACGACGTCGCCTGCACCTCCCACTGCGGCCAGTCGTAGATCGGGGCCGTGGCTCTTGGAATAGCTGCGGATGTGAACGGTTCGCTGAGGGAACCATGACCCGATGCTGACGAGAGGTCCGGTGGCGATTTCGCCGGAGTGGTCGTCCTCGATGACGATCGCGGTAGACGTGGCCAGTTCAGCGGCCAACGATTTCATTCGGCGATACGTGGCCGTCACTCCTGTGGGGTTGTGCGCTCGGGGCTGGAAGAAGACGGCGACGGGTCGTTGTCGAAGTGCCTCGACGAACTCCTCCACGATCGGGCCTTCCTCGTCGAAACCGACGCCGATGACCTCGGCGCCCAACTCGTCGAGCAGATCGAGCAGGGGAGGAAAGGCCGGATGCTCGACGACCACTCGGTCGCCGAGTCGAACCACCACCTGAGCGACTCGGTCGAGCGCATCCATGGCTCCATCGACCACGGTCAGCGCTTCGGCTGGGAACGGCCAGCCTTCGTGAAGGCGGGCCTCGAGTTGTGGAAGCACAGGATTGTCGAGGTAGCTGGAGGTGAGTGACTGCCGGCTGACCTTCGCGACGGCCGGCCCGAGATCGGGCAGCAGGGACGACGGTGGCGTGCCCGTCGACAGGTCGAGAGCGAAGTGACCCGGTCCCTCGGTGACTCGCCGGTACCGCCGAGGTGAGCCCGGGCCGGTGGGCTGGCGAACGAAGGTGCCTTGCCGGCCGCGAGCGTCGATCGCGCCGACCGACGTCAGCGTCTGCCATGCCTCGCTGACCGTCGTCGGTGAGACCCCGAGCGATTTCGATAGTTCCCGCACAGTCGGAAGGCGCGACCCGACCGCAAGTTCTCCACGGGTGATCATGCGACCCACCGCGGCGGCGATGCCGCGCGCGCTGCGGTCGTCGATCGCATCGCTGAACGAAACGGTCATTGTGCGGTAACAATACAGTTATTGTGCGGCCATAGGTGTCACATTACGATCACGGGCATGCCGAACAACGTGCGAGCAGCGCTTCTCCAAACCGACTGGGCAGGCACGAAGGAGGCGATGATCGAGAAACACGAGCAGGCCGCGCACGACGCGAAAGCCGAGGGTGCGCAGGTCATCTGTTTCCAAGAACTGTTCTACGGACCGTACTTCTGTCAGGTGCAAGACACCGAGTACTACAGCTACACCGAGCAGATCCCCGACGGTCCGACGACGCAGCGATTCTGCAGCATCGCCAAGGAACTTGGGATGGTGATGGTGCTACCGATGTACGAATCGGTGCAGGCCGGGATCTACTACAACACAGCGGCAGTGATCGATGCCGACGGCTCGTACCTCGGCAAGTTCCGCAAGCAGCACATCCCTCAGACGAAGGGTTTTTGGGAGAAGTTCTACTTCCGTCCGGGTAACGGCGGGTACCCGATCTTCGACACAGCCGTGGGCAAGGTCGGTGTGTACATCTGCTACGACCGGCACTTCCCCGAAGGTTGGCGCGCACTCGGGCTCAATGGGGCCGAGATCGTGTTCAATCCGTCGGCGACTCACCGCGGGCTCAGCGAATACATCTGGCGCATCGAGCAACCTGCCGCGGCAGTCGCCAACATGTACTACGTCGGCGCCATCAATCGCGTCGGCATCGAGCCTCTCGGTGAGAACGACTTCTATGGTCAGAGCTACTTCGTTGATCCGGAGGGCAAGTTCGTCGGCGATGTCGGCGACGCCTACAAGCCGGAGCTCATCGTGCGCGATCTCGACCTCGACAAGATCAAGCTGGTCCGCGATCGTTGGGCGTTCTACCGAGATCGCCGGCCGGATGCGTACGACGAGTTGGTCGAGCTGTAGGAGATTGGCGATGTCCACGACTCTCATCAAGAACGGCAAGGTCATCTCGACCACCGGCGTGATCGCCCAAGACGTTCTGATCACCGACGAGACGATCACGGCACTTGGCTCGCCAGGCTACTTCAGCGAGGAAGGTCGCGACCGCGTGATCGACGCGACCGGCAAGTACGTCATCCCGGGCGGCATCGACGTGCACACTCACATGGAGATGCCGTTCGGAGGCACGTACGCCAGCGACACGTTCGAGACCGGATCGCGGGCCGCGGCTTGGGGCGGCGTGACCACGATCGTCGACATGGCGGTCCAGAACACCGGGGGCAACGTGCACACGGCGCTCGCCGATTGGCATCGCAAGGCGGAGGGCCAGTGCGCGATCGACTACGCCTTCCACCAGATCATCGGCGGTGTCGACGAGGAGTCGTTGAAGGGCATGAAGTACCTCGTTGACCACGAGGGCGTGACGAGCTTCAAGCTGTTCATGGCCTACCCCGGCGTTCTCTACAGCGACGACGGTCAGATCCTCAGAGCGATGCAAGCTGCGGCCGAGTGCGGGGCGATGATCATGATGCACGCCGAGAACGGCATCGCGATCGATGTGCTGGTGCAACAGGCGTTGGCACGCGGCGACACCGACCCGAAGTACCACAGCTACACCCGGCCGTCTCCGCTCGAGGCGGAAGCGACCCATCGTGCCATCGTGCTCAGCCACGTGGCCGGCAACGTGCCGTTGTAC
>JBDTWJ010000133.1:0-10732 GCA_040006755.1 Ilumatobacteraceae bacterium | reverse complement strand
CCTTTGCCAGAGCAGCCGTACGTTGTTCGGGCGTGAGTTGAGGAGGTGTTGCCATTCCAAAACCCTAGTCCTGACCACGCATTCATGCGCGCCATTCGTTCAATGAGCACCGCCGACGAGCTCTCTGACGGATTGAACTCCGTGCTGAGTGCACCACGCTCGCACGCCGCGAAGCACATGCACTGCGGCCCGAGGATCCGCGAAGTTGGCGGTACCCACCTGCACCGCGCTGGCGCCGGCGAGCAGCAGCTCCACCGCGTCCCAACCGTTGGCCACGCCGCCAACACCCACAACGGGAAGGTCTGGGAGGGCTGCATGCACGTCGAACACCGTTCGAACGGCGACAGGATGGATTGGCAATCCGCTGTACCCACCGCCGCCTGCGCCTAGCACCGGATGCCTGCTCATTGGGTCGATGACCAGTCCAAGCAGCGTGTTGATCAACGTGACCGCCTCGGCACCGGCGCGTTGGACGGCCGTTGCGACCTCGACGACGCGGTCCGTGTTGGCGCTGAGCTTGGCCCACCGGGGCCGACCACATGCTTGCGTTGCTTCGATCACCTCGGCCGACAATTCGGGGTCGTGGGCGAAGATGCCACGGCGGCCCTCGAGATTCGGGCACGAGAGGTTGACCTCGACCGCGACGACGCTGTCGGGAAGGTCCGCAAGCAGTTCAGCCGCCTTGCGGTAGTCGGCCACCGATCGTCCCCAGATGCTCACAACGACCGTGGCCCCGGTTGCCGTGAGAGCCGGGAGGTCGTGCGCCATCCATCCCTCGACACCGGGACCTTGCAGCCCGACCGCGTTGATCATGCCGGAACCCGCCGGATGCACTCGGGGCGGCGGGTTGCCCGTCCATTCGAATGCCGCAAGTGACTTCACGACGTGCGCGCCGAGTAGCGCAAGGTCGAAGAACGACTGGAACTCGGCGCCGTGCCCCGCCGTCCCCGAAGCCGTCATCACCGGATTGCGAAGTTCGACTGCTCCGACCCGTGTGCCCAGATCGGTAGTCATGTGATGCGCACGATCGATAGCCACGTCACGCGCGCCGAGGCAAGCGCGAGCGACGTGGCGCTCGGCCGAGTAGCCGAAGCGAAGCTGAGATGATCGAGGCCCATCAGATACGGTGATATTCCTGCAGGGAACGCACCGACAGGGCGCGGCCCACCTGTTCGGCCATGCCTTGCACTGCTGCCAGGGCGGCTTCGACGGTGGTCACCGAACTGACTCGATGGGTGATGGCTGCCTTGCGGATCTGCTCGCCGTCGCTGCGCGCGCCTCCTCCTTGGCCCTGAGGCGTGTTGATGACGAAAGCGATGTCGCCACCAGCAATCAGGTTGATCGCATTGATCCCATGCCCGTCGGAGATCTTGCCGACGACTGCGTCGACGTTGACACCAAAGCTGGCGAGGTAGTCGGCGGTGCCTGTGGTGGCCGCGATGCCGAGTCCGAGCTGACGCAGCCGCCGTGCAACGACGATGCCTGCCGGCTTGTCGCCATCAGCCAGCGACAGGAACACAGTGCCCTCGGTCGGCAGCACTGTGCCGGCCGCGAGCTCGGCCTTGTAGAACGCGAGACCGAAGGTGGAGTCGATGCCCATCACCTCACCGGTCGAACGCATCTCGGGGCCGAGCGCGGGGTCAACCTCGGGGAAGCGATTGAACGGCAGCACCGCTTCCTTGATCGACACGTGACCGTTCGATGACGGAGGCTTCAACAAACCTTCGTGGCGAAGCTCGGCGAGCGTTGCACCGAGCATCACCCGGCTCGCCACTTTCGCCAACGGCACACCTGTCGCCTTGGCTACGAACGGCACGGTGCGACTTGCTCGCGGATTCGCTTCGATCACGAACACGGTCGTACCCAGCACGGCGTACTGGACGTTGATGAGACCGCGTACATCCAGCGCCTGAGCGATCGACTTGGTGTACGACTCGATGACCTCGACGACCCACGGCGGCAACGTCTGCGGCGGGATTGCGCATGCGGAGTCGCCGCTGTGCACCCCGGCCTCTTCCACGTGCTCCATCACTCCACCGATCAGCACCTCTCCGGTGTGATCGCGGATGGCATCGACGTCGACCTCAGTCGCGTCCTCGAGGAACCGATCGATCAACACCGGCCGCTCGGCGGACAGGCCACCCTCTCGGCCCAAGGATCCGAAGCCCGCCAGTTCTCTCATCGCCCGCGCCAGGTGGTCGCCGTCGTGAACGATCTGCATGGCGCGTCCGCCCAGCACGTAGCTCGGCCGCACGAGCACTGGAAACCCGACGCGATCAACGATGCGCAGCGCCTGTTCGAGATCGACCGCGGTGTCGCCAGGAGGTTGTGGAATGCGCAGGCGGTGACACAGCGCGCTCCACTTCTCCCGATCCTCGGCGAGGTCGATCGAGTGCGGCGATGTACCGGCGATCAGTTCCTGGGGCAGCACTCCCGAAAGTTTCAACGGTGTTTGCCCGCCGAGCGAAACGATCACCTTCGGTGCAGTGCCCCCGCTGGCGAGCGTCTCGGCGGCGATCACGTTGAGCACGTCTTCGCGCGTCAGTGGCTCGAAGTAGAGACGATCGCTGGTGTCGTAGTCGGTACTGACCGTCTCGGGGTTGCAGTTGATCATCACTGTCTCGTATCCGGCTTCGCGCAGGGCGAACGAGGCATGCACGCAGCAGTAGTCGAACTCGATGCCTTGCCCAATGCGATTCGGTCCACTACCGAGAATCACGACCCGCGGACGATCGCTGGGTCGCACCTCGTTCTCGTCCTCGTACGTCGAGTAGTGGTATGGCGTCTCGGCGGCGAACTCCGCCGCGCAGGTGTCGACGGTCTTGTAGGTCGGAATCACGCCCGCGGCTTCTCGCAGGGCTCGTACCGTCAGCTCGTCGCTGTGCCAGAGGTGAGCGAGCTGCCCATCGCTGAAACCCATCTGCTTGGCGCGTCGCCATTGGCGCGGCGAAAGCTCCGTGGGCTTCTCGTCGGCCAACGCTGCTCGCTCCTCCATGATCTGCAGCATCTGGTCGAGGAACCACGCGTCGATCCTGCAGGCCTCGTGTATCGCCTCGATGCCGGTGCCGCGTCGCAACAACTCCCCCACTTGGAAGATTCGGTCCGGTGTTGGGATGGCGATCATCTTGAGCAACGTCTCGTCGCCGATCTCGGCGAGCTCGGCTTCGGCGGGATCACAGCCAAGTCCGAGACGCCCATGCTCCAGCGACCTCAACCCCTTCTGAAGGCTCTCGGTGAACGTGCGGCCGATCGACATCACCTCTCCGACCGATTGCATCTGCGTGCCGAGGATCCCCGACGAGCCTGGCAGCTTCTCGAACGCCCAGCGCGGGATCTTCGTGACGACGTAATCGATGCTCGGCTCGAAGCTCGCGGGCGTCGCCTTCGTGATGTCATTGGAGATCTCATCGAGCGTGTAGCCAACGGCCAACTTCGCCGCGATCTTGGCGATGGGGAACCCGGTCGCCTTCGATGCCAGCGCAGATGACCTCGAAACCCGCGGGTTCATCTCGATGACAACCTGCTCGCCGGTCTCGGGGTTGACGGCGAATTGCACATTGCTGCCGCCGGTCTCGACTCCGACACGTCGGATGCACGCGAACGCTGCGTCGCGCATCTCCTGGTACTCCACGTCGCTCAGCGTTTGCGCGGGAGCAACGGTGATTGAGTCGCCGGTGTGCACACCCATCGCGTCGACGTTCTCGATCGAGCAGATGATGACGCAGTTGTCGGCGCAGTCGCGCATCACCTCCAGCTCGTATTCTTTCCAGCCGGCGATGCTCTTCTCGATCAGGATCTCGCCGATCGGACTGGCCGCCAAGCCTTCCGCGGCGCGCAACTTGAACTCGGCAGCGGTCCTGGCGATGCCTGTGCCTCTTCCGCCGAGGATGTACGCGGGGCGGATGATGATCGGCATGCCGATCCGTTCGACCACAGCCATCGCCTCGGCGAGGTCGTGGGCAATTCCGCTGACGGGAACCGCTAGTCCGATCTCGACCATCGCCCGTTTGAACTTGTCTCGATCCTCTGCAGTGGCGATGGCTTCGGCGTTGGCGCCGATCATCTCTGGCGTGCCAGGCACGCCGATGATTCCTCGTTCGAACAGCGCCATCGCGGTGTTGAGGCCGGTCTGGCCTCCCAACGTCGGTAACACCGCGTCGGGTCGCTCGCGCTCGATGATCTTGGCCACGACGTCAGGAGTGATCGGCTCGATGTACGTCGCATCGGCGAAATCTGGATCCGTCATGATCGTTGCCGGATTGGAATTGACGAGGATGACCCGGTAGCCCTCCTCGCGAAGGACGCGACACGCCTGCGTACCGGAGTAGTCGAACTCGCATGCCTGGCCGATGACGATCGGACCGGAGCCGATGATGAGGATCGAGTGGATGTCGGTTCGCTTGGGCATCAGACGCCCGCATCCATCAGCTCGGCGAACATGTCGAACAGGTACCGCGAGTCGTGCGGACCCGGCCCCGCCTCGGGGTGGTACTGCACGCTGAACGCTGGCACCCCGAGCACCCGCATGCCTTCGTTGGTGTGGTCGTTGAGGTTGAGGTGTGTCACCTCGACCTTGCCTTCGAGGCTGGCCGGATCGACACAGAAGTTGTGGTTCTGACTGGTGATCTCGATGTGACCCGACGGCTCGTAGCGCACCGGGTGGTTGCCACCGTGGTGACCGAACGGGAGCTTGAACGTGTTGCCGCCGAGCGCCCTGCTGAGCAGCTGATGCCCGAGGCAGATCCCGAAGATCGGAATCTGTCCGAGCAATTCGGCGATTGTCTGCACCGCGTCTCCACACATTGCCGGATCGCCGGGGCCGTTCGACAAGAAGACGCCATCGGGCTCGCGTGCCAACACTTCGGCCGATGTCGTCGTTGCCGGCACGACCTCGACCGTGCCGAGCCCGGCGAGGTGTCGAACCATCGTGCGTTTGATCCCGAAGTCAAACGCGACGATCCGCCGCATGGTGCTACCCGTGTCGATTCTCGTTGTGTTGTGCGTGTACGGCCTCTCGCAGGTCACGTCGGCGACGAGATCGATGCCGTCGGTACCGGGCTCGGCCGCCGCTGCTTGGCGTAACGACGCCTCGTCCGCGGTGCCGAACGCACCCGCCATCGCACCGGTGTCGCGCAGGATGCGTGTGAGGCGACGCGTGTCGATTCCGCCGATCGCGCTGACACCGAAGCGACGCAATGTCGCGTCCAGTGACTGCTCGGCTCGATGATTGCTGTGGCGACGCGCCATCTCGCGCACGATCACGCCGCGACAGAAGGGCCGCTCGGATTCGAAGTCGGCCTGATTGGTCCCGTAGTTCCCGATATGTGGATAGGTGAACGTGACGATCTGTCCGGCATACGAGGGATCGGTGATCACCTCCTGATAGCCGCTCATCACGGTGTTGAAAACAACCTCGCCGCTGGCGACACCACCGGCCGGCTCGGCGCCGAACAACTCGCCCTCGAAGACGCTTCCATCGGCCAAGACGAGCGCTGCTTCCCGGATCATCGACTTGACACCTGCATGATCATGCATCGTACTGCATGATCAACAACCGGCCATCCCACGCCTCGCGGATCTGGGCGCCACGGTCCTCTCACAGCGCCGGGTCGGGCGCGCAGACCGGCACCCAGATCGGTTGACACCACGATTTGACTCCTCCCGTATGGGCCTCACGGAACCCATTTCACGGCAGGGCCACCGTAGCAGCCAATCTGCGTGCGGCCCGGCAACCCGTCGGAGAACCGTTCCGATGCGGTGATACCGTCTCTCCGATGCCAGAGCTGCGCGGCACGATCGTGCTGGCCACGTACAACAGTGGCGCATCGGTAGGTCCTGTGCTGGCCGAGATCGAGGAAGCAGCGTCGGTGCTCAATCGCTCGGGAATCGTGCTCGAGGTTCTACTGGTCGACGACTCCAGCCCCGACAACACCGCTGCGATCGCCTCAGATGAGGCTGCACGGCTTGGTCTGAAGCTGGAGGTGCTCACGGGGTCGCATCTTGGCCTGGGTGGGTCACAGCTCGCCGGCTTCGAACATCTCCTTCGCACCGCAGATCGCGACTTCTTCGTGACCCTCGATCCAGACGGCCACCACGATGCTCGGCAGATCACCGATGTCGTGCGCATGTTCGTCGCCCGGCGCAGTGGCGTCACCATCGGATCCCGGTGGGTTCGCGGTGGCTCCTCCCCCGGCACGTCGGCACTGCGCTCCGTCGTCAGCCGCACGGCCAACCTGTTGGCACGACGAATCATCGGCTTGCATGGCGTGCATGATGCGACCACCTCGTTCCGCATCATCCAGCCCGACGTGGCCAGGCTGTGGATCGATCGGAAGATTCCTGCGGGTGGCTACGGCTACTTCACGACCTCGATCGCCGTCGCGCAGGCGGCTGGGTTCTCGGTGACGGAGTGCCCCATCACGTTCCGTCCCCGATACGCCGGCGTGCGATCGATCTCGTTCAGCGACGTCACGGCGTTCTGGCGCAGCCTGCACAACACCAGGGTGCTGGTCGCCACGGTTCGCGACGAGAGCCGCCGCGATCAAGCAACGTGGGCGGCGCGATCGCCACGCATGCAGGCGCAACAGGCATCGTCGAACTCGCAGTTCGGCGCGGCCGCGGAGCTCGAGAATCTCGCACACGCAAACAACTTCTTCGGTTGGATCGCCGATGAACTGTCACCCCACCTTGGTTTGCGGATCCTCGAGGTCGGTGCGGGGATCGGTACCGTCGCCGCCAAGATGGCGGATCGCAAGCCGGCGAGCGAGATCACCGCGATCGAGCCGGCCGAGAACCTCTTCGACCAATTGCAAACCACGACAAAACGGCTTCGCAATGTCACACCACTGCAACTCACGTCACAGGAGCTGGCTTCGACGAGACCCCAGCAGTTCGATTCGATCGTCTACATCAATGTGCTCGAGCACATCCTCGACGACGCCGCGGAGATGCGCACCGCCTTTGATCTGGTGGCGCCTGGCGGCTCCCTGGGAGTGTTCGTCCCTGCCATGTCGCGCCTGTACGGCAGCCTCGATTTCAAATCTGGTCACCACCGCCGGTACGACAAAGCCAGGCTGCGCGAAGTGGTCGCCGATGCGGGCTTCGAGATCGTCGAACTCCGCTACCTCGAGGTCGCCGGCGTCGCGCCGTACTGGCTGATGTATCACCTCCTGGATCGACAGTCGCTCAGCTCGATGTCGTCGGGTATCTTCGATCGGGTGGTTGTTCCGGTCAGCAAGATGGTTCAGCGGCTCGTTCCCAATCCGCCGTTCGGCAAGAACCTGTTGGTGATCGCCCGCCGCCGCTGATCTCCCTTCAGGCACCCTTCCGTCTGGCAACCAACACGCCGTCAGTATCGAACAACACCTGATAGGGCCCACCGGTCGCGATCAGCCCAGCGACCAGCGCCTTCTGGCCTTCACCGACCTGGGTCTGATCCAGCACGATGTAATCGATCGTCGAGGGATCTGGCAGTCGGTGCCCATCGTCGTTGCCCCAGTACGAGGGCACCCAAGGGTTCGGCCAATCGTAGATCTGCTCGCGGTGCGAGAGATGTGGCAGCAACGTGTATGTCGCGGCGACCGACGCATCGTCGGGCACCAGCTTCAGTGCCTCCCGCATTGCCTCGTGACGTGGGTCCGGAAGCGCCCACACGTTGTACGACTCGCCGAGCGGTGACGGCGACCATGCGACGTTCGTCATGTACGCGCATCCGAGCAACCAAACCGGTAGGAGCACGTGCACGATCTTGAAGCGCCACAGCAGTCGGCCGCCTTCGATCGCTGCGATCAGCAACGGGGCAATCATCATCGCTGTGTACTGGTAGTGGATGCTGCGCGCGTACGGGCTGAGACCGATCACACTCGCGAGCATCTGCGGTGCAGCCATCAGCAGCGCAAGCGGTGCCATCAAGGGCATGCCACCCAACGGCAGGGCCAAGTCGCGATAGAACCTCAACCGATCGGGCTGTGTCGCGTCGGAGATGACTCGGTTTGGGTGGCGGAGCATTGTTCGGATGATGGATGGCATGTCGTTGCCATAGTTGCTGTAGAAGTACTGGATGTAGAACGGTTGCTTGCCCTGGTTGAAATGCGGGATCACAAGTCGGGTTGCGACCACGTACCATCCGACACCCAGTCCGAAGGTCGCCAGCGCCATCATCCTGTCGCGGTGCTCACCCTTGCCCGGTCGATACATGAAGGCCAAGATCAAGCCGAGCATGATCACGATCAGCGCGGCGTCCTCGCGGATCGACAGCGCTATCGCCAACGCGATGAACATTCCACGCCAGCGACGTTGGGTGGCGAACCACCACGCGTACAACAGCGGCGCGATGACCAGTGACTCGGGGTGGAAGTTGGCCCAACTGATCCACTGGATCGGCGCGTACATCAGATACACGGCGGCGAAGACGAGGCCCATCCACGGCGCCTTGAACCGATCGCGGGCGATCAGGTACACCGGGAAAGCGCCTACCGCCAACCCGACGGCCTGGGCGATGTACAGGAACGATGGCCCGGCGCCCAGCCAGTAGAAGGGCACGAACGCCACGACGATGAGGTTGAGATGGTGACCCCAGAACTCCATCCCGCGAACGGTCATGAAGCTCTGACCACCGCGTGACACCAGCCAGAAGCCTTGGTCGTAGATGCCCATGTCATACGACCAGGTGCCGAAGTTGCGATGGTGCTGCACGCCCAACTTGCCGAAGATCAGGGCGAACAGCAGCGCACCTGCAGCGGTGGTCCACGCTGCAGGGTGGATCGTCGCGACCTTCTCGACCAACCGCTCGAGCCTGCTGAAGGTGATCTCCGCAGTCGGGTCGTCGACAATCTCCTCGTCGGAGACGACGTTCTCCTCAGTGATCACGTCGCGATGATAGGTGGACCACCTCCGCTCTGTCCTCCAGTTGCTTGGACGCGAAAAGTGCTACGGGTGGCGTATTACCGAGCCCGTGCAGGGTTGATGGGCGCGATTTGTGCCGCGGGTAGCGTATTACCGCAGCCAAGGACCCGGTGCGAGCGGCGCGCACAGATCGGCGAATCGGCGTTCGTCAGCGGCAGTCTGAAAGCCCGGGCGGCTCCGTGGTCGAGTGCAACAGCGCTGACGAGCGGCGCACTCCGAGGTCGTCACCTCTTGGGCATCTCGCCAGCATCGAGCGGTGTGGAATGTCGACGCCAGATCCGCCATCGATCCCCGCGAAGCCGCCAGATGTCGGTGATGACGAACAGGCCACTGCGATCCGCTTCGAGCACGGTGGCGTGCTGGTTGGCGCGATGCAGGATGGTTGCGCAGTCACCGTCGAGAGCGGTGACGGTGTCGAGGACGTCGTACTTGTGGACGATGTAGTCGGGCAATGTCGCGATCCAGTGCGCCTTCGGTATGACGAGTGGTGCGGGATGAACGAGTACGAGCGCGTAGTCGTCGTCGAGGATGTCATCTGCCGCGGCGACGTCACGATCTTCGATGCAGCGCTGGAACGCGGCGGACCTCTCGTGCAGATTGATCGGCATGTTCGTCAGCATCGCACGGCTGGCGACATCAGCGCACAACGCTCCGGGTTGCGGGGCGGCGTCGCACCGAGCTCAGCACGATCAATGGCCGATGGCGCCTGCCGAGCGCTTCGTGTGTACGACGATGGCGCTGTTGAGCAGTCGGGCGGTCAGGCACTCGGGCGCAGCACGGGTACCAGCGCCGAGAGGACGCCGTTGACGAAGCGGCCCGAGTCGTCGGTGGAGAAGCGTTTGGCGAGTTCGACGGCCTCGTTGAGCACGACAGCGACGGGCACGTCGGCGCGTCCCAGGAGCTCGAAGCCTGCGATTCGCAGCACGGTGCGATCGATCGTCGGCATGCGGGCCAGCGACCAACCCTTCGAATGCTCGGTGATGGCCTTGTCGAGCTGCAACTGATGTGTCTCGACACCTTCGACGAGCATCGTGGTCAACTCATCGGTCTCGGAGACCTGCGCGGCCAGCACGTCGCTGGCGGAGATGCCCTTGGAGTCGGCTTCGTACAGCAACATCATCGCCCGTTCGCGCGAATCGGATCGCTCGTCGTCAACCGGGTGGACGCGGCGTCGTGCCACGTCAGACCCTGGTGACGTAGTCGCCGCTGCGCGTGTCGACCTTGACTCGGTCGCCGGGGTTGATGAACAGCGGAACCTGCAACACCAGGCCGGTCTCGAGCGTTGCGGGTTTGCGGGCGCCCGACACGCGGTCGCCCTGCATCCCCGGCTCGGTGTCGGTGATGGTCAGCTCGACAGACGCAGGAATCTCGACCGACACGATGTCGCCTTGGTAAAACGCAATGATGGCCACGGCTTGCTCGACCATGTAGTTGGCTGCGCCGCCGAGGGCAACCGGTGCCACATGGATCTGGTCGTAGTTGTCGGTGTCCATGAACACGTACTCGTTGCCATCGCGATAGAGGAACTGCATGTCTTTCTTCTCCAGCAGTGCCTGCTCGACCCGAACTCCGGCGTTGAACGTGCGGTCGAAGACGTTGCCCGTCTTGACGTTGCGCAACTTGGTACGCACGAACGCACCGCCCTTGCCTGGCTTGACGTGCTGGAACTCGACAACTTGGAAGAGCCCGTTGTCGAGCTCCAATGTGATTCCGTTCTTCAGGTCATTGGTAGTGATGGCGGGCACGGTGAATCCTTCGGCGATGCAGTCAGTACGCGGCACCCGTTCTCGGTCACGACCACGAGGTCTTCGACACGGATACCGCCGAA
>JBDTWJ010000132.1:0-10751 GCA_040006755.1 Ilumatobacteraceae bacterium | reverse complement strand
TGGCGCACCAACGCGAGCTGCTCGACCAACGAAGAGCGAGGCGCATCCCCGGAGGTGACTGCGACACCCACGAGGCCAGTCACCGAATATTCGGTCGTGCCGGAGATTCCGTACCGTGCCCTCTCGGAAAGGAACCTCCTCGAGGCGTGCTGCCAGTCGGAGATAAGTCACGGAGTATCCGGAGTCTCCGGTGCGGCCGGAGATCTCGTGACTTCCTTGCCGGCCGGGCGACCGTTGGTGACGGTTGGTCTACGGTCGCGCACATGGAACATTCGTGGGACGTCTACGTCAGTGCCAGCGAAGGCCCCGAAGACATGAACACACCAGACTTCGCGTCCTGGCTGTCGGATCAGGATCTTGGTGGCGAGGTCATCAGTGGCCCGTCGGCCGGCCCGCGCTCAGCCGCATTGGTGGTCAAAGTCAGCGCCCCGACACAGGACGAGGCATGTGCGCTGGTACTCGCGAAGGTCAAAGCACACGTCGGCGATGCCTGGATCGTTGGCGCCCGTCCCGACGACGAAGCCTGAAACGCGTACCCGACCACTCCAGACGCGCTGACACGTGTTCGCCCGATCGACCGGGACGCTACGACACCGCGCGTTCGATGGTGGTCGTATGGATGAGCCCTACGCCGAGGCATCGCTGACATGACCGACTTCCAACGCCCGGACGACTGGACCGAGGTCACCCGCACCCACCTCACCGAGAAACGAATGACGGAGGTCAGATCGGGATGATCGTTCCCATGTTCATGATCCCGTTCGGGTCGAAGGCGCGCTTGAGCGTCTCGAGCATCTGATAGGAGGAGCCGTACTCTTGTTTGACCCAGCGGGCGCGTGCTTTGCCGATGCCGTGGTGGTGCACGATCGACCCGCCGTGACGCAACGTCTCCTCGCAGATGATCGAGATGATCGGCAAGTAGTACTTCGCCACCTCTTCCTCCGGCGCGCAGTCGATGAGGTCGTAGAAGTAGTTGAAGTACATGTTGGTGCCATTGATGTAGCTGTGGGATGAGTGGCCGCCGAGCAATGTGATGCCACTGATCTCGGCGCGAATCCGAGGTAGCACTGCCTCGTAGATTTCGTTGATCTTGCTCCAATCCGCCGAGATCTCGGTGGTGCGGTTCACGTTGTGAGTCGTGCGGATCCTCTCGTCTTCCCGGGCGATCTTCTCGACGCCCCAAACGAGGTCGTCGAACCACGTCGCGATGAGTTGGCTGTCGACCTGCCGGCACTCCGGATGTCGGGCCACGATCTCGGCGATGCCCTCGCCGGTGGCCCTTGTTATGCCCGCCGCGCCCTCGGCCATGAACAGCAGCACACAATCATCGCCGTGGGCGAAGTGCGAGAAGTGCAGCTGCCCGTCCTCGGGGTCATACAGTCGGGCAACCGACGGCTTGTAGCCGGCCACCATCACCTCGCGGAGCACCTCGAATCCGGCCTTCATGCTCTTCAGGGTCCAGCCCAGGAAGATGTTGTTCTCGGGCATGTACGGGAAGAGCTTCACCGTCACTTCCGTGATAAAGCACAGCGCACCTTCGTTGCCGATCACGATGTGGCGGATGTCTGGGCCCGCGGCTCGGCGAGGGACGTTCTTGATGCGGGCAATCTTGCCGCCAGGGAAGACGACCTCGAGACCGACGACCATGTCTTCGATGCCGCCGTACAGGGTGGAGAACTGACCGATGCTGCGAGTGGCGACGAGACCGCCCATATGGGCCACTGGCTTCGACTGCGGCGAGTGGCCTGTCGTCAGCCCAAGGGCCCGTGCTCGATCTTCGAGCACTTGCAACGGCACGCCGCACTGGGCGGTGGCTTGCATGTTGTAGGTGTCGATGCCGAGGATCTCGTTCATCCCCGAGCCGTCAAGCACAATCGAGTTCTCGACAACAGTCTCGAGACCGCCCTCAGTTGCCGTGCCGCCGGTCCGCGACACCACGTTGACACCGTGCTCCTCTGCGAAAGCGAGCACGGCCGCCGCCTCCTGCGTATTGCGGACCATGGCGATCGCGGCAGGCACCGGCATGGTGTACACGCCGAAGATGTTCTCGAGCTTGCGGAAGTTGTCGATGCTGCGCTGCTGGAGGACGTGCTCGTCTGTGATGACATGTTCGTTGCCGAGGATCTGCTGCAGCCGCACGACGATCTCTTCTCGGGTGAGTTCCATGGTCGCGTTGTCTTCCTCGTGTCGGCTGGCTCAGTGGAAAATGGAGTACGAGCGCTCGAACAACGCGTCGGTGGCATCGCGAATTTGGGGGTACACGGTCTCGAGCATGCGATGGTAGGTGGTGCCGTTACCGGGGTCTGGGGTGAAGGACTCGCGGGTCTTCGTCATGGCCGCCGCAGCAGTTTCGATGTCGGGGTAGATGCCGGCCCCGGCCGCCGCGCAGATCGCGGCGCCGAGGCTCGCTCCACCGGCGTCGACAGCGCGCGACACAGGGATGCCGAACACGTCGGCGAAGATACCCATCAGCAGGGGGCTGGCCGAGCCTCCACCCGAGACGACGATCTCGTCGAGCGTGATCTCGAGCTCGCTGCACATCGAATCGACATGGACCTTCATCGTCAAGGCGATGGCTTCCAGGATCGACCGGTAGAGATGACCGCGCGAGTGCCGCGCGTCGAAGCCGAGCATGATGCCCTTGCGGAACGGCTTGTCGGTGGGCGCGAGCCAATCCAGCACCGTCATCAATCCGTCGCTGCCGGCCGGCACCGTTTCCGCCTCGCGTTCGATGTACGCCTCACGTGACAGTCCGTGGGATGCAGCGCGCTCCGCGAACTCTTCACCGAGTAGGTCGAGGAACCACGTCAGCGTCCACATTCCGCGGCGCACGCCGTTGCTCTCGTACAAGTATCGGTGAGGGATGCAGGCGAAGTTCGTCCAGAAATTGGTGGGCGCTCGGTGGTTGTCGTGCCCGTGCAACATCGCCGCGATGTAGGTGCCCAGCGACACGACCGCTGTCGTCTCGCCGAGTGTCCCGGCACCCAGCATCTCTACCGCCTTGTCGTTCGCGGTCTCGATCACGGGCACCCCTGCAGGAACCCCCGTGGCGGCGCTCGCCTCAGCCGTCACGGACCCGATGATGGCGCCAGGCATCTGCAGTTCGAACAGCATCTCGCGAGTCACGCCGAACCTCGCGAACACTGCGTCATCGCCGCTCCACTGCCACGTGTCTGTGTCGATCGGCCACTGCTGCAAGATGTTGTTGGCCGCAGTGTCCCTGAACTCGCCAGTGAAGCGGTGGGCCACATAACCCGATGAAGTGGTGGCATATGCCATCGCGGCGTCGTCGGGAACGTACGGCCGATAGGCGCGGTCATCCATCCAACTGATCACCGGTTCGACGAGCGACCCGTCCGATTTGAGGAACGCCTTGCAGCAACGGATCGTGCACAGGCCAACGCCAACGATCTCGCGCTCGTCCCCGCTGAATGCGGCCAATGCCTGGCGGCTCGCGGCCGCGATCGACGTCCACAGGTCGTCGTCGGGATGAATGGCGACCCCGTGACGCGGGCGGCTCATCGGCTGCAGCCCCTGTCGACCGCGGGCGACGGCGTTGCCGCGCGCGTCGTAGACGACGACCTTTGCACTCTGCGTGCCGCAGTCCACGCCGATGAGGTAGGGGCCGTTCATCTCGATGGCACCTCGGTCCCCCGCCTATCGGACGAGGTACCCGCCGTCCACGCACAAGACGTGCCCGTTGACGTAGTCCGACGCCCGGCTCGCGAGGAAGACGACGGTGCCCATCAGGTCGACCGGTTCCCCCCATCGGCCGGTTGGGATGTGCTCGAGCACGCGACGGTTCGACTCCGGGTTGCTCCGCGTGGTCTCGGTGATCGCCGTGGCGAAGTAGCCGGGAGCAATGCCGTTGACCTGGATGTTGTGCATGGCTAGTTCGTCGCAGTACGCCTTGGTGAGGCCGGCGATGCCGTGCTTGGTGGCGGCATACGCCGGCGAGAACCGACCGCCGAGAAAGCTGAACATCGAGCAGATGTTGATGATCTTCCCGCTGCGCTGCGGCACCATCTGCTGCGCCGCCTCGTAGCTCATCTCGAAGGCGGCGTTCAGGTTGACAGCGACGGTGGCGTCCCACTGCGGTCGGCCGAAGTCGAGCACATCGGCGAGCGGGCAAACGCCAGCGCTGTTGATCAATATGTCGACGGACCCAAGCCGATCGACGCACATGTCGACGACTCGCTTGCACGCACCCGCCGCTGTGATGTCGGCATCCACGAATTCGTAGCGGACGCCCTCGGCCTCGATCATCTCCTTGGTGGAGCCGTCATCGTCGGCGAGGCTGGGCACGAAGATGTTTGCGCCGCCTGTGGCGAGCGCAAGCGCGAACGCCTGACCGAGACCCCTATTTCCGCCCGTCACAATGGCGTTCCTGCCGCCGAGACCGAAATAGTCCATTGCGAAATCGCTGATCGTCATCGCTCTCTTTCTCGCCCACGGCGCGCCGCCGCTTTCATTCAGTCCGCAACCCAGTGCCGACACTACGTTGTCCATGGGATGCCGATTCAAAGGAGACGACGTGGCTGAGTACAGCAAGCGGGTGGGTTTCGTCGGGTTGGGAAATCTCGGCGTACACCTGGCCCACAGCCTGCTTCGAGCGGGGCACCAACTCACGATAAACGACCTCAACCGCAGTGCAGCGGCCTCGCTCGAGAGTGCTGGGGCGACATGGGCCGAGTCGGTGCACGACTTGGCAGCTGCAAGCGACGTGGTGTTCACGTGTCTGCCGTCGCCGGCGGCGGTGAACGCGGTCGTCGCGGGTGAGGGAGGCGTGCTAGGCGGGCTACGCACCGGAAGCACGTGGATCGATATGAGTACCCAGGATCAAGCCGAAACGATGCGCCTCGGCGCCCTCGCTGTCGAGCATGGAGTGCGGATGCTCGAAGCGCCGGTGACAGGTGGCGTGCACAAGGCGGCAGCAGGTGAGATCACGGTCCTCGTCGGCGGTGATGAAAATGCGTTCGAGGAGCATCACGACCTCCTTGGCGCCGTTGGGTCTCCCGTGCTCTACATGGGGCCGCTGGGTAGCGCAGCCGTCATCAAGGTCATCACCAACATGCTTGCCTTCATCCACCTTGTAGCGGCAGGTGAGGCGTTGATGCTGGCCAAGCAGGGCGGCCTCGATCTGAGGAAGTCGTTCGAGGCAATACTGAACAGTTCGGGCAACAGCTTCGTGCACGAAACAGAAAGCCAGGTGATCCTCAACGGCAGCTACAACATCGGATTTACCATGGACCTCGCCTGCAAGGACCTCGGTTTCGCAACTCGGCTGGGCCGTGAATTCGGCGTCCCGTTGGAGCTCGCCGGACTCGTCGAGCAGACGTTCATTCGCGCCCGTTCCCAGTACGGCGGCGGCGCGTGGTCGTCGCAGGTCGTCAAGCTGCTGGAAGAAGCGGTAGGCACCGACCTGCGGGCGCCAGGCTTTCCCGAGGTGCTGCAGTAACACCTACGTTGACACGACCTCGAAGGGGATGTGCATCCCGTGGTGATAGTGCGTTGGGATGTTGCAGACCAGCTGATAATGCCCCGGGCCGAGAGGGATGATCGTTGCTTCGACGTCGCCGGGCGCGAACTCCGAGATCTCGCCGGGTGACGACACCCCTGGTGCATCTTCGGAGAACGTATTGCCCTCGAGAGGAATCCCACCATCGGGATAGTCGGTCCGAACGATCACGAACTCGTGCTCGATCGTGCCCAGGTTCGCCGTGGTGAACTTCACCGGCCCGGCGTCAATCTTCTGAATGTCCGCCGTGATCCGCCATTCGCGGACCGTAGCGTTGACGGCCACTCCCCCAGGTGGTGGAGTGCCATGCGGTGTGAACGGGCCACCGGCATCATTGCGATCCTCGCCGCACGCGGCGATGCCCGCGCCGATCAGCAGCACAGACGCCCAAACCGCTGCCCGTCTCATTCGCCCTCTTTCCGTGCCGTCCCAGTGTCGGAGACTTCAGGCTAAAGACTTAAGCCCACGGTTGTAAAGGACGTTCGGGCGACGAAGTTGACCTGTCGTACCAGAGACTCCGAGTGCCGGTCAGGCTGACGTAAGGGTTTGTCGCGCTTGGCAAGCAGATCTCATGTGCGGGGTGGAGGGTGACCTGCGGTTCGACGTTGACACCGACTTTGGCCATGGCTGGCCCAGGCGCGCTGACGGTACGAAGTGATCCAGCGCACGACGCCGCTCTCGCGTCATCAGCACGGGAGAACGGACTACGATCGTCGGTCATGGAAGTTCTCTACCTGATCGCCTGCGGTCCATCGGACCCCACACGGGCTTCGATTCCGTGGCACCTCGCGGTGAACGGTTCCATGGAGGCAGGCCAGACCGCGCGCATCGTCCTCGCCGGCGACGCCGCCGAACTGGTGAAGGCCGATGCCCGTGAGAACATCGCTGGCCTTGGCGTGCCGCCGCTTCGTGATCTCGTCGCCAAAGCGCTCGACCGTTCGGTGCCGATCCACGTTTGAAAAGGTTGTGCAGTCGCCCGTGGGGCGACCGATGACGACCTCGCCGCAATCGGTGGAATCTGGATGACGCCGCCCGACGTCGCCCGGTTGATCGAACAGGCCGACCGAGTCGTCAGCTTCTGACCCCGGCCTATGCCGCTGGGTCGGGCCGGTCCATTGCTGCAGGGAGCTCGACGCCGAAACCGCGGATTGCCAGCTTGATCAGTACTTGCCCTGGTATGCGGAGGTCTTCGACACGCCGCCGCGACAGGTCTTCGAGCTCGGACAACCTGGCCCCGAGAACGGCGGGCCCACGGCGCCGGGCGATGCTCAGCGCGACCGCATTGCGCCAGACCTTGCGCCTCGACTCCTTCATGAACCGCTTCGTTGCCGCCTGGTTGAATGGTTTGAGCATGCGATCGAGACGTGTTCGATCGCCAGGCGTCTCGACGCGCTGAAGCTCGAGGTCTTCAGCATCGACGCGCGAGGACAGGATCGCATCGATGCGTTCATGGTCGACGTTGCGACGGGCCACCACGGCGCTGTCGACGAACTCGTCGTCGGTGATCACGGCCAGCAACGCCTGCGGCAAGTCGTAGTTGATGTGGGCGTTCATGCCGAGGAGCACCTGGCGCAGTGGAGGCACTCGCCGGTCGGTGGCGGAGTCGAATGCCACGGCCCACGGGCCCGGTGTCGCGTCACCGCGGTTCCATTGCTCCAGGGCGTCGAGGTACAAGCTGGCGAACACCACGTCCCATCGCTCGACCCACGCACCGTCGACGAAGTGGTCGGCGAGCAGCGCCTTGTGGACGGCGATGGTCGTGCGGCGGTACGTGGCCAAGAAGTGGCGGCGCGGGTCGCCGTCGGCCTGCATCGGTTCGAGCAGCACTTCCATCCGCTCGATCACGCTCTCGATGGTGCCCCCATCCACGCGCGTGAAGAGTAGACGCGGTCGTGGGCCGGTCGATTCGGCGAGGCACATCCCGATCCAACACAGTTCGATCCGTCGAACGCTTTCCAACGCTGCCGCCCCTAGCCGTGCTCCGCGAGCACTCAGATTCAGCCGGAAGCTGACGCCTTTCGCTGCATGCGCGCATCGAGCACCGTCGCAGCGACGAGAACAGCGGCCAGGCCGATGCCGAGCATCCACGTCATCGGACGGGACGTATCGAATTGCGTATGCGCACGCCAGGCGGCGACGAGGAACAAGAGAATCATGATCCGGGCAACCTGCAACATGATCCGCGCCGTCGACCACCGAGGGTCGGCGGCAATCGTCAGACCGCACACTCCGAGCATGAGGATCGCACCTGTTACCCGAGCCGTCAACGGCGTGAGGGCCCACGGCCAGATGTCGATCGCCCGTTTCGGAACGACGTACAAGTATGCGCCGAGCAGCACAGCGGCCAGCCCGGTGAGAGCGAGGACGGCTTGCGCCATCGGAGGGATTCGGAGCTCGGCGGCGGAAGGGGCGGCGGCGATTCGCTGGTTGCGAAGGAACGTCGCCAGTACCAGGAACGGAGTCGTGAAGTACAGCGCTGCCCAGATCCAGAAGGCAACGTGGTGGTGATTGAACTTGTCCCAGTGGATGATGGTTGCGATGCCGAGGCACGAGGCGAACAGGGTCACGGGCACGAAGCCGGCCTTCACGGTGTGCCACCGCCTGGCAACGAAGACCCGGACGAAGAAGTAAGCGCCGCCGATGTAGGCCGAGCCGAGGATCATCGGCGTCATTGTCGGCTTGATCGTCCAAGCGAACCAACGATGCGTGTCGGTCGGCCACGGGTACAGGACCACGAACGCGATGACGAGGAATGGCACGATCACAGCCGCTAGCAATCGTGTGGCGGGTAGTACGCGATCCCCATGATCTGCTTGCCGCTCCAGTTCCGCCTCCCTGCTCTCCAAACCTCGCTCCACCCACGATAATCCACCGCGATCGCCACAGCGAGCAGCCGAACTGTCGCCTCAGTGGATGGGGTCGCTCCCTTGCTCCGTCAGCGACGGAAGAGAGGCAGGATTGCGCCGGTCTCGGCGTGTTGCTTCAGCGTGGTCAGTAGCTGGCCCCAGGTATAGGCGGAAGACGGGAAAGCGCCGTCGTCGGCCGCCCAGCCGTCGTGGTTGAAGTGGACCGTCATGGCTCCGTCCGCCTCAGTCATGGTCCAGGTCATGGTGGTGTCGTTCCAGTGTGGCGGGAACGCCCCTGAGGATACGCCACGATGCTGCGGTCTGCTCGAGTGATCGTCAGCTCGAACGGGAGTGGAGCGACCGCGAAGCCGAGTCGCATCACCGCTCCGACCCCAGCGCCGTCAAAGCCCACATCGTCGGTCCACCAGCCGGCGATGCCCTCGGTCGTGGTGAGTGCCTCTACCAGAGTGGCTACGGGGGCGGCGATGTCGGTCTCGAACACGATGCGGGCCATGACGGAGCTCCTATCCTTTAGTTACAACTAAAGCATAGCAGCCCCTGCACTGATGTTCAAGTCGTGACTAAGATGAAGTCGTGGACCGCCTCCAAGTGATCGCCGAGCCTCGTCGGCAGGCGATCCTGCACATCCTGTGGGACGGGCCCGTCGCGGTGTCCGACATCGCTGCCCAGGTCGGTGTCACCATCGGTGCCGTCAGCCAGCACCTCGCACGGCTGCACGACGCCGGCCTGGTGACCGTTCGCCAGGAAGGCCGCCGTCGGCTCTATGCCGCGGACCGCGACGCGCTCGCTGACCTGGCGCCGTTGCTCGAAGCGATGTGGCGGGCAGACCTCGACCGGCTCGCGGCCAAAGCCGAGCACGTGCACCAGCGCCGAAGCGGCGGGCGATAGTGGTGCGCATCGTCGTCGAGCGACACGTCGCGGCGCCTCCTGAAGTGGTGTGGGAGCTGGTGTCAACCCCGTCAGGCTGGCTGTCGTGGCAAGGCACGGAGGCCGACATCGCCGCAGAGGTCGGCGGTCCGCACCGGGTGAACATCCGCGGCGACGCGTTCGCGGGTGGCTCGATCGTCGAGGTCGTACCGCCCAAGCGCATCACGTTCACGTGGGGTTTCGAGATCGAGGGCAGCCCGCTTCCGGCGGGCTCCACGCTGGTGCGCATCGAGTTGATCCCTCGCGGTGACGGCACGCTGGTGCGCCTCACCCAGGAGCGGGTCCCTCAGGGCTTCGAATCGGTTCAGCAGGGTTGGGAGCACTACCTCGATCGCCTGGCGGTCGTCGCCGCCGGCCACGACCCCGGCCCGAACGTCGGACGGCCGTCGGCCTGACCGGCTCACGGACCAGACGCGACGTGCAACCCGTCGGCCGACTCGCTCCGCCACATGAACAAGGACAGCCGGTTGTCCATCCAGGTGGTCTGCTGACCCTGAGATGGAGCGGCTGCTGCTCCTGGCTGCGGGTACGCATTTGTGACGAACCGCGGGCTCGTCTGCACTGCGGCTTTGGCGTGCTGAAAAGGCATTTGCGCAGCCTTCGTCAGTCGCACGCACGATGGCGTAGGCAGATGTCAGCGCTCAGTTGCTCTCGTCCGTGGATGGTCGTCGGCGTGGGCTGGCGTCAACGTAGCGAGCCACTTGAGAACAGCACTCCTTGTCGGATCTGAAATCGACGGCTCCCATCGTCGACATGGTCATCATCTTTCGCATCAATCCCATCTCATGCTTCGTTTCATCGCATCCAGCCGTGCGACCCGTCAGCATGGGTTTGACTGTTCGCCGTTCTTTACCACATACGAGAGGGCATCGCCTTCGCCGATCGGATTGCCAGCCGGCGGCAGCCGGCGACGTCGGACGCGCGTAAAATTCGCACTAAACCGAGGAGCACGATGAATCGAACGTTCCTATCCGTGATGCTGTGCGCATCGAGCATCGCCGCATGTGGTGGGTCGAAGGAGACAGCGGCGACCACGACAGCGACCCCACCGTCGATGACTGCCGCCGCCTTTCCGGCCACGCTCCTCGCCGAGCAGGACCTCACCACTCAAACCGCCACCGCCTACTCCCTCGATTGGAGCCTGGACGGCGAGGTACTGGCAGTTGCATCCGGCGTCGAGGTGACGGTGCTGCCGAAAGATCTCACCAAGGCGCTGGCCGTCGTGAAGCCCGGGAAGGGCGCACTCGCGGCGGCGTTGAGCCCCGACGGGGCGACCCTCGCAACTGTCGGCGGCTTGCGCGATCGCACCATCGAGATCCAGGGTTGGGACAGTCGCGCAAGCCCCGACGTGCAACGGATCTCGGCCACGTCGGATCAATACGCAGTGTCGTGGAGCCCCGACGGCTCGCTGTTGGCGACACTGGCCAACGATCGGACGA
>JBDTWJ010000131.1:0-10769 GCA_040006755.1 Ilumatobacteraceae bacterium | reverse complement strand
CGCAAGCCGGACCACGACCAGCAGGCGCCAGTGCCGTGAGGCTCACGGGAGATGACCCGCGCCCGCGAAGCCCCTGACCACCTCGCTGGTGCCACCACCGTCGGCCGGGCAAACCGATGCGCCGTTAGGTTTGGGCCGCTCGCAGCGGGTCGTTGGGCGCGGTAATACGCGCGGCGGCATACGCGGCCGGCGGCACAAGGCGCGCCCATCAACTCGGCCTGGGCCTGGGCGAGGACGTCGACGCGCACGGGTGTGCAGCAGGCGATCGGGTCGAGCACAGCGATCTTGGAAGCAGCCATGAGAACCATGTGGGTGTCGACGTTTGCGCGAGCTCTTGCACCGCGGTCAGGGCTAACGCACTAGCCATCGGGACTGTTGGTCCCGCCAGGGTGGTCTGACGCCTGGTCATCTCAGCTTGTCGCGACGATTTCTGTGGGCGCGCAACGATGTAGAGGATATGAAGGGCACGGGCGCTCGAAACGAATCGCAGGTCTGCTCGCAGGCTGCGTTCCTCGAGTTCTACGACCGGGTCGCGGGCGAAGTGTCCCGCTACTTCGTTCGAGGCGTGCTGGGCGATCGTGCTGCTGCAGAGGACCTCACACAGGAGGCTTTTGCCGCAGTAGTGGTCGCGGCCCGGGCCGGCCGGCCCGACGCGCTCACCCTGCCCTGGGTGATGGGCGTGGCGCGTCACAAGCTGGTCGACCACTACCGCCGTTCGGCAGCCGATGAGCGACGCCTCGCGCGGGTGTGGTCGCGCACTTCGGAGTCTGTCGAGTTCGACGCGTTGGACAGCTGCGATCCTGCCCGCGTGCTGGAAATGATGCGCAATCTCAGCCCGGAGTACCGTCTCGTGCTGGTCCTCAAATACGTCGATGAGCAACCCGCACAAGAAATCGCAACCACCTTGCACCGGTCTCTTCATGCCACCAATTCGCTGCTCAGTAGAGCGCGCCGGGCGTTGGCCCACAGCCTCACGGAGGAGCAATCGTGAATCGCAACGCTGTCTCCTCAGCGGTCCGACTCATTGACGCCGAGTTGTCGCCAGATTTCCTTGCTTCACTTCGCGCTGATCTTGTGGCCGATCTCACAAACCAACGGTCCGACGTCTCCGTCACACCGCAGTCGGAACAATCGCAGTCAACACAAGCCAGCGAAATTGTGCGGCTCACTCCCGACCCGACGCATGTTGGATCGAGCCGCCGCGTTCTCAAGATTGTTCTGGGAGCAGCAGCATGCCTCGCGTTGTTCGCAACAATCGCTGTGGTCGTCGTCAATCGTCTCGGCAACGACGTAGCGAGCGGCGATGCACTGCACGACGTGGACCCGAACGAGGCCCTGCCGTTGGGTCAGGCGGCACCGATCACACCGAACGTACTGAGCGCTCGATGGAGACAGGTTGACGACTTCTCGACGGCGGACTACGCGCAGGTCAGCACCGCGACGTATTCGGCCCTGCCCAAATGCGCGAAGTTCACGACCTTCGGTATGTTGCCGCCAACCACCAAGTCCGTCACCATTCATCACGACTTCGCGAGCGATAGTTCCCTGCTGTTCCATGACGTGATCGTCTTTGCTACACACGAAGATGCCACGAAAGCGATGGACGCCATCTCCGGCGGGAACTTTGCCGAGTGCTGGTTCGACGTCTTCGATCGACTGACCCCGCTCGGTCGATATCTCGGCGCCACCTCAGAATCCGTCGATCTCGAGGCCCCGCAGATCCAGTTGCATGGCGAACGACAGTTCATCATCGGTCAACACATTCGATACTCCTTCCCGAACGGCCCCCAGGAGCGTGATTTCATCAACGCCTACGTGCAAGTCGGCCGCGCCATCACGTTCGTGAACCCCGAGCTCTCAACCGGGCCCAACTCGCTCGCCAATGTCGAGAACGTCATCGCCGCCAGCGCCGACGCTCTCGAAGCAGAGTTCGGCCGCTGACCCAGGTCGCCACTGTCAGTATCTCAAGCAACGCGTTGTCGTGAGGGCGGCATGGTTGGGCAAGGTGTTTGGTTGGTGGATCGTCGTAGTGAGTCCGTCGAGCGAAGGAGACGAGCGGAACAGCGCTACTTTCCGATGATTTCGCGGACGTCGATGTCGAGATCGGGGCGGCGGCTCCGTCCTAGGGGTGCATGCGGCCACAATGGGCTGCCTGAATGAAGGAGAAGGTGTTATGGCCAAGTATCTGTTGCTGAAGCACTACCGCGGCGCGCCGGCGCCGGTCCACGATGTGCCGATGGACCAGTGGACGCCGGAGGAGGTCGACGCTCACATGCAGTTCATGCGCGACTTCGCGTCGCGGTTGGAGGGGACCGGCGAGTTCGTGGACGGTCAGGCTCTGTCGCCGGACGGGATGTGGGTCCGCTCCGACAGCGAGGGCGGGCTTCCGATGACCGACGGGCCCTTCGCCGAGGCCAAGGATTTGATCGCGGGCTGGATGATCATCGACGTCGACAGTCAGGATCGTGCCATCGAGCTTGCCGGTGAGCTGTCGTCGGCGCCCGGTGCCGGGGGCCGGCCGATCCACGAGTGGCTCGAGGTGCGGCCGTTTCTGTCGGCTCCGCTGGCTGTCACCGAGTGATTGATACTGCCGACGCCGACGCACCGCTGTTGCGGGCGTTGGCGCCGGAGGTGCTGGGTGTTCTTGTCCGTCGCGGCGCTGACTTCGCGACGGCCGAGGACGCGGTGCAGGAGGCGATCGTGAAGGCGCTTGGGGCGTGGCGCCGGACCCAGCCCGATGATCCCAAGGGTTGGTTGATCACCACGGCATGGCGTTCGTTCCTCGATGTCACCCGGGCGGAGTCGACCCGTCAAGGCCGTGAGCTGCGCGTCGCCTCGGCGCCGCCGGCCGGCGACGTGTCCGGCGCCGACGACACCTTGGAGCTCTACTTCCGGTGTGCGCACCCGGCGCTGTCGACGGCGTCGGCGGTGGCGCTGACGTTGCGTGCGGTGGGCGGGCTCACGACCCGCCAGATCGCACAGGCGTACCTCGTCCCGGAAGCAACGATGGCCCAGCGCATCAGCCGCGCTAAACGTGCGTTGGTCGATGTCCGGTTCGACCAACCCGGCGATCTTACGGCGGTGATGCATGTGTTGTACCTGATGTTCAACGAGGGCTACTCCGGTCACATCGACCTCGCCAGCGAGGCGATACGGCTGGCCCGGGGGCTCGCCGATGCGTCCGACGACCCGGAAGTCGCCGGGCTGATCGCACTGATGTTGCTGCACCACGCCCGCCGCGCCGCCCGAACCACTCCCGGCGGGAGCCTGGTGCCGCTGGCCGAGCAGGACCGCGGCGTGTGGGACGTGTCGTTGATCACCGAGGGCGTCGCGATCCTCCGAGTGGCGCTCGCGCGCGACCATCTCGGCCCCTATCAAGCCCAGGCGGCGATCGCGGCGTTGCACGCCGACGCACCCAGCGTCGCCGAGACCGACTGGGTGCAGATCGTCGAGTGGTACGACGAACTGCTCCGACTCGCCGACCATCCGGTCGTACGGCTCAACCGAGCGGTTGCCGTCTGCGAGGCTGACGGCGCACCGGCCGGGCTCGTGGCTCTGGCACAAGTTGACGACGTCGTGCCACGGCGCAGCGCCGTCGCGGCGTACCTGCACGAGCGCAACGGCGACCTTCGCACGGCAGCGCGCCTGTACACCGAGGCGGCGCGCGACGCCCCGAACATTCCCGAACGAAACCATCAAACTCGGCAGGCCGCCCGGATCAACCAGCTCCTGCGCAACCCTTGACCACCCTGGCCGTGCTCGGATCGGCGTTTGGTCCGTCGCCCTAGGTCTTGGCCAGTCATCAACGCGCGTCGGGGTGGCGGGTCATCGACCGGGACGGCGGGTGACGCAACCGCTTCGCGTGCTGGTCACGACCAGGATGCCGCCGGCGAGTACCGCGGACAGCACGCCGCCGGCGAGATCCCGCCTGGTCTGAGTGGCCGCCTTCAGCGCGAACAGATAGATCAGCGAGGCGCCGAGCAGCGCCGGCCACGCCGTGTTGCGGGCGGGAGTGCGGGCAACATGGCCGAGCAACAGCACGTTCCAGAGGATGTGTCCGGAGAACGGCCAGTCGAGAGCCAGTGCGATCGGGCTGACAACACCTGCAACAGCGAACGTCAGCCACCAGCGAAGCGTGAGCTCTCGCCGCACCTCGACGAGGTAGGGCACGGCGATGCCGAACAACGGGAACACATACCAGTACAGCGCCGTCCGCGGCGCGATGACGACGGCAAAGGCGGCGCCAAAGGCAACCGTCGAGCCGAGCACAACGAGCACCCTCGGCCCACGCGCCCCGTCGTCTCCTGCGGGTGACTGGATGCCCGAGGCACCACTGCGGCCGGACTTCGAAACTCGTATCCGTACCCGAGGCCTCACGTCCAGCGACCGTAACCGGTCCACGCCCCCAGTAGTGCAGCTCGTCGATTGCAACTGATCGATGTTGTGGCGCCTGCGATCGGCGCAAGCCCCGCATCCTGCCCGCAGAGAACGCTCGTCCCAGAACGACGATCATCTCTGCATGGCCAGTCGCGCCAGAATGGCGTATCGGCGCGCGATCGGCAAATGACCGCGAATCGACAACTCAGCGAGCGAGGATCTTGAGCCCGGCGATGACACCGGTCTCGAAGAGACCGGCCACGGTCGCATAGAAGTCGTCGAGACCGGCGACTATGTCACGACCGTGAACGGACACGTTGCGCGCCTGCGCGGCACGGAAGTCCGCCAACCGCGCGGCGGTGAAGGCGCTCCATTGCGAGGTGACATCTCGGACCTGGATGTCGACGAAGCCGGCGGCGCGGAGTTGGGCGTCGTACTCGGCCGGCGAAGGAAGCACCGGGCATTGCACCTTGAGCTGCAGCGCGGCAGCCTCGTCCTTCGTGGGCTGACGGCGCTTGCCGTAGTCCTCGATGTACATGCCGCCGCCCACCGCCAGTGCGGCACGGCATGCACTCAAAAGGCTTCCGCGATCGGCGATGTGCAAGAAGCAGAGGAACGAGACGATGGCGTCGTAGGTCTCGCCGATGCCGCCGAGGATGTTCCCGCAGCGGTGCTCGACCAGCTCTCCGAGGCCACACCGCTCGGTGAGGCCCGCAGCCAGCGAGTCGAGATCTGGCTGCAGTTCGAGCGCCGTAACGTGTGCTCCGCTCGCCGCAGCGATGTAGCGCGCCGGGCCACCGATGCCAGACCCGATGTCGAGCACACGCATTCCGGGACCCAAGCGCAGTGCGGCGATCGCCTCGTCGACCGCCTCGGTCCCGAGGTAGTGATACTGGTCGAATGGCGTCAGCTGTTCGATTGTGAGTGGCGCCGCGTCACCGATCCCGATGAGGGCGAGTTCATTGTGGATTCGCTCGACTTGGTCGTAGAGCTTCATCGCCTTCATCGGTGCGGTTGCCGCGTCGCCGCCAGCGTCTGCCATCGCGCTGGAAGATACACCGCACTCATCCACCGGCCGGAAGACGAGCCGACGCCGCCCCGCACACAATCGCGGTGTCCGCCCGATCCAGCGGGCGTTGGCGATCGGGTCGCGGCCTGTCACGCCTCGACGCTGTTGGCGCGGACGATGGGCTCGTACACGTCGGCGCTGGGCTCGCGCGTTCATTCGAAGCTCTTTCGATCGACAGCATGCAGCCCGAGCTGACCGTCAAAACCGGAGATCCACTCGAAGTTGTCCACCACGTCCAATGCAGGTACCCCTTTACGACGACACCGGTCGGTCAGGCGGTCGTGCGGATAGTGACGAGCATCTGTTGCGCTGTCGTGCCAATCCGCGGCCGCGGTGTTGAGCGAGGAGCGGCACCACCGTCACTGAGACACCGTCGAGGAGACGCTCAGCGGTAACAACCCCGCCTGCTGGGCGCTGGGCGGTCGATGGCGCGATAGTTTGTCCGGTGACGTCGTCAGTGTCTACGCGGTCGACATCGGTGGGCAATGGGTTCGCCCGTCGGGCCGGGTTCGTCGTGGCCGCGATGTTCGCCGCTGTCTTCGTTGCCGCCAATCGTGCAGAGCTGCCTGCTGTGTGGAAGGAGCTCCGAACGGCTGAGACGCGCTGGCTCGTCGTGGGGTTCGTGGCAATGCTCGGCGCGTTCGTCAACCTCGGCGCGATGCACGCTGCGGCGCAACGCGCCGTTGGGGTGTCGGCGTCAGCGCGGAAGTTGATCCTCACGGCGATGTCGGCGAACTCGTTGAACCTCGTGGTGAAGTCCGGGGGGATGGCGGGGCTGACGACGTTCATCGTCGACGGGCGGCGTCGCCACGTTCCGCGCGGCTCGATCATCGCTGCCTATGTCCTTGTCGTCACGCTCGCCGAGGTGGCCTTCGCTGTGCTGTTGATCGTCGCGCTCGGCATCGTCGTGGCCGACGGTCGGCTGACAACACCCGAGGCCGTCGCCGGTGGGGTGTTCGCTGGCTACCTCGGCATCCGCGTCGCCATCTTGGTGGTGGCGTGGCGGTCGCGTGCGACGCTGCGAGCCATGTTCGCGTGGCCATCCCGGGTGTGGGCCAGGATGCGACATCGCGCTGCGCCCGAGCGAACCCACGACTCGGCCGATGAACTGCACGACGCCCTCCAACTCGTCCGGACCGCGCCGTCACGGGCGCTGCCCATCACGGCGCACGCGTTGATCGTCGATCTGGTCGGCGTGATCGAGCTGTGGGCGGTGTGCCACGCCATCGGTTCCGGTACGACGCTCGCTGTCGCGTTCATCGGGTACGTCGTGTCGGTGCTGTTCACGATCATGAGCGTGTTGCCCGGCGGGCTGGGCTTCGTGGAGCTGTCGCTCGGTGCGGTGTTGGTGTCGTTCGGTGCGACCGCCGTGACAGCCGCTGCGGTGGTGGTCGTCTACCGGCTCTTCGAGCTGTGGCTGCCACTCGTCGCAGGTGGTTTGGCGACCGTTCGCCTGTCGAAGCGGAACGTCCCCTGACTCGGCGTTCGGTCCGCAATCTGATCGCCGTGCTGGCGGTTGCGGTCGGCGCCACCGACCTCGTGCTCGCGGCATCGGCGCGGACGCGCCTGCGCGCGGAACCGATCGTCGTGCAGTGGACGTACGAGGTGGTGATCGGTGGTCGCTACCTGCTGCTGATGGCAGGCATCGCGCTGATCCTGACCGCACACGGCCTGCAGCATGGCAAGCGCAACGCATGGCGCATCGCCATGGTCGCCGGCGCGTGGTCGATCGTCGGCCATCATCTGAAGGAGGCCGACGCCGCCGGGTTGGCGAGCTGCGCCGTGCTGGTCGTCGCCCTTCTCGTGGGACGACGGGCGTTCCTTGCCAGGCCTGATCGACTGCTCGCCCGTAGCGGTTGGCGCCTGCTCGCGACCGGCGAGTTGGTCGTGATGCTGTACGGCGTCGCCGGCCTGTACTTCCTGGACACCGAGTACCGCGAGTCAGCCACCTTGCTGCAGTCGGTTGGCGATGTGCTGCGGCTGCTGGTGCTCCTACCCTCGCGCTCGGTCGTGCCGGTGACACGACATGGCGAGTGGTTCGTCGCCTCCGTTCGGTTCGCCGCGCTCGTCGTGGTGCTGATCGCGCTCGTCCGCGTCGTATCGGCGGTGATCGTGTCGCGAGGCACGCCGAGCGACCGCAATGCGGTGGAGTCGCTGCTCGAGAAGTGGGGGACCACTCCGCTGGCCTACTTCCACCTGCTCGGTGACAAGTACTGGTTCGTCGCCGATGACGGCGCGTCGTTCATTGGCTACAAGGTCGTGAGCAACGTTGCAGTCGCGCTCGGCGAGCCGATCGGCGAACCGTCGAGTTGCGCGATGGTGACGGAGGAGTTCGTCGAGTACTGCGGGCGAAGTGGTTGGGCCGTCGCCTTCCACCAGGTGACTCCGGCCGGCGCCGAACGACTCGCGGCGACCGGGCTGAAAGCACTCAAGATCGGCGAGGAGGCGATGATCGGGGTGCAGGCGTGGGATCTGGCCGGCGAGGGGTACAAGTGGTTGCGGTCGGCGCTCCGTCGGATCGAGCGCGCCGGGCTGGAAGTCGTCGAGCTGCCGACCCCGCTCTCGCCGCACGACACCGAGCAGTTGCGCGAGGTGTCGGACAGCTGGCTCGCCGACGGTGGGCACCGCGAGCGAACGTTCACGCTCGGCCGATTCGACGTCGACTACCTCAACGAGACGGCGGTGCTGGCGCTGTGCGAAGCCGACACCGGCCGGATCGTCGCCTTCGCGAACGTCATCCCCTCGTATCGGTCGGCGGCCGGAAACTTCGACCTGATGCGCCGAAGGCCCGACGCGCCCAACGGCGCCATGGACGCGCTGTTCGTCGCCCTCATCGAACGTTTTCGGGCAGCCGGGTTCGAGAAGATGAGCCTCGGGATGGTGCCGTTCGCGGGCGCCGCCCGTGACTCGTTGCCGGCAAGGGCGATCCGGCTGCTGTACGAACGCGGCGAATGGGCCTTCAACTCTCAGGGGTTGTTCCGGTTCAAGAACAAATGGCAGCCCGAATGGGAGCCCCGGTATCTCGTCTATCGGAGCGATGTCGATCTGCCCCGCATCGCAGCCGCCGTCGCTCGGGCCGGCGAACTTCCCGACCCCCGATCACTGAAAACGCGGATTCGCCGGATCGCTCGCAGGCTGCCGTTCTCCTGTGCTCTGATCGGCGTGATCACGTGGCTGATGCTCGTCACCGGGATCGACACCGACAGCCACCCGGCCCTGCTCCGTACCATCGGGCTGAGCTGGCACGATCTGATCCGCCTGCAGGTGTGGCGGCTGCCGACGTCGCAATTGATCCAGACGAGCCCCGGCTTCGTTCTCGGTATCGTCGGTCTGTGCTTCGTCGCCGCTCCGATCGCCGAGTGGCGAGCGGGCACGGTCAAGGCCGTCATCATGTTCTTCCTCTGCGACTGGGTATCCACGATCACCGTGCTGGTCGGCAAGCAGATCGTGGGTGGCACGCCGGCTGAGCACCCCTCGATCAGCGACGCCGGGTCCTCGTCGGGCGCGTGGGCACTGACGTTGCTGGCGTTGTCGACGATCCCCAACCGCCGAGTGCGAATCGGCGCGCTCGCCACGGTGTGCGCCTTCCTCATCGCCACGTGGGTGATCCACCGTCGCCTGTTCGACGTACAGCACCTCGCCGCCGCAGCCGCGACGCTGGCGGTGCTGTACCTGTTCGCCAGGCGCGATCGGCGAGCCGGGGCGGCCTCCGCATGATCCGTGTGCTCGGCCGACTGAGGTTCACGCTCGCCCTTGCCGCCGTGTTGGTGACCACGCAGCTGGTGCTGCACGATCGAGTGCTTCACCACCGGATGGTCGGCTGGTTCGGCACCAGATGGCAGTTGCTGCTGCACGGCCAGGTTTGGCGGCTCGCCACCGCCGTCCTCGTCGAAGACCAGCCCGGCATCCGCTGGTCGATCATGGTGCCGTTCCTGTGGGTAGGGGTGGCCGAGTGGCACCTCGGCTGGCGTCGCACCGGCCTGGTCTTCTTCCTGACCGATTGGCTCAGCACGGTTCCGGTTCTGATCGTTCTGCGGATCGCCTCGGCACACAGCGTATGGTCCGCGACCGAACTGGCGCGCCTCGACGTCGGCACGTCATCGGCGATCTACGGCACCCTGGCAGCGTTCTGCGCATCGCGTCGCGGATCGAACGCATGGCTCGCGCCGACCATCGTGATGCAGTCACTGATCACGATCTGGTTGACCAACCGCCGTCTGTTCGACATCCAACATCTCGTTGCCGCTGGTGTGGGGATCGGGTTCGGGCTGTGGTTCGCCTACAACTCGCAGGCGACGCCATCCTTGTCCCGATCGAGCGCTGACCGACACCCAAGCTCGCCGACCTAGATGGGCGCCCGGCGGTGCGGCTCAACAGGGGGCGACGACGGTCGCCTGATCACGGCGATCGTGCCCGACTCCGAGATCACTGGGGCCTTCCGGGCGATCGTCGAACGCGTCGTCGTCGAACTCAGGCCCAAGAAGATCTTCAATCCACTCCTGAAAATCCTGTGAGCGGCCGCACTGGATCCGACGATTCTCTTGATCTCCACCTCCGAGCGCGGAAGCATGTGGTCGCAAAGATCGCCTGATGGGAAGGAGTGCAATGATCTTCAAGCAGTACTACCTCGGGTGCTTGTCTCACGCGTCATATCTGATCGGTGATGAGTCCACCGGTCGCGCCGTCGTGGTGGATCCCCAACGTGACGTTTCGCAGTACCTCGCCGATGCGGCGGAGTCCGGGGTGACGATCGAGCGGGTGATCGAGACCCACTTCCACGCCGACTTCCTCTCCGGACACCTCGAATTGCAAGACGCGACCGGTGCGGTGATCTCGTACGGGTCGGTGGGGGAAACCTCAGCCGAGTTCGCCATCGACGGTCTGGACCACGGCGAACGGTTGGTGCTGGGTGACGTTGTGTTGGAGGTGCGACACACGCCCGGTCATACACCCGAGTCGATTTCAATTGTGGTGTTCGAACACGCAGATGACGTCACGCCGTACGGGGTGCTGACCGGTGACACGTTGTTCATCGGTGATGTCGGGCGGCCTGATCTACTCACATCGGTTGGGATGACGGCTGATGAACTCGCTCGCCAGCTGTATCACTCCACTCGCGAACAGTTGTTGACCTTGCCGGATGAGACTCGGGTGTTTCCGGCCCACGGTGCAGGCTCGGCGTGCGGAAAGTCGTTGTCGTCGGAGACGTCATCAACGATCGGGGAGCAACGCCGAACGAACTATGCGCTTCAGCCGATGAGCGAGGAGGAGTTCGTTCACGCCGTCACCGAGGGACAGAGCTTGTCGCCGCTCTACTTTGCGT
>JBDTWJ010000130.1:0-10792 GCA_040006755.1 Ilumatobacteraceae bacterium | reverse complement strand
CCATCGCCACCTTCTTGGCCGGCAGGAAGTTGTCGCGCATCGGCATCGACAACGAGAGATCGAGCATCAGCACTGTCGACGACTTGGTGAGGTGCTCGGTCTTCTCGATCTCAAAATCGTCAGGCGAAAGATGCACGGGCGTGCCCGTGCCGTCGCGCCGCAACGCATTGCGGATGGTCTTGTGCAGATCGAGGTTGAAAGGATCGCCGTACTCGTACTGCTTGGTCTCGTAGGTGCGCTCGTGGCCCTGGCCGAGGCGATCGAGTTGGTGCTGTCCGACCTTGTCCTTGGCCAGTTTGTCGAACAGATCGCGTAGGGCGTTGGAACCGATCTTGCGCAGTCCCTTCGGGGTGAGCTCGAGCCGCCCCTCCTTCTGCTCGATGAGGCCGGCTTCTTGCAGCATCTTGGTGAGTTCGGCCAGCCGCTTCAGCGAACGCGCCGCATCGTCGCCCATCAGGTCGCGCACCTTGTCCATGTCGGCCTCGGCGAGTGCACCTGGGCTGGTGGCATTGCGCAGCAGGTTCTCCAACTGGTCGAGGTCGCCGAGCTCCTGCATGGTCTGCATCGCCTGGCCCATGCCCATCGGGTCACTGCCCTCGAACTGATAGCCCTGACCCCAGCCCATCTGTGGGTACATCGCCTGCAAGTTCTGGCCGAGCTGACTGATCTGCCAGCGCAGGTCCATGTCTTCGAGCAGTTGGTCGCTGAGCTGCTGCAACTGGGCCCGCTGCTCGGGTGTCATCGAGTTCATCATCGCCTGCATCGCGGCCATTCGACGGGCCATCTGCTCGAGCAGCTCGTCGAGGGTCTGTGGGTTCTCGGGGAAGAAGTCGCCGAACTCCTCCATGAACTTCTCGAACTCCGGATCCTCGCCACGCTCGCGCTTGTCGAGCATTTCGTTGAGCGCGGCCATCATGTCTTTCATGTGCTGCAGGTCTTGGGCCGACATGCTCTGCATCGCCCCCGACATCTGATCGACCATCTGCTGGGTCAGCTGCTGGCGGATCTTGTCGAGCAATTGCTCGAATCGTTGCGCGGCATCGGCCGACTCGAAGTCGTATGCCTGCAGCTCGCGAACCTTTCCGGCGAGATCGTCGGGCAACATGTCGAGGCGGAAGTTGCGATCGGCCGCGGCATCGCGCGCCGTCTGGGCCCTGCGTTCGTCGCCGCTGCGTTCTGCGGCCTGCGTGGCGTTGTCGATGGCGTGACGCTCTTCGTCGACGATGTCGTTCAACTCGTCGGCGATCTCGCTGTACACACCGCCGAGGTCGTGCTGGTCGAGCCGGTCCTGGCGTTGCTGGCGCAACTTGTCCATCAACTCACGCAGGCCCTGCAAGCGCTCGCCGTTGCGGTCGCGCATGCCCTCTTGCATCATCCGTCGCAGCGCCGAATTGACATCGCCGTGGTACAGCAGATCGTCGGTCAGCTCGTCGAACAGCGCGTCGGCGTCGAGATCGAAGCCGCGCTGCGTGCCATCCCAACGGGAGTAGGTGAAGCGGGCTGCCATAGGAGAACCCTACAGAAACTTCGGCGCCGCTACCCTGGGGTACCGCATGCGTGTTCCTCGTACCTTCATGTTCGTCGATCTCTCCGGTTTCACGAACTACACAGCCGCCTTCGGCGACGACGCAGCCGGGCGGATTCTCGGAGCCTTCAGATCGCTGGCCCGCGAAATCGCCAGCGAACGAGGCGTTCGAATCGCCAAATGGCTCGGTGATGGCTGCATGGTCGTGTCGATCGAGCAGAGCAACGCCGTTGCCTTCGCACTCGACCTCGAGCATCGATCCGCCGAGGTCTGCGCGCCCCTGGCGTTGCGCGTGGGCATGGCCACCGGCCACGCCCTGCTGTTCGAAGGCGATGACTACATCGGTTCGGCCGTCAACATGGCCTCCAGGCTCTGCGACGCAGCGGGCCCGTTCGAGGTCCTGATGCCGACGATGCAGATCGAGCGGCTGCCACGCGGCGTCACGGCCCATGCTCACGAGCCGGTGGAGCTGCGAGGATTCCCAGGCCCGATAGACGTTGTCGAACTCGGTGGCGAGCCAGAACTGGTGGCCAGCACCGACACCGGCGAGCTGTGGACCCGCAGCCCGTTCGCGTGATTCGCGGCACCGTCGTTCCCCGCTCCCGCCTCGACCGCGCTCGATTCCACGAAGACCTCATCCTGCTCGCGGGCCTCGGCGCGCCCACGGTGCGGATCACCCTCGACTGGGCGTGGGTGCAACCGAAGGCCGGATCTTTCGACGGTGACGCCGTGGAGTGGTACGGCGGGTTGCTGCAACATGCGGCGGGCCTTGGAATTGGCCTGCAGTTCACCCTGCTCGAGCGAGACGTTCCGCAATGGTTCGACAACGACGGCGGGTTCACCGATCCACGGTTCGCCGGCCACTGGTGGCCGCGCTGGGTCGAGGGCGTTTCGGAACGCTTCGGAGACTCGGTAGCCGGGTGGGTGCCGTTCGACAACCCGCTGGCGTATGCCAACCGGGTGGTTCCCGACGATCCACGCCGTCACGGTGAGGTGCTCGACACGATGGTGGTCGCGTGGCGCGATGCGTGGCGCCTCCTCCGCGGTGGTCCTCCCGTCAGCACGGCTCTCGGCGTGAAAACAGTGCGGCCGGATGATCAGACCATTCAGGCCGCCGAGGCTGCTCGCCGCCAGGACCATCTGCGCTGGGCATTGTGGCTGCAGGGGCTGCACGACGGCACGATCAGCATCCCGGGGCGAGCCGATCGTGAGCTGCCCGAACTCGCCGGTGCGTGCGATGTACTGGGCATCATCGTCGCCGACGTCGACGAATCACTCGGCGCGGTCCTACGCGCGGCCGAGATGGGTCCTGATCGGCCCTTGGCAATCACCCTCATCACGCCCTCGGGAAAAGACGCCGACCGTGTGACCGTCGTCGAACGTTTCGAGGTTGCCTGCGGTGAGGCGGCGGAAGGTGCACCGTTGCAGGCGATGGCGTTGAGCCCGACGTTCGACATCGACGGCCACGACGACGGCATCATGACGCGTGACCGCGACGTCAAGGACTCTGCGGCTGTCTTCTTCGGCGCCGCGGTGCAGTAACTTTCGACGCCATGGAGTTCTTCACCGACGTCACCGACAAGATCGCTTACGAGGGTCCCGACAGCGACAACCCCTTGGCATTCCGCTGGTACGACGCCGACCGGGTCGTTGCAGGTCGACGGATGGAAGACCATCTCCGCTTTGCCGTCTGCTACTGGCACTCGTTCGCGTGGGACGGATTCGACATCTTCGGTGCCGGCACGATGGATCGCCCGTGGCATCCGACGTTCGCGCCGGGCGCCGACCCGCTGACCGCGGCGAAGGAGAAGATGGATGCCGCGTTCGAGTTCTTCTCCAAGCTCGGTGTGCCGTTCTACTGCTTCCACGATCGCGACATCGCGCCGGAGGGGTCGACCTTCAAGGAGTCGGCGGTGCACTTCGACGAGATGGTCGACGTCGCCGAGGAGCATCAGGCGCGCACCGGCGTCGCGCTGTTGTGGGGAACCGCCAACCTGTTTTCCAACCCGCGCTACCAAGCGGGAGCAGCCACCAACCCTGATCCCGAAGTGTTCGCCTTCGCCGCGGGCCAAGTTGCCCATTGCCTCGAAGCGACACATCGATTGGGTGGTCAGAACTACGTGCTGTGGGGCGGCCGAGAAGGATACGAGACGCTGCTCAACACCGACATCAAGCGCGAGCTCGATCAGCTGGCGCGCTTCTTGTCGATGGTCGTCGAGCACAAGCAGCGCATTGGCTTCACCGGAGCGATCCTGCTGGAGCCGAAGCCGTTTGAGCCGACCAAGCACCAATACGACTACGACGTCGCCGCGGTGCACGCGTTCCTGCAGAAGTACGACCTGGCCGACGAGATCAAGGTCAACATCGAGGTCAACCATGCCACCCTCGCCGGCCACGATTTCGCCCACGAGATCGCCTCGGCGGTCAATGCGGGCATCTTCGGTTCCATCGACGCCAACGCCGGCGACGACCGGCTCGGGTGGGACGTCGATCGCTTCCCGGTGTCGGTCGAGCAGATGACGCTGGGAATGTTGGAGATCCTGCGCGGTGGAGGCTTCACGACGGGCGGGCTGAACTTCGACTCGAAGTTGCGACGCCAGTCGAGCGACCGCACCGACCTCTTTTACGCACACATCGGCGGCATGGACACCATGGCGCGGGCGTTGCTCGCTGCGGCGTCGATCGTCGAGACCGGCGACCTCGACAAGCTGCGCGACGACCGCTATGCGGGATGGGACAGCCCGCTCGGCACGTCGATCATGGCCGACGCAACCCTCGACGATCTGCACAATCGGGCCATGTCGACCGGCGAGCCGACGCGATCATCGGGCCACCAGGAACTGTTGGAGAACCTGGTAGCCCGACACATCGAGCGGGCCCGCTAGGGAGCTAACTGCGGCCGCGATACGTCGAGCTGGTTCCCGACGAATCTTTGTTGAGGCGTTTCGACAGATGGAGCCCTTCGAGCACGAACTCAACTGCGGCGGCTACCGCGGCGGGTGATTCGTCGCCGGCAGTCAGGGCCAGAACGGGCGCACGCAACGCCGGCACCATCTCGACCAAGCGAGCTTCTTCGACCGAGGCGATGTCTTCGCCTGCGTGGGCGACAATGCCCTCTTCGAATGCGGCAATCACGTCGCGAACCTGGTCGGGTGAGATTCGCTCCTTGTAGACCGTCAGCACCGCCGCCTTCACGAGGTTGTCGAGGATGAGGCCGTCGCGACCTTCCTCCAACGATTCGATCTCGATCTTTCCACTGCTCGACGCGGCGAGCGCTTCGAGGTCGCAGATTCTCGGCACGACGACGTGCTCGCCGGCGCGCAGCCCGCGACGCAACGCGTTGGCGCCGAGCACCTCGACGTTGCTGACCGACAGGCGCACGCTGACGCCGCTGCGCTGGTTGACCTGCGTGCTGGCTCGGGCCAGCTGGCTGAAGGTGGCGACCACCTGCTCCATGTAGCCGGGCAGGCGCACGGTGACGTTGCCCACCGAGCCGGGTCGAGCCTCTTGACGCATGATCGCCACTTCGGTCTCGATGTCGAGTGGATAGTGCGTGCGGATCTGGCTGCCGAAGCGGTCTTTCAACGGCGTGATGATTCGTCCGCGGTTGGTGTAGTCCTCCGGGTTGGCACTGGCCACCAGCAACACGTCGAGCGGCAGGCGGATCTTGTAGCCGCGAATCTGCACGTCGCGCTCCTCGAGCACGTTGAGCAGACCGACCTGGATGCGCTCGGCAAGATCGGGAATCTCGTTGATCGCGAAGATGCCGCGGTTGGTGCGCGGTACCAATCCGTAGTGCAGCGTCAGCTCGTCGCTGAGGTAACGACCCTCGGCCACCTTGATGGGATCGACCTCGCCGATCAGGTCGGCAATCGACGTGTCGGGAGTGGCCAGTTTCTCGCCGTAGCGCGCGTCGCGATGCACCCATTCGATCGGTGTTGCGTCGCCCATTTCAGCGATCAGATCGCGTGCGTGCTTGCTGACCGGGAAGTACGGATCGTCGTTGATCTCGCTGCCGGCGACGATGGGCATCCACTCGTCGAGCAGGCCGGTGAGCGACCGGATGATGCGCGTCTTGGCCTGGCCACGCTCGCCGAGGAAGATCACGTCGTGGCCTGCGAGCAACGCATTCTCGAGCTGCGGCATGACCGTGTGCTCGTATCCGAGGACGCCTTCGAAGAGGGGCTCACCGGCGGCAATTCGCGCCACGGCATTGCGACGGATCTCCTCTTTCACCGGAGACGATTGCCAGCCTGAGGCCTTCAGACCGCCGAGAGTCTGAGCGAGTGTTGCCATGCGTCGACCATACCTGTTTTCGGTGGCGCCCGCCCGGGGGCAACCCGCGCCTATTCTCGCCCTCGTGGATCTGTCGGGACAGTGGCGTGCCAATGTCGCCGACGACGAGCGACGACGCAGTGCGGTCGGTCTCGAATACCCCGACGGCGACTGGCCGGAGGTCGAAGTCCCCAGCCACTGGCGCAACCTCGAACCGTTTGCAGACAACGACGAACCCCTGATCTACCGCAAGCGGTTCAAGCTCGACTCGCCACCTCAGGGAAAGCGTCATTTCGTCACGCTCGACGGCGTGTTCTACCAGGCCGATGTGTGGCTCGACGGTGCGTACCTCGGTGATCCGGAGGGATACTTCTTCCCGCACACCTTCGACATCACCAGCCTCGCACGCCTCGCGACCGAGCATGTTCTTGCCGTCGAGGTGGCCTGCCCGCCACAACGGAATCGCAAGGCGAAGCGCACCATTACCGGTGTGTTCCAGGACTGGGACGCGATGGACCCCACGTGGAATCCCGGCGGTCTCTGGCGACCGGTTCGGATCGAGACGACCGGCCCGGTGCGGATCGATCGTTGCCGCGTCCTGTGCCGCGACGTCAACGACACCCGCGCTCATCTCCGGCTCCACGCCCGGCTCGACAGCGACGAGGCGCGAACCGTTCGGGTCCGCACACGGGTCGACGGCGAGCTGCTCGATCAGCACGAGCAATCGCTTGCCGGTGGCCTCAACGAGGTTGACTGGAACCTCGACATCAACGATCCGCGGCTGTGGTGGCCGTGGTCGCTCGGCGACCAGGAGCTGACCGATGTCGAGGTCGAGATATTCGTCGACGAGGTGATCAGCGATTCGCGCACGGTGCGCACCGGGTTGCGCGAGGTGGTGCTGCAGGATTGGGTGTTCACGGTCAACGGCGAGCCGATGTTCGTCAAAGGCGCGAACCTGGCGCCCACCCGAATGGCATTGGGCGACGCCACGCCCGCCGAGTTCCGCCGCGACGTGGAGCTGGCGCGCGAGGCCGGCCTCGATCTGCTGCGCGTTCACGGCCACATCTCGCGTCCCGAGCTGTACGACGCTGCGGACGAGCTCGGCATGCTGCTGTGGCAGGACTTCCCGCTGCAGTGGGGATATGCCCGCACAATCCGCAAGGAGGCGGTCCGTCAAGCGCGTGAAGCGGTCGATCAGCTCGGGCATCATCCGTCGATTGCCGTGTGGTGCGCACACAACGATCCGGTTGCAGCCAACCGCGACCGAACGGCGCCGGTCGGCCAGGCTGCCATTCAATACATCGCAGGGCAGCAACTGCCGTCGTGGAACAAGACCGTGCTCGATCGGTGGGTCAAGCGAGCCTTCGAGCAGGCCGACGAGACGCGCACCACGATCGCGCACAGTGGCGTGATGCCCCACCTTCCCATGCTCGACGGCACCGACAGCCATCTGTACTTCGGCTGGTACCACGGCAGCGAACGCGACCTTCCGGGATTCGCCGCGACGATGCCTCGAATGTTGCGATTCGTCAGCGAGTTCGGCGCGCAGGCGGTGCCCAACGCCGCCGAGTTCATGGAACCGAAGCGATGGCCCGATCTCGATTGGGAGCTCCTGCATCGACGTCACGGCATGCAGCGCGAAGTGTTCGACAAGTTCGTGCCGCCCAGTTCGTACGCAACCTTCGACGACTGGCGCGCAGCAACCCAGCAATACCAGGCAACGGTGCTGCGCCACCACATCGAGACCCTGCGTCGATTGAAGTACCGCCCGACGGGCGGCTTCTGCTTCTTCATGCTCAACGATGCCGGGCCGATGGTTTCGTGGAGCGTGCTCGACCACGAGCGAAACCCGAAGCTTGCCTACCAAGCCGTTGTCGATGCCTGCAGGCCGGTGATCGTCGTCGCCGACCGGTTGCCGGAGACTGTGTTAATCGGCGCAGCGTTGGCATTGGATGTTCATGTCGTCAGCGATGTCCGCCGGCTGCTGCAAGAAACCGTCTGCACAGCGAAGTTCAGTTGGCCGGGTGGATCGCACGCCTGGCGATGGGGTGGTGACGTTCCGCCCGACTCGTGCGTGCGCGTCGGCACCATCCAGTTTGTCGTTCCCGACCGTCCTGGCGAGCTGTGGCTCGACCTGGTCGTCGAGCACGGCGACGAGGTGGCCAGCAACCGTTACGTCGGCACCATCGTTCGCTGATCTACGATCCTCCATTCTCGGCAACTGGAGGAATCGTGCCCGCAATTCGCGACAAGATCATCGAGAACGCCCGACCGCTCTTGGAGCCCGGCGAACAGATACAGGCCGTCATCCCCGCCCAGACCAAGAACGGCTGGTTCGGGGCCTTGGGCATCTTCTGGCTGATCTTCGTCAACAACTATCGCCCGATCATCGTCACCGATCGCCGCATCGTTCTCACCGAGTCGGGACGGTGGAAGATGGCGCAGCCGAGGTCGATCCACAAATCGATCGAGCGCAATACCAAGATCGGGCCTGGCGCCGGGATCTGGTGGAAGTGCACGAGCCTCGGCGAGCCGTTGTACATCCACAAGCGGTTCCACAAAGACGTCGACAAGGCTGACGCCCTGCTCCCCCACTCGTGATTCGGAACGCGTGATTGGCGCCGGCGACCTTTGGGTCTGCCGGCGCCAAACACGTCACTGATCAGACGTAGTAGCCCATCACGTCGATGATGAAGTCGGCGGTGCCGCCGCCACCAGCGAACACGTTGACCTGGCGGTTGGCGTTGAGATTGACGTTGAGGCCGTTGGCCAGCAACTGACCCGGCCCGAACCAGTTGATCGACGAGCCGCCGGGGGCGACAGCATCGCCGGGGTTGACCGACAGGAAGCCCGACCCGAGGGTGTTGGCGACCGTGAGGTTGTACGCAATGGCGCGTGCGGTTGGGGGGATGATGTTGGTCTGCTCGAGCGTGCCGGTGCCGGGCACGTAGCTGTCGGCGACGGAGATCACCCGGTTGGTGTTGTTGGGGAGCGGGCCGAGCGGTGCGACGAAACGCGAGTCGTACGCGCGCTTCGGTGCGATGGGCACGAACGCCAGCGGAGTGGTGGGGCCGGGCACGTACCCGATCCGCACGCTGTTGACCCGGGCGCTGGTGCCCAACGTGACGACCAGCCAATGGCTCGCGTCGAACTGGTTGTCGAGCACCCAAAGCGGGCTGACGGGATCGACCACCAGACTGACGAACTGCTCGGTGGGCTGGGGGGCCAAAGCAACAGTGTTCTGTGAATTGAGCAGTGCAATGGCGGTGCCCGACGTCATGCGGTAAATGAACAGCGTCGAGTTGTCAGGACTGCTGACGGCCGTCTTCTGGACAGAGAACATTACCTCGGTGATTCGGGCACCGGTGGGCAGTTCGTTGAGTGCGTAGAAAAAGATCAAGCCGCCAGCGGTGGTCTGGACCTGGCCGAAGCCCTTGGAGAAAGGGACCGTCGGGTCAGATGTGGGCTGGAACTCGCCGCCGAGGACGAACTTGTAGCTGGTGCCGGACGTCGGCGTGGGGAACGCCTCGGTGCGCGGCGCCGCTGATGGCGTGGCCGGTGTGCCGGGATCGCCGACGCCATCCGGCGCGGCTGCGCGCACCGTGCCGGGCGCGGCTACGACGGCCGCGGCTGCCCCCGATGCCGCGAGGGCGGTCAGGAATGCCCGACGTGAGGTGTCGTTCAATGTTGTCATGTATGTCCCTTTCATTGGCCCGACGTCGATGTCAGGTACGGCTGAGCTGTTTGCGGTTGGCCAACTTGGCCTTGAAGTAGTCCTTGTTCATCAGGGCGATGAAGTCGATGGAGATGCTCTTCGGGCACGCGGCCTCGCACTCGCCGTGGTTGGTGCAAGAACCAAAGTACTCGTCCATAGTTTCTACCATGGCCTCGACACGGCTGTGACGTTCCGGCAGGCCCTGCGGTAGCAGATTGAGATGGCTGACCTTCGCGGCAGTGAAGAGATTGGCTGCGCCGTTGGGGCATGCGGCCACGCAGGCGCCGCAACCGATGCACTCGGCGGCATCCATCGCCGCGTCGGCAACGACCTTGGGGATCGGGATCAGGTTGGCGTCGGGCGCGCCACCGGTGGGCGCCGTGATGAAACCACCGCTCTCGATGATGCGATCGAAGGCACTGCGATCACACATGAGGTCTTTGATGATGGGGAACGACGTGGCTCGCCAGGGCTCGACGACGATCTCTTGACCCGACGCGAACTTGCGCATGTGCAGTTGGCACGCGGCCGTGCCGCGCTGCGGGCCGTGAGCCTTGCCGTCGATCATCAACGAGCACGATCCGCAGATCCCCTCGCGGCAGTCGTGGTCGAACGCAACGGGCTCGTGTCCTTCGGCGATCAGGCGTTCGTTGAGCACATCGAGGAGCTCCAGGAATGACGCGTCGGGACTGATCGCATCGATTCGGTAGCTCTCGAAGTGCCCTTCGGCATCTGCACTCGCTTGTCGCCAGATCCTCAGCGTGAGGTTGGTCAATCGATGATCTTGCGCGGTGCTCATTTGTAACTCCGGGTGGCGAGGTGCGCGGCTTCGAACTCGAGTTGTTCGATGTGGCGGGCGGGCTTCATCGGATCACCGGTCCACTCCCATGCGGCAACGTGGGCGAAGTGCTCGTCGTCACGCTTTGCCTCTCCCTCTTCGGTTTGGTACTCGGTACGGAAGTGACCGCCGCAACTCTCTCTGCGCTCCAGAGCATCGCGGCACATCAACATGCCGAGTTGGAAGAAGTCGTCGACGCGGCCGGCCTTCTCGAGCGTCTGGTTGACCGACCCGCCGTCGCCCGTGACGCGCAGATCCTTCTGGAACTCGGTGTAGAGGGCCGGCAACTCGGACAGCGCCTTCTCCAGGCCCTGCTCGTTGCGCTCCATGCCGCAGTAGTCCCACATGATCTTGCCGAGCTCTCGGTGGAACCAGTCCGGCGAGCGCGTGCCGTTGATGTCGAGATAGCCCTGGAAACGTCGGCTCGCTGCGGCTTCGG
>JBDTWJ010000129.1:0-10809 GCA_040006755.1 Ilumatobacteraceae bacterium | reverse complement strand
TGGCCAACGACAACGACGGCGTGCTGTTGAACCAGCTCAACAACACCGTCGACGGCCAGTTCCAGCGGTACAGCATCGAGAACGGCGCGTACATCCGCGACAACTTCTTCGGGCCCGATCCACGACTGCGCGAGATGGTTGCCCATCTCAGCGACCAAGACCTCGTGCACCTGCCCCGCGGCGGTCACGACTATCGCAAGCTCTACGCGGCGTACAAGGCCGCTACCGAGAACATGGGCACGGGAGCGCCGACAGCCATCTTGGCCAAGACGGTCAAGGGATGGACGCTCGGCCCCGACATCGAGGGCCGCAACGCAACGCACCAGATCAAAAAGATGACCAAAGATCAGCTGCTCGTGCTGCGCGACCGGTTGTACATGCACGACGAGATCCCCGACTCTGCCTTCGACGGCGACCTGCCGCCGTACTTCCGGCCGGCCGAAGACTCGATCGAGTACCAATACATGATGGAGCGCCGCAAGGCGCTGGGCGGCTCGATCCCCAAGCGCACCACGCGTGCCCGCAAGGCACTGCAACTCCCGGCCGATGGCGCCTACGCGGAACTGCTCACCGGCTCGGGCACTCAAGCGGTCAGCACCACGATGGGGTTCACCCGACTGCTCCGCGGGTTGGCGCGCGACGAGAAGTTCGGCCACCACGTCGTACCGATCATCCCCGACGAGGCCCGGACGTTCGGTATGGACTCGTTGTTCCGTGAGCTCAAGATCTACGCATCGCAGGGCCAGTTGTACGAGCCCGTCGACCACGAGATGCTGCTCAGCTACGCCGAGGCGACCAACGGTCAAATCCTCGAAGAAGGCATCACCGAGGCCGGCTCGACGGCAAGCTTCATCGCGGCCGGCACTGCGTATGCCACCCGTGGAGTGCCGATGGTGCCGTTCTACACGTTCTATTCGATGTTCGGTTTCCAGCGGGTCGGCGATCTCATCTGGCAGGCCGCCGACGCTCGCACTCGAGGCTTCTTGCTCGGCGCGACCGCCGGCCGAACGACGCTGATGGGCGAAGGACTGCAGCACCAGGATGGCCACTCACTGGTGCACGCCTCCACGGTGCCGCCGGTGCAGGCGTACGACCCCGCGTTCGCGTACGAGGTTGCCGCAATCGTGCAGGAGGGACTGCAGCGCATGTACGGCGGCGGCATCGAAGACCCCGACGTGTTCTATTACATCACCCTCTACAACGAGAACTACCCGATGCCGATCATGCCCGAGGGTGATCCGGCCGAGGTTCGTGCGGCGATCATGCGCGGTCTCTACCGATGGGCTCCCGCTCCCGAAGGCCCATCGCGCAACGCGACGTTGTTGTTCTCCGGGTCAGCGCAGGGCGCAGCGCGACACGCGGCGGCTGAGCTGGCAGAGCACTTCGACGTCGGCGTGGAGCTGTGGTCGGCAACGTCGTACAAGCGGTTGCGCGAGAACGCGCTCGAGGTCGAACGTTGGAACCGGTTGCATCCCAGCAGCACACCGCGCATTGCCGACGTTGCCCAACTGCTCGCCGATGCACAGGGCCCCGTCGTTGCGGTGACCGACTTCATGAAGATCGTTCCCGAGCAGGTCGCCCGCTTCCTGCCGGGCCGCCTCTTCGTGCCGCTCGGCACCGACGGCATGGGCCGCAGCGACACCAGGGAGTCGCTGCGCAACTTCTTCGAGATCGATCTCGGCCATATCGTGGTCGGGGTGCTGTCCGCGCTGCACGTCACCGGCGAGGTCAGTGCTGATGAGGTCGAGGCTGCCATCAGTCGCTATGGGATCGACTCCGAGACCGTCGATCCGTACCTGGTCTAGGCACTGGTCGAGGCAACTCGCCTAGGCAACTCGTCGACGAGGTCGGGTGGCTCCCACGAGGAGGCACCCGGCCAGCAGAAGGCCGACTGCCATCGCCACCAGCGCGCCCGAGGCCGTGCCCGTCGCCGGAAGTGGAGGCCCGGGCCGGTCGGTGGGACGGGGACCTGACAAGGAGCGCTACCGGGGTTCAGAGCACGCACAGAGTTTGGTTCGCCACAATGTACACCGCTGCGACTCACCTCACAATGGATGCCCGTCCCAACACGGAGAGAGCGGACTGGCTGGTCAGCTCCACCAACCGTTGACGTCGATGATCACGTGAACAGAACTCGAGGAGTAGATGCAGATGGCACCGCCGGACCCGAGGGGCAATTCGGCCGCGTTGGCCACAGCCGCCCCGAGCTCGTAGTTGACATTCGATGCCATCGGGAGCTCGCCGCACGGCCACGCCGTGACAAAGCCCCGGTCGGTGGCATCGACGACGGTCAGGTTGGCAGAGATCGCCCGGGCGTTGTCCGGTACGCCGCGCACGCCGGCCATCTGCACGATCAGCGTCTGGCTGGGTGCCAGCCGAAGACCGGACTGGCCGGCATTGATGGCGATGCGGGAGGTGTCGCGGGTATCCGTGAAACGGAAAGGCGTGCTGGGGGTGAACCGATTGTTGGCGCTGGACGAGACGTACCCGACCACGTCGACCGCCAGATCGATGCCGGTGTTGGCGAAAAAGCAGACGGTGCCGGTCGATGAAACCGGAGCGATGACCAGGTTGGGGGTCACCTTGCCGGCCGCCGGATTGAGGCTCGACGTCGGCGGGAGCTCGCCACACGGGAAGACAGTGATGAAGGCATTGACGTTCGGAAGAATGCCGGTCACGTTGAGGGCGACCGCGGTGGCATTGGTGGGAATGTTCACCACGCCGACAACCGAAAGCTCGACCACTTGGCTCGCGGCGAAGCGAGCCGGTGTTCCGATCCCCGAGCGGCTGTCCATCAGACGCACCGGCGAGACCGGCATGTAGCGGCCGCTTGCCGACGTGGAGTAATACCCGCTGACGTCGATGACCAGATCGGCTGATTGGCTGCTGAAGGCGCAGAGCTGCCCGCTGCTGTCGAGTGGGATGGTTGCGGCGTTGGCGACCGTCTCGTTCGCCGAGAAGTTCAGCGTCGAGACTTCCGGTTGCGCGTCTGAGCAGTTCCACATCGTCAGGAAGCCGGAACCCGATGGTCCTGTCACCGTCACGTTTGCCATGACTGCCTTGGCTTCGGAGGGCACGCCGCCCAGGCCCGAGACCTGGATGTGGGTGGTGATGCCGGCGTTCAAACGTGATGCACCGCTGGAGCTGCGCGTATCGACGATGCGGGCGGGCGCCAGCGGTGCAAGCCCGGTGGCGGGTGCCGTCGGCTGGGCAATGGGTGCCGGTGTGACCGTCCCGGTTGCTGCGGCGCGATCGACCGAGAAGCTCCAGCCGACGGTGCGGGCCGACGTGCCGGCGAGGACCGAGTGTGTTCCTTGGGCGAGCACGGTGCGGGGCACGATGACGAGGGCGTTGTTGCCCTGCAGGATCTGCTGGGCGACGCCGGTGGTGTTCTGGGCTGTCAGCACGCAGACCTCGATGCTTTGGCCGTCGGGCCCGGTCAGCGAGGCTGTGGCGTTGTTGGCCGCCTCGGGCATCAGGGCGATGATCGGCAGGCCGGCGGATCCTGTCCAGCCACAGAAGGTCATCGGGCTGGGTGACTCGACGATGAAGCGGTCGAGATTGGTCGTGGTGCCGTTGCCGGGGAACAGGATCGGGGTGCTCGTGCCGCCTGCTCCGCTCAAACCGCGAAGGACATCCAGGGTTGCACCGCTGTGCCATGTGGGTGTCGACGGCATGTCGCACTGGCCGTAGCCCGTCGACTGGAGGTTCGGGCGCAGGATTCCGATTGCGTGGAAGGGTCCGCTCATCCAAAGTTCGATGTGGCTGCGGGCGCTGGTGTTGATCTGGCTCGACACTGCGACGTTGCCGCTGTTGCCTGCCATGTCGCCTTCTGCTGTGTACCCGGGGAGACCCGGCGTCTCGTCGTGGCTGATGCCGTTGTACAGCATGTAACACGAGTGCGCCGCTGCGCTCGCGGACATCGAGGCATTCTCAACGACAGGCCCAAGACCAGCCATGGCCCGGAAGTAGTTGACCGTGGTCAACCAGTGGGCCGCGGCTGGGATGAATGCCGGGCTCGCGGCGCTGACGTTCGTCGAGACGACGCTGGCGGTGAACAGTCCGAGACCGATCCCGAGCACGGCGAAGCGGTTCCTGATCACACTGAGCGATCGGATCGATGGGACTCAGACTTGAGAGACCTAGGTCCCAGCCACGACGCATCGTCGGACAACAGACAATTTCTTGAGCGAACCTTCACGGCCCCCTACAAAGCCACGCCTACCGTCAGCGAAACCCCGCGATGAGAGATGAGCCGGAGCCCTCCGCACATCTCTCATCAAGCTCTCAGGCGCACTCGATGCGATGAGATATCTGCGGCGCCGGGCGGCTCATCTCTCATCGCGCGGAGTTCGTGGATGCGGAGAAGTCAGCGGGCGCGGCGGCGGGCGACGAGGGTCGCCGGGGCGCTGGCCAGGCCGGCGATCAATGCCATGGCGTGGGCGCCGCGCGGTGTCCAGCGGAGGCGACGGATCGAGAGCCACAGTGCTCGAGCGACCATGCCGCTGTCGCCGAAGCGAAACGCGAATCGCAGACGATTGCGCTCCTGCAGAAGGCGAGCACGATCGCCGAGTTGAGACGTCGACGCGCTCAGCCGATGCCAGACCCGACTTGCCGGAACGCAGCGATACGTCCACCCGAGGTCCGCGCCGCGGCGCGCCAGATCGACGTCCTCGTAGTAGAGGAAGTACGACTCGTCGAATCCACCCGTGTTCTTGAGGAAGCTCGATCTGAACAGCACTGCTCCGCCCGTGAACGATTCGATGGAACGTTCTTTCGTGAACTGCGATCCATCCTCCTCGCCGTATCCGATGTCGGTACCCGCGCCATCACGCCCGACTTCGACGCCGACACTGTTGATGCGCGGCGGATTCGAGCCGGCCAGCAGCAACTTGGGCTGCACCGCTCCGAGCGCCGCATCGGCCCCTAACGCCTCTTGCAACGGACCGAGCCAGCCCGCCTCGACCTCGATGTCGTCATTGAGCAGCGCAACGCTCGTTGCCCCCAACTCGGCCGCCCGCCGGAAACCGAGGTTGGCGCCTGCGCCGAATCCGAGGTTGCGTGACGGCCGGATCACTTCGACGCCGTCGCCGACTACTGCGCTTCCTCCGTTGTCGATGACGATCACGTGGTCGGCTTCGCCGGCGGCGAGCACCGACGCCACGCATGCTTCGAGCATCGCCGCTTCGGCCGAGAAGGTGACGATGACGACCGCGAGCACTCGGTCATCAGATCACAGAGGCCGACGCGCCGCGCGGCTTCGAGTCAGAGCATCTGGGCATCTAGCGTTCGACACATGACCGGAACCCTGTTCATCACCGGCAAGACCGACGCCGATCGACTGCTCAACACCGATGGCACCGCAGTGTTGATCGGCATGTTGCTCGATCAGCAGGTTCCGATGGAATGGGCGTTTGCCGGGCCGGCGACACTGCATGCGCGCCTCGGCCATCTCGACGCCGAGAAGATCGCGGCAATGGACCAGGACGAGTTCATTGCGGTGTGTTGCGAGAAGCCGGCGATCCATCGGTTTCCAGCATCGATGGGTCGTCGCATCCACGACGTGTGCACGGCGCTGGTCGGGCGATTCGACGGGCGTGGCGAAGGTGTGTGGGAAGGGGTGACGACGGGCGATGAGCTGTACCAGCGCCTGCGTACGCTCCCTGGCTACGGCGAGGAGAAGGCCAGGATCTTTGTGGCCATACTCGGCAAGCGATTCGACGTCAGGCCTGAGGGATGGCAGGACGCGGCCGGGAAGTTCGGTGACGACACCCCGCGCAGCGTCGCCGACGTCACCGATCCGGACTCGCTCGGCAAGGTTCGCGAATGGAAGAAGGCAGCGAAGGCCGCCAAGAAGGACAAGCAGGATCGGCCGGTCGGCTGAGAGCTAGGGCACCACGACGTTGGACGAGATCGGCGGCGCACCGATGTCGACGGTCTCGTCCGGTACGAGCGGTAGATCGTCGGTGGTCGGTGCCGATCCCGGATTCACGACGAGAGGCCGTGTCGTGAGGACCTCGGCCGGCGCTTGGATGACGCCGATGGTCGGCGGGATGTCGGTGTCACGATCGTCGTCGCCTCGCGAAAAGCCATACGCGACCAGTGCGGCCGCAACGATGACGGCGACCGTCACGGCGATCAGGGTCGTACGGGATCTCCGTCTTGATTCTGACTCGATGGGCTCCACCACCCCCACGACACTACTGAGGTGAATCCCTCAGCGGGCGACAGCCGTTGGGTGGTCTGGCTCTCGGCCGCGGCGGGATTCGCGATCGTCGGGTGCACCTGGGCGCTGGCCACGGCGCGTTACGGCGGGCCCGACGAGCCCGCGCACGTGATCCGCGCTGCGGCCGCTGCGCACGGTGACCTGCTCGGTGAGGCGGTCGCCAGGTTGGAGCCGGGCTATCGAGTGGTGACCGCGCCCGCCCCGCTCGCCAGCGGCGATCCGGCGTGCTACCGGCACAACGAATTCGTGACCGCGGAGTGCGCAACCCCAACCCGCGCCGCGGGAGATGTCGAGGTGGCCACGTCGGCCGGCGTCGCGCCACCGTGGTACTACGCGGTCGTAGGAGCCATCGGCCGCGCGTTCTCGAGTGGCGCCGATGTGATGGCGTACCGCATGGCGACCGTTCTGGTCTTCGCCATCATCCTGGGCGCGGCGTTCATGCGCAGTCGAGAGGTGGGCGGCGCATCGTGGCTTCTCGCAGCAATGACGCCGTCGGCGTGGTTCCTGCTGGGCGTTGTCGGCACCAGCGGGGTGGAGATCGCGTTGATCGCTGTCGCGCTTGTCGAGGCCGTCGGACGCCTGCGGGATCCGGACACGTCGGCTTCCTTGGCACGCGTCTCGGTGCCGCTGGCCGTCTGCCTCGTCATGCGACCGGCCGCACTGGTCGACATCGCAGTCGTTGCACTCGTGATAGCGCCAACACTTCGGCCGCTCAGCACGAAGCGCGTCGCAGCGTTGGTGCTGCCTCTCGTGATGGCCGGCGCCGCCACGTTCGGCTGGAACCACTGGACCGGACTGATCTTCAGCGATCGCAGAACAGCGGACTCCGACTCGATCGCCAGGGCGCTCGGCCGGTCGCTCGGGGGGATTCCGCTGACCGTCCATCAGGCCATCGGCGCGCTCGGATGGAACGAGTTCTTCGCTCCTGTCCCCGCCCAACTCGTGTGGATCGTGGTCTTGGGTTTTGCGGTGCACTGGACCGTGACGCACTCGAACCACTCGAGCGTCCGTCGGTGGCACGCTCAGTGGATTGTTGCCGCCTTGTTGCTGCCGACCCTCCTCGAGGTGATCGTTCACGATCGAGTCGGAAGCATCTGGCAGGGTCGCTACTCCATCTCGTTCGCGATGGCCGGTGTGCTGTTCGCGGCCAGTTGTAAAATCTCCCCAGAGCGACGGGTGATGCGAGTCGTCGTGATGTGCTCGGCGTTCGCCGAAGTACTGACGTTGTGGCACACGCTGCGCCGCTACATGGTCGGTCTCGACGGATCGTTCACGTTGCAACACGCTGCGTGGAATCCACCGGTGAACGCCTGGGTGCTGCTGGCGATCAACGCCGCCGCAATCGCCTGGCTCGCGTCACTCGCACTATCTCCTCCGACTCCTCCGAGCCTTGTCGCTGCGGCGGTCCCTCAACGACGTGACAGCGACGAAGTTCGCGAAGATCACATGATGTAGCCGAAGACGTCGACGATGAAGTTGGTGGACCCGGAGTTGTTGTACAGCAACAGTTGGCCACCAGGTCCCAACTTCAAGTACGCCAGATTCGGGACGGGTACCCCGACGCGAGGATTCAGGGTCGAGGCGGTCGGCCGTTCGTCGCCGTTCGGCCAGACGGTGATGAACGACTGGATCGACGAGTCGACCGACGTCACGTTGACAACTGCTGCCTTCGCTCCCGTTGGTACCGGCGAGGGGCCAACCCCGGTCACAGAGATCGGAACCGTCTGGCCCTGGCCGATCGGTCCGGTGATTCCCGTGCCGATGCCGAAGCGGCTGTCGACGATCCTGGAAGGGCTGAGCGGAACGAACTGGCCACCTGTCGCAGAGAAGTAGCCGACGACGTCGGCAACGACATGTGTGTTGCCTCCCGAGTTGAAGATGCTGACCTGGCCACCCGCGCCGACCTTGGCCAACACGAGGTTGGCGACGGTCAGACCCGGCACGAAGTTGTGGCTCGACGCGAGCGGCTGGGCTTCGCCGGTGGGCCACACGGTGAGGAACCCTGGCGAGGTCGGTGCGTCGACGGTGACGTTCAGGGCCACACCGCTGACACCAGCCGCGGGCACGCCTGCCAAACCGGTCACCGACACGTTGATCGCCTGTCCGGCACCGACAGGAGCGATCGAACCACCCTGGCCGGTGCCGTTACGGGTGTCGAGCACCCGCCCCGGCGTGACGGCGGTGAACAATCCGCCACTGGGCGGACGCGTCGCCGTGTAGTAGCCGACCACATCGGCGACGAGGTGGGTGTAGCCCTGCGAGTTGTAGAGGTTGACGCGTCCGTTGGCCCCGACCTTCACGGTCACCAGGTTCGGCACCGTTTGGCCGGGGACATAGTTCAGATTGGAGACCGTTGGCTGGTCTTCGCCCGATGGCCATGCAGTGATGAATCCGGCGGTGAGCGGCACGTCGACCGTGACGTTCAGGACTACGGCGGTCGCTCCTGTTGCCGGCACGCCGCCTACGCCCATGACACGCAACTCGGTGAGGGCACGCGAGCTGAGCGCCGAGATGTTGCCACCTTCACCCGTACGAGTGTCGAGCACGCGGGACGGAGTGAGCGGCACGAAGTAGCTCGGAGTCGGTGGTAGCGGACGTTCGATGCGAACAGGACCGGTCGAGTACGACGAGCCGACGGTGTTGCCGCTGTGAACGGTGACGTACACCCAGTAGGTGCCGTTCGGCAATCCACTGCCGTTCCAGTCGAACGTGTTGATGCCGGAGGCCACGTTGATGGTGCCCACCTTCGTGCCGTTCCACGCACCAGCGTCTGTTGTCACGAAGATGTCGGCGGTTCCGCCGGCGGTCGACGAGAACGAGATCGGATACGTGCCGGATGAGAAGGCGGCGTCATCCGCGAGGTGGATGTCGCGTAGCGAGAAGTTGCGAACACCGGGGTCTTCGTTGAGATCGAACCGGAGTGCGGTGATGCGAAGCCCTCGCCAACCCGCCTTGTAGATCGTGTTCTCGTCGTTGACTGCGATCGCCGGCGTCGTCACCAGATCGATCGTCATCACGTTACATCCCGGATAGATGATGATGTCTTGCGTCTCGCTCCAGATCTGGCCGCCCTCGTCGTACCACGCGAAGCGGGCATTCATGCCGCCACCGGGCGCATTGGCGAAGCTGAACCCTCCGTCGTAACAGACGTCGACCGTCGCCCGATGATACCGGTCGGGGATCAATGGTGATCGCAGTGGCAGCTCGACGAACGAGTCGTTGCGGAACGTCGTGCCGTTGTAGCTGGCACCGTCGAAGCTGCCATTGGTGATGTCGCCGACGCTGACGACGTCATCGGGCCCGGCGAAGTCCCACGGGTTGCCCGACACGGTTGCGTAGTCAGCGCCACCCACCTCGCTCGGGCTCGTGACCTTCACGACCGGAGAGGCATCGGGTATCACGGAGGCATCGGCACGATGCAGTCGCACCCAGTCGAGTTGGATCGGGAATCGCGCGGCACCGGGGAATCCGCCGCCGGCGATCAGTTGTAGCCTGATGATCTGGCCCGCCCACGGTGTCTGGCAGCCTGCCAGGCCCCCACCGGTCAGGTTGATGTCGTGCGTCGCCCAACCACCGCTCACGACCGTGAACGGGATGAGACAGGTCAGGCCGGAGTGGGTGAAGAACTGCACGGCCATGTTTCGCTTCTCGGGAAGGTTCATCGACATCGACAGATGTGTGTAGATCGATGCGTCGATCGGTCGCAGCAAGCCGTCGCGACCCCACGGCAGCTCTGCGCCCCACGAGCGCACGAACTTGATCGTGGAACCGGCTTGCGCGTCGACGTTGAGGATTCCGGCCGGGTCACGTGAGATCCCGAAGCTGCCCTCTGTGCCGACCATCATGATAGGCGGTACGTCCTCGTCGTTCGAGAAGTCCCACGGGTCGCCGAGGACGTCGGTGGCGTAGTCGCCACTGGTCGAAAACGCAGCCGAGGGTGGTGCCGTCAGCGGACTGGTCGACGGGGTCGGGTGAGCAGACGCGATATCAGCGACGACGACAGCGGAAAGCAGGCCAAGTGCAGTTGCAATGCACAACGAGCGGCGGTTCATTTTGATCTCCCTCAAAAGCTGCCCGCTTATTTGTCGGCACACTCGGTGCGCTGCTTGAAAGATGGTAACGGCCCGACCCGTGACTCAGGGTCCTTCGGCCTGCTCAACGAGGCTCAAGACCCTGGTCAGAGCGTCGCGAATGCGGCTCTGCTGCTGCCTTGACTGCTGAAGCTGTTCGGTCAAAGCAGCGACCAGCAGTTCCCGAGATGGGTCCTCAGCCACGGGTTCCTCGCAACATCGCATACGCCCGGCGGGCCCGAGCCGTGTACCTCATCACCTTCGAGCCGCGGAGCTCGGCAAGCTGGCGCTCGGAGTCGCGCAGGCGCTCGGCCATAACGGGAGAACCATCACCACGTTGCTCGGCGAGCTGGGCGCCGAGGCCGACGATTGCTTGTGTACGAGCCTCGACCAGTGCCTCCAATTCGAGGATGCGCGCCCGTAGTTCTCGTTCGGTGTCTGAGTTCAACTCGGCCATGGCAACCTCGGATGTCGTTCGCGGAGTGTGACGAAGTTCGATGCCATGTCGACATC
>JBDTWJ010000128.1:0-10876 GCA_040006755.1 Ilumatobacteraceae bacterium | reverse complement strand
TGCCGACGAGGTCCATCGGCATCGGGGCCGGATTGAACAGCGGCAGACCGTTGCCGACCTTCTCCATCTTGGCGTAGATCTCCATCGTGTGACCCGTCGGTGAATCGAATCGGATCGCCTCGCCCTGACCCAGTTCGATACCGGCGGAGATGCGCTCTACCGTGCAGCCGTAGCGCTCGAGGTTGGTCTCGTATTCCTCGAGATCGTCAACCGATTCGGTCTTGAACGCGACATGCTCGAGGCCGTAGCGGTTTGCACTGGTGAGGATCAGCGAGTGGTGGTCCTGCTCGTCCCACCCCTTCAGGTAGACGTGGTTGTCGTCGCGAGCAACTTCCCGCAATCCCAACACCTCGGTGTAGTACGCGGCACAGAGCTCGAGATCGGGAGTTCGGACCTCGACGTGCCCGAGTCGGAAGATAGCCATGCGGCCATCTTGGTTGTGTACTGACGCCGCCGAAAGGCCGCTGTTCTGATAGATGGAACGGCACCGTTTCGCTGTACTTCCGCCGCGTGAGAGCGTGTCACCCATGGCATTTGATGGTGAGGTATTTGTTGACGAGATGCGCGAAGAGCTGCAGGCCTCCGGCCGAACCCTCGATCAGGCCGATTGGGTCAAGCGAACCCAACAGGGTGAGGCGACGAAAGAGGAGCTCGTCGCGTGGGCCCGCCAGCACTACCACGGGGTGACGTACCACACCCGGCGAATCCTCTCTGCGTGGGTCACCCGCATCCCGTACGAGATGACCGACGGTGTCATCGACAACATCGCCGAAGAGGTGTTGGGCACCACGTCGAAGTCGGGCTTCGGCCACTTGCACTGGTTGTTCGAGTTCACTCGCGCGCTCGGCGCTCCCGACGAGGTGATCACCGAGGCGACACCCAACGTCGACGCGATGGCGAGCAGCGGGTTCCTCTACTCGCTGGCGATTCAGCAGCCTTGGTACGAGTTGACGTTCGGCGGCATCCTTGCCATCGAGAACCAGATCCCAGCGGCGTACATCAAGGTGGTCGACGGTTTCAAGCAGCACTACACCGACGTGCTGCAGCCCGATGACTATGCGTTCCACACCATCCACATCACGGTCGACGAGGATCACGGCGGGCACGTCGGCGAGTTCGCCGAGCAGTACCTCGACACCGATGCCAAACGGCGCGCGGCGCGCGCCGCGTACTTCGCAGGCGCCGAACTGACTCGCCGCTGCTGGGACAACCTCAGCGAGTGCAGCTGGTAGCTGGCGTCCCGGCTGGCGGAACGTCGTCTAAGGTCCGGACGTGGCGACGCGAGCACGAGAGATTCCCGAATCTGCTGTCGCCAGGGCGCTGTCACTGCTGACCGCATTCACGTTCGTCGAGCCCGTTCTCGGTGTCTCTGAGCTGGGGCGACGTGTGCAACTGCCCAAGAGCACCGTCCACCGCCTGCTCACCATCCTGGTCAGCGAAGGGTTCGTCGAACGCACCCAGGACGAGCGATACCGGCTGAGCCTCAAGCTGTACGAGATCGGCCAAGAGGTCGTCAGCAGCCGCGTACTGCGCCAGGTGGGTCATGTGCCCCTCGAGAAGTTGCACAACGACAGCAACGAGGCGACTCATCTCGCCGTTCTGTCAGGTTCGGACGTCGTCTACCTCGATCGCCTGGAGAGCCCCCAGATGATGGGCCTGTTCACCAAGGTCGGCCGGCGCCGGTCTGCCCACGCCACGTCGTCGGGAAAGGTGCTGCTGGCATTCGGCTCGCAGGCCGCTGTCGACGATGCGATCGCCAGCGGTCTCCCCCGCCTCGGTCCGCGTACCATCACGAACCGCACCCGACTGAACCAGGCGTTGGCCGAGGTACGTAAGGCGGGCTATGCCATCAGCAGCGACGAATCTGCGCCGGGTGTCGTGTCGATCGCGGCACCCATCTTCGATCGGATCGGCTCGTGCGTTGCAGCAGTCTCGGTCGCCGGGCCGCTGATCCGAATGCCGTCCGATCGCCACGACCAACTCGTGCGAATGGTGGTGCGCACCGCCGCAGAGATTTCGCGAGCCCTTGTCAGCGACCCGGCTGCGATCCACTAACGATCGAGACGCCGTCGAGGGATGTCGACGGCATCAGGCACAGCCTGGTCGGCTGACCGTCGACCAACGATTCGCACGTCCCGCAGAGACCGGACTCGCAGCCCCGGCGCGGCCGGGCGTGTTTGGCGAGGAAGCGGATGGCGAACAGCGCCGACACATCGGACCACGTCGCGAACGAGAACTGCAGACCATCGATCTCGAAGCTCACCTCTCGCTCGAAGGCCTTGGTCACCCCGCTCACAGTACGTGCGTCGAGCGATTCGCCGAGTGGAAGTGTCCCGTTCGTCGGAACAACAGCTTGGCGGAGACTGCGACGGTGCATGAAGATGCACGGCGATGAGTCTCAGCCCATCCGACGTCAACCGCTACGGCGACGAGCTGTATGCGGCGCTCGTCGAGCGACGAACCGTGCCGAATCTGCGTGACCGCGTGCCGGGCATTGACCTGGTCGACGCGTACCGAATCCAATCGCGCATGGTGCAGCGACGACTCGACACCGGCGAGGAGATCGTGGGAAAGAAGGTCGGAGCCACCAGTGCAGCAGTGATGAACATGCTCGGCCTCGACGGGCCCGATTTCGGGCAGTTGTGCAGCAGCATGCTCTACGGCAACGGCGACACCGTCCTCCTCGACACGCTGATCCAGCCGCGCGCCGAGGGCGAGATCGCCTTCGTGCTGAAACGCGAGCTCGTCGGGCCCGGCCTGACCGCGATCGACATCCTGCGGGCCACCGACTACGTGGTGCCGTGCTTCGAGATCGTCGACTCGCGAATCGAGAACTGGGACATCAAGGTGTTCGACACCGTCGCCGACAACGCTTCTTGCGGAGTGTTCGTCCTTGGTACCGAACGGAAGGATCCGTTGGAGCTCGACCTCGCGTTGATCGGCATGACGATCGAGGTTTGCCAGCCCGGCGAGGCGACGGGCGAGCTCTTTGCCACCGGGGCAGGCGCGGCGGTGAAAGGTTCTCCCGTCAACTCGGTGGTGTGGCTCGCCAACACGCTTGGCGAACTTGGTATCACCTGTCGGGCCGGTGAGGTGATCCTCAGCGGGTCGCTGTCGATGATGGCGTGGGTGAAGGGTCCGCAAACGATCATCTGCGAGTTCGGCGGGCTCGGCAGCTGCAGCGTGACGTTCGAGTGACAGTTCGGGTGACGTTCGAGTAGGGAGCATTTCAATGGCACTGTCCGAATCAGCGATCTCCGAACTGGCCAACGCCGTCGACGCTGCGCAGCGAGACGCGGCCGACATCGTCAAGCTCACCGACAGCCATCCAGACATGGACATCGCGGACGGCTATGCCGTGCAAGCCGAGCTTGCTCGGCGTTGGCAGGCAGCGGGGCGACGGCTGACCGGCTACAAGGGCGGGCTGACGTCGAGGGCCAAGATGGTGCAAATGGGTCTCGACACCCCGGTCTTCGGAGTGCTGATGGGCGACACGTGCGTACCCGATGGTGACGTCGTCGACATGTCGCGTCTGATTCACCCGAAGGTCGAGGCGGAGATCGCGTTCGTGATGTCACGCGAGTTGGAAGGTGACGTCTCGATCGAGGATGTACTTGCCTCTACCGAGTTCGTCCTGCCTGCGATCGAGATCATCGATTCGCGGTTCAAGGACTTCAAGTTCGACATCCAGAGTGTGATCGCCGACAATACGTCGGCGGCCCGTTATGTGGTCGGCGGCGCGGCGCGCAAGCCCGAGGGTCTCGATCTGCGCCTGCTGGGCGTCGTGATGGAACGCAACGGCGAGCTTGTGGGCACGGCCGCCGGCGCGGCAGTGATGGGACATCCGGCGGCATCGGTTGTGGCTCTGGTGCGTTGGTTGGCCGACGCCGGACGCTCGCTGCCAGTGGGCAGCCTGGTGATGACCGGTGGAGTGACCGAGGCCGTCGCTGTTCAATCGGGCGACCACGTGACAGCACGCGTGCAAAGTCTCGGTACCGTGGGGGTGCGCTTCAGCTGAACTCCGCTCTCAGTCGACGAACTGAGCCATACGTTGGTTGGTCAGCAGGAGCGTGTCTTCGTCGCGGAGGAACGCGTTGTATGCCAGATGCACGAGTCCGATGTGCAGTGCACAGCAACGCATGCGAGCGTCGAAGTTGGGCACGTCGAGGCCCATGTCGGCGTAGTGATCCAACGCCCTCGACGTCATATCAGTGCGCTCGATCACAGGGTGCCATGGCGACCAGAAGACGAACGTTGCCAGTTCGTAGACGAAGTCCCCATATATCGAGCAGCCCCAATCGAACAGGGCCGTGATGCTGCCGCTCGCCGCCAGGACGTTGCGATTGAGCATGTCGTTGTGCACGAGCGAGCGCGGACCTGGGAACGCCTCGGCGAGATCGCGCATCTGGGCGTGGGCACGATCGAAGCTCTTGACACCGATCGGTGAATCAATCAGCCGTTCTCGCCATCCGAAGATGCGCGACCCGAGGAGGTCGTGGACAACCGCGGTCAGATAGTCGCCCCACGAACCATGAGGCGCGTTGCCGTCGCGATTCCACTCCCCGTAACCCTTGGTCGTCGACAAGTCGACCCTGCGCATCGCATCGAGCGTCGACAACACCGACGGAGCAGTCGCCATCCACTCGTCGGTGTTGAGTTGCTCCAACGGGTGACCGTGCGCCCGGGTCGAGACGCAGTACCAACCACCGAAGGCCTCGTCGATCTCTAGGACCTGAGGGATCGGCAGATCGCGTGCTGCGAAGTGTGCCGCGAACCGGTCGCGCTCGAAGTCATCGAGATGCCGGCCGAACCGCACGACCAATTCGCTGCCGTTGTGCGTGAATCCGTAGCAGCGCGACCACGCGCCTTCGCCGACGAATTCGACCGTCTCACTGTCGAGCTCGAATCGCTCGACGAGGAAAGCCCGTGCGTCGGGCAGCCCCACGGGCGACGGAGGTTCGGGCACCGCCCGATGCTACGGCGACATACGCGGCTGAGCGTTGTGCATTCGCACGATGCTGAAGTCGTACTCGCCGTCGACCGCCGCATCGTGCAGGGGCCACAGCGACGGGACGACCCGCAACTCGATCGACGCGTCTGCATGCGCGCCGAGCAAATCAGCGATCGGCGTCACGGATTCGGGCAATACCTCGCGGTTGCAGATCCATTGACCATTCGCTGACTCCCACGGTTCGAATCCCTGCGAGTCGAAATCGTACCGATAGAGCTGCGTGGTGCGCATTCGTTCGAGCCAGGTCGCCTCTATCGCGTGCACGCGTGACGCGGCCGTCACGAATCGCGACTGAAAGGGCGCGAGGTCGCCACCGTCGAGCGGCCAGATTGCGACTCGCGGACAATCACGTGGGAACCAATAGAGCGGCGCGTGCTCGGTGTCGATCGCCCAGACCGCGGGCGTGTGCGAGGGATTTGTGCGCGGCACGTGCGGCATGAACCGCTCGATGTGAGGGTCCTCGCTGAAGTGGTACAGAACCATGCGATCCACTGACAGCTGACACTAAATGCTGATAGTTGTATGGCATGAACCGCTTCACGGATCTCGTTGGTAGCCGGTGGCCGTTGCAGCAGGCTGGGATGAGCGGCACAGCGACGTCGACACTTGCCGCAGCGGTGTCCAACGCCGGTGGGCTGGGAATGATCGGAATCGGCCGGCAACCACCCGCGGTGATCGAGCGTTACTTCGACGAGCTGGCCGCGCTGACCGATGCTCCCGTCGGCGCGACGTGCATCGCCCATTTTGTTCAGCCGGGGATCGTCGACCTCGTGGCTTCAAGGCTTCCCATCATCGAGTTCTTCTACGAGTGGCCCGATCCCGCTCGCGTCCCTGCCGGCGTGCTCTGCGGTTGGCAAGTTGGATCCGTGGACGAGGCAAAGGCGGCCGTCGACGCGGGCTGCCATTACGTGATTGCCCAAGGTATGGAGGCTGGCGGCCACGTACGCGGTCACGTGCCACTGATGGAATTGGTGCCAGCGGTTCGCGACGCAATCGATGTGCCCGTCGTCGCTGCTGGTGGGATCGGAAACGTTGCGGCTATACGCGACGTGCTCGCGCTGGGTGCCGATGCGGTTCGCGTCGGCACACGATTCGTCGCCACGTTCGAGTCGTACGCGCATCCGGAGTACATCGATGCACTCGTGACCGCTGACGCCGACGACTCGGTGTTGACCGAAGCATTTGGGGTTGGCTGGCCGAATGCGCCGCACCGCGTGCTGCAATCGGCAATCGATGCTGCCACGGCGGCACCCAGCGATGTGGTGGGCGAGACGATGCCACCACGCGGCCAACCAATGCCCATGCCGCGGTTCGGTGTGAGTTCTCCGAGTCGCGATACCAGGGGAGCGATCAGCGCGATGGCCCTGTATGCCGGGCGCTCGGTCGGCTCGGTCGACAGGGTGATGACCGCTGCTGAAGTCGTGGAGGAGCTCTCCGCTGCGTTCATCTAGTTCTGCGCGACGTACGTTCCGCAGGTAGGAACGCCGGCCCTTCCTCGGCCGGCGCCGTTGGAGCAGAGTAGGTGGCATGGCCAAGCTCACCGCAGCGATCGTCGGATCTGGGAACATCGGTACCGACCTGATGTACAAGCTGATGCGTTCCGACGTGATCGAACCGCGCTACATGATCGGCGTCGACCCGCGCAGCGATGGATTGGAGCGGGCTCGCAAGGAAGGGCTCGAGGCATCCGCCGATGGCGTCGACTGGCTGCTCTCGCAGCGCGAACTGCCCGACTTCGTCTTCGAGGCAACCAGTGCATACGTCCACGTCGCCAATGCACCGCGCTATGCGGAACTCGGGATACGCGCCATCGACCTCACCCCCGCCGCGGTCGGGCCGTTCGTGGTGCCGAGCGCCAACCTCGACGCACACCTCGACGCGATGAACCTCAACATGGTCACCTGTGCCGGACAGGCCACCATTCCCATCGTCCACGCCATCGCCGCTGTCACCGACGTCGACTACGCAGAGATCGTGGCGACGGTGGCTTCTGTGTCGGCCGGACCCGGAACCCGAGCCAACATCGACGAGTTCACCCGAACAACGTCACGTGCGATTTCCGAGGTCGGGCGAGCCGGTCGCGGCAAGGCGATCATCGTGCTGAACCCGGCCGACCCGCCGCTGATCATGCGCGATACCATTTTCTGTCAGTTGCCACGAGATGCCGACGAGATCTTGATCACCAAGGCCGTGGAAGATGCGGTAGCGAATGTCGCCCAATACGTGCCCGGCTATCGGTTGAAGTCAGCGCCGCAGTTCGGCGAATCACGCGACGGCACGCCTCGTGTCGCCGTGCTCGTCGAGGTCGAAGGTGCCGGTGACTACTTCCCTCCGTACGCCGGCAACCTCGACATCATGACGGCAGCCGCGGCGGCAACGGGCAACCGCATCGCACGGCGCATGACGGTATCACCCGCCCTCTCGAACGGAACCAACTGATGCCCTTCTCGAACTCCCTCGATGTGCGCATGACCGATACCTGCCTCCGCGACGGTTCGCACGCCAAGAACCACCAGTTCACCGAGCAGCAGGTACGCGACATCGTCGCCGCTCTCGACGCCGCCGGGATGCCCGTGATCGAGGTCACTCATGGCGACGGGCTGGGCGGGTCGTCGTTCAATTACGGATTCTCGTTGACCGACGAGAGGCTGCTGATGAAGGCCGCCGTCGAGACAGCAACCAACGCCAAGATCGCCGCGCTGATGGTGCCGGGGATCGGCACGATGGACGACATCCGCTTCATCCACGACATCGGCCTGTCGATCGTTCGCGTCGCAACCCATTGCACCGAGGCCGACGTGTCGATCCAGCATTTCGGTCTGGCCCGCTCGCTTGGACTGGAGACCGTGGGCTTCTTGATGATGGCCCATGGTCAGCCGCCCGAGCTGATCGCCAACCAGGCCAGGATCATGGCCGAGGCCGGCTGCCAGTGTGTCTACGTCGTCGACTCTGCGGGGGCGATGATCCTCGAAGATGTGCAGCAGCGCGTGGAGGCCGTCGTCGACGAACTCGGAAGTGACGCACAGACCGGGTTCCATGGGCACGACAACCTGGGCATCGCCGTGGCCAACTCGGTCATCGCGGTGCGCGCCGGCGCGGTGCAGATCGATGGCTCCGTGCGCGGCTTCGGAGCCGGAGCCGGCAACACACGCAACGAAGTGTTCGCTGCAGTTGCTGATCGCCTCGGCATCAGCACCGGTATCGACGTGTTGGCTTTGATGGACGCCGCAGAAGAGGTGGTCCGTCCCGTCATGGACGGCGAGTGCATCATCGACCGCCTCGCACTGGTGATGGGATATGCGGGCGTGTACTCCAGCTTTTTGAAGCATGCGTTCCGCGCCGCCGAGCAATACGGCGTCAGTGGTGCCGACGTCTTGATGCGGTGCGGCGAGCAGAAGCTCGTCGGCGGCCAGGAGGATCAGATCATCTTCATCGCCGCCGACCTCGCGCAGGAACTCGCCAACGCCTAGTGGAGTGTTTGGCGCCACCCCGGGTGGGCCAGCAACACTCCGTTACTCGTTACGCATCCGTTGCAACAGCAGCTTGCTGCGCGCATCGAGCGTCACGCGGTCACACTCGCGAATCGTCGCGACGACTGCTTCGAGATGGAGCGCTGTCTTCGTGATCGGACTCGGGATGGCGTCGTGCTGCAGTCGTGCGAGAACCTCGTCCAGACCCGAAGCTCGTAGTTGCTCTCCCAACCGGGCAACCATCTCGTTGTCTCCGTGGAGACGCTGCAGTTCGTTCAACGAGGAGAGCGCCTCGCGCCAGTGACTGCGCGCTCGATCGATGTTCTCCCCCAGGTACTGCACGGCAAGGCCAGCTCCGACCTCTGCCTTGCTGCGGGCAAATCCGAAGAAGACATTGCGCCACCACGGACGATGCAACGAGCGTCCCGCCTCCGCCACGGGTAACAGGCTGATGGTCTCGCGCATTTCGTCGAGCGCGAGGATCAGCAGCCGCAGGGCGGAAGAATCCGCGTCATCCTGCACCACTAGTCGTCGGTCCAATGCTCGATTGCCAGCACCGGCACGTCGTAACACCATGCTTGCCGGGTGAGGCCGATCGAGGAGTCACCTTCCCACGGGTACTTCGCACCCATCAGGTCGCCCACGCTTCGCCGCTCGTCAGCATCGGTGACATCGCGGGCAACACCGATGTGCATCTCGCCCCCCAAACGCACGGAGACCTCCGGGTTGATCAGCGCATTGCGGTACCAGTCGGCGGATGGTCCGTTACCTGAAATCAGGTACATCGTGTGGTTGATGACACCGAACCAGATCTCGATCTCGTGCGTCTTGCCGCTGAGACGTCCGATGGTGGTCACGTCGCAACACTCGACATCTGCGTGCGGGGTCAGCCAACTGGTCACGAGACCCTCAACGCTCGGGTCGCAAACTCATCCGGGGCGGTACACGCCGAACTCGGCGCGCAACGCGTCGCTGACCTCGCCGAGGGTCGCGTTGGCGCGAAGGGCTTCCTTCATCGGGCTCATCAAGTTCTGCGTGCCACGCGCCGCGGCAGTGACGTCGGCGAGGCGTGCTTCGACCATGCCGCCGTCGCGGGCCGACTTGAACTCGGCCAGCGACGCCTTCTGGCCGCGTTCCAACTCGGGATCCACCGGGAAGACGACCGGGTCTCCGTCAGCAGCGAGCGCAAACTTGTTGAGACCGACGATGATTCGCTCGTTGTCGTCGATCGACTTGGCGTACTCGTACGCAGCCTGATCGATCTCGCCCTGCTGAAACCCTGCTTCGATAGCGGCTACTGCTCCCCCCAACTCGTCGATCCGTTCGATGTACCCCCACGCCAATCGCTCGACCTCGTCGGTGAGCGATTCGACGAAGAACGAGCCGGCCAGCGGGTCGGGCGTGTCGACGATGCCGCTTTCGTACCCGATGATCTGCTGCGTGCGAAGGGCGACCTGCGCGGCCTGCCGCGACGGGAGGCTCAATGCCTCGTCGTACCCGTTGGTATGCAGGCTCTGCGTGCCCCCCATCACCGCGGCCATCGACTGGACGGCGACGCGCACCACGTTGTTCTCCGGTTGCTGGGCCGTCAAGGTCGACCCGCCGGTCTGGGTGTGGAAGCGCAACAACTTGCTCGACTCCTTCTTGGCCCCGAACCGGTCGTTCATCAACCGGTACCAGATGCGGCGAGCGGCGCGGAACTTGGCGACCTCTTCGAAGAAGTTGTTGTGCGCGTTCCAGAAGAAGCTCAGCCGCGGGGCGAACACGTCGATGTCCATGCCGGCCGCCAGCGCAGCATCGACGTAGGCGATGCCGTTGGCGATCGTGAAGGCGATCTCCTGCACGGCGGTGCTTCCGGCTTCGCGAATGTGATACCCGGAGATCGAGATCGTGTTCCACTTCGGCACGTTGGTCGCGCAGTACTGGAAGATGTCGGTGATGAGCCGCATGCTCGGCCGGGGCGGGTACACGTAGGTGCCGCGGGCGATGTACTCCTTCAAGATGTCGTTTTGAATCGTGCCGCTGATCGCCGTGGCGGGCACTCCCTGCTCCTCGGCGACGAGTTCGTAGAGCAGCAAAAGGATGGCGGCCGTGGAGTTGATCGTCATGCTCATCGACGCGGTGTCGAGTGGGATGTCGGCCAGCAGCACGCGCATGTCGGCGACCGAGTCGATGGCCACGCCGACCTTGCCGACTTCGCCCTCCGCGCGCGGATGGTCGCTGTCGTAGCCCATCTGCGTCGGCAGGTCGAACGCGCACGACAGACCCGTCTGGCCGGCCCCGAGGAGGAACTTGAATCGCTCATTTGTCGACTGCGCGGTACCGAATCCGGCGTACTGGCGCATCGTCCACAACTTGCCGCGATACATCGTCGGGTAGACACCGCGCGTGTACG
>JBDTWJ010000127.1:0-10891 GCA_040006755.1 Ilumatobacteraceae bacterium | reverse complement strand
GTGACCATTCTTGCGTCCAGCCTGACACTTGCCAATGCCGACTACACGTGGCGCGTCGATGCGATATGTCGAGACACTGATCCCGAGCTCTTCTTCCCGGTCGGCACAACCGGCTATGCGTTGCTGCAGATCGCACGGGCCAAGGAAGTCTGCGGGCAGTGCCCCGTGCAGACTGAGTGCCTCGACTACGCCCTCGAGACCAACCAGGACTCGGGCATCTGGGGCGGGACGTCGGAAGAAGAGCGGCGGGTGCTGCGTCGCAAGTACGTCGCCCGGCAAAAAGCCGCCAGCTGACCGGTTAGATCGGGACGGTCAGATCAACGACAGTGCCCGCTCCCTTCGGCTGATCGCCGAGACCCGCTGCAGCGAAATCCTCTGGCATGCCCGCGCGCATCATGATGCTTCCCGCTAGCTCGGTGGTCACCAGCGTGCGCACGATCGACAGGCCGAGGCCGGTCGCCTTGTTCAGCTCGAATTGCGAGTCAAGGCCACGACCGTCGTTGATCACCCGAATGTTGAGCTGATCATCCTTCGGGTTGAGCTGCACCACGACATCGCCGCCGGTGCTGCCTTCGGGGAACCCATGGTCGACAGCGTTCTGCAGTAACTCGGTCAGCACGACCGACAGCGGCGTCGCAATCGTCGACGGCAGGCGGCCACCGTCGCCCTGCACCGTGAAGCGGACGGGACGGTCGGGCGACTGCAGCCCCTCCTCGGCTAGTCGCAGGAGCGGCCGCACGATCTCGAGGAAGGCGACATCGTCGCCCGGTTCACGCGACAGTGTCTCGTGAACCAGCGCGATGGTGCGGATGCGGCGAACCGACTCGGCAACTGCGGCCTTCGCCTCTTGCGACTCGAGCCGCCGGCCCTGCAAGCGCAGCAGTGAGGAGATCGTCTGCAGGTTGTTCTTGACCCGGTGATGGATCTCGCGGATGGTCGCGTCCTTCGACAGCAGCAACTTGTCGCGCTTGCGAACCTCGGTGACGTCGCGCAGCAGCAGCACGCCGCCCGTCACCTCGCCGCCCGCCAGGATCGGCATGCAGCGCGTCAACAGGGTGACGTTGGGTGTCTGATCGAACTCCTCGATCACCGGCATGCGGTCTTCGTAGGCCAGCCGCACCGGGCTGTCGTTGAATCCGAGTTCGGCCAACCGCATGCCCACCGCATTGGCGCTGATGCCCACACGATGCAAGGCCGAGACAGCGTTGGGCGAGGCGTAGCGCACGCGGGCCTCCTCGTCGAGCACCATCACTCCGTCGCCGACACGAGGCGCCGCGCTGGAATCGCCCACCAACCCGTGGAACGGAAACGAACCCTCGGCGATCATCGCCGCAAACCGCCGGAAGATCGCCAGGTATGTCCGCTCCAACTCGCCGGGTTGGCGGCCGGTGCGATTCGACCACTCACGCGAGAGCACGGCGATCGGCTTCGAGCCGTGCCGCACAGGTATGGCCAACATGCGCGCAGTCTCCGGCAGCAGATCGACGGCGATCTCACCTTCGCAGATCTCGCCGGTTGCGAACGCCGAAGCGAGCAACGGTCGCTCGTTGTCGGCCGGCACACCGACGTAGTCGGTGAGATACAACGTCTGGCCAGTCGCCGGGCGCACCTGCGCCACGATGAGATACTCGGACTCGGTTGAGGGAACGTAGAGCAGCAGGTCGGCGAAGCACAGGTCGGCCAGCAGGCCCCACTCGCTGACCAGTTGCTTGAGATGGTTGATCTCGTCGCGGGTCAGCGACGTGTGTAGTCGGCAGAGTTCGCCCAACGTGGCCATGCAGTCGTTCTAGCACTCAACGCTTGCGCACGCCGCCGCCCGGACGGCGTGCGACGCATCGGCAAACTCGATCAGCCGCCGAAACCGATCTTTCGGTCGCCCTCCGGAGTTCCGATCTCGACGTACGCGATCTTGGCCGAGCAAACGCCGATATCGCGGTTGCGTCGGTCTGTCAACCACAACACGTCGACCGCACCACTGAGCGCCGCCTCGACCTGGGATTTCAAATCCGCTCGATCGAGATCGTCGGGCAGTTCGAGAGTGAGCTCGCGGGGTGCTTGGGTGACGCCGATGCGTACGTCCACGTCGGTCCTTTCGATGAGGGTCGCGACCATCGTAGAGACAGATCGCAGTGGATGGCCTGATTCGTGGGAACTATGTCGTTGACGCGATATTGGCTAAGGGGCGAGGATCATCCCAGCCCCCTAGACAAGGACACGCCATGCAGGTCGCCATTCCCCTGTTTCCACAATTCACTGCGCTCGACGCGGTTGGCCCGTACGAGGTGCTCCAGCGGATTCCATCGATCGACGTGACCTTCATGGGTCACGAACGCGGCGAGGTGCGCAGCGAGAACGGCATGCTGGGCATCACGATCGACGCCACGTTCGAGGAGATTCCGCAACCCGATGTCATCGTGTTTCCCGGAGGTGTCGGCACGCGTGTCCTTGTCAACGACGAGCGCGTGAAGGCATGGGTTCGCCGCGCGCACGAGTCGACCGCGTACACGACGTCGGTGTGCACGGGCGCGATCGTCCTCGGTGCAGCAGGACTGTTGAACGGTCTCACCGCGACAACGCATTGGGCGTGCTACCCCGAACTCGAAGCCACGGGAGCGGTGGCAACCGCCGAACGAGTCGTCGAGCACCTCGACCAACGGATCATCACCGCGGCAGGCGTGTCGAGCGGCATCGACATGGCTCTTCGACTCGTCGAACTGCTCGTCGACCGCACTGCGGCCCAGGCTGCACAACTGATGATCGAGTACGACCCACAGCCGCCGTTCGATTGCGGCGCGCTGGCCAAATGCAACGATGACATCGTTCAGCGAACCATCGAGTACGCCCAACGACGCAAGTAGTCGACCAACAACCGTCAGAACGTCGTGGCGCAGAACGTGTCGCCGCGGGCCAGCGATGCCTCGGTGTTGACATCGGTGTCACCGCACAGCGCGCCGAGCATCCCCTTGACCATCCCGCGGTCGACTGCGCAGATGACGGGATGCTCGATCGCGACGTCACCGAACGGGCAGTGGTTGTTGACGATGCGCAGTTGATTGTTGTGCTGGTCGGCATGCGCGGCAAAACCGTGTGCGGTGAGCGCGTCGGCTACGGCCTGCATCGCGGATCGCAGGCTGCGCTGTCCTGCGGCGACGTCGAGACCTGACATGCCGGCGGCCATCGCCTGCCCATACTCCTGACCGACTTCCTCCGCCATTGCCTCCGCTTGATCGCTGGGCAACAGGGCCAGCGCCTTTCCCAGCAGTGACAGCACGAGATCATCGCTACGCACCGGCACGTCGATCGACACGTTGGCCACCGAGCGGTATCGCTTCGACGGACGCCCCGCACCGGCACCCTCGGCTCGCTCGACAGCAACTTCGAGGTATCCACCTGCCGCAAGCCGGTCGAGGTGGTGGCGGGCAACATTCGGATGCAAGCCGAACTTTTCGGCTACCTGAGATGCCGTGACGCCTTCGTCGTGCTCCCGAGCGAAGAGGTAGATACCGCGACGGGTTGGGTCGCCGAAAGCGTTGGTGATGGCAGACACAGTCGCGGTGAACGCGCCGGATGTCATCGTCGCGCCGGGCGGGTTTGCAGCCACCCCGGTATTCTACCTATCTGCGTAGTTGTAATTCGCTGCGCCCAGGTTCCCGAGAGGTCATCATGCCAGCAGCTACGAACGAGCAGATCGTCGACGCCCTCCGGCCCGTCGAGGATCCCGAGTTGCGGCGCTCTATCGTCGACCTCGGCATGGTACGCCGCGCCGCACTGGGCGACGACGGCGTTGTCGACGTCCTCATCGCCCTCACCGTTGCCGGTTGCCCACTGCGAAACGAGATCACCAGCCGCGTTTCGGCGGCCCTCGCACCGCTGGAAGGCGTAAAGCGCGTTGCGCTCGACTTCACGGTCATGACCGATCAGGAGCGAGAGGCAGTGCGAATGATGGTGCACGGCAACCCTGGCGCGACTGCCGGCCAGGGCCAGGCACATGGGCACGCGGAGGGGCGCACGGTTCCGTTCGCCGAACCCGGCTCGAAGACAAGGCCACTGCTGATCTCCTCCGGCAAAGGCGGCGTGGGCAAATCCAGCGTTACCGTCAACCTCGCCGTCGCGCTGGCCGAGCAGGGCTACTCGGTGGGCATCGTCGACGCCGACATCTATGGCTTCTCCGTGCCGCGCATGCTCGGCGCCGAGGTCGACCCCGTCGTGATCGACGGCATGCTGGTGCCACCCGAGAGCCACGGCGTTCGATGCATCTCGATCGGCTACTTCGTGCCGGAAGGGCAAGCGGTCATCTGGCGCGGCCCGATGTTGCACAAGGCGCTGGAGCAGTTCCTCACCGACGTCTTCTGGGACGAGCCCGACTTCCTGCTCGTCGACATGCCTCCCGGCACCGGCGACATCGCGCTGAGCCTCAGTCAGTACCTGCCGCGCGCCGAGGTGTACGTCGTCACGACACCACAGCCCGCTGCGCAGAAGGTCGCCGCGCTGTCGGCGGCGATGGCCGCCAAGGTCAACCTCACCGTGAAGGGCGTCATCGAGAACATGAGTTGGTTCACCGGTGACGACGGCAAGCACTACGAGATCTTCGGCAGCGGCGGCGGGCAGGAACTCGCCGACCAACTCGGCGTGCCGTTGCTCGGCCAACTGCCTCTGGTGCCTGAATTGCGCGAAGGAGGCGACGATGGAATCCCCATCACCGTCGCCGACCCCGACAGCGAATCCGCCAAGCTTTTCCACGAAATCGCAAGGCGAGTCGCCGTCGACCTGAAGTCGAAGAAGGTGTACAGCGCCGCCCTGAAGATCAGCTAGCACTGGTGATACCCACGGATGTGCCCAACGGGCGCAGGACCGCGGATAGTCAGCTCAATCGCCCCAGTGGCGTTGCTCGATGAATGGGTCGCCATAGTTGTGATAACCATTGCGCTCCCAGAAACCGGGCTCGTCGGAGTCGAGGAGCTCCAACGAACGGACCCACTTGGCGCTCTTCCAGAAGTACAGGTGCGGCACGACGATTCGCACTGGGCCTCCGTGGATCGGTTCGATTTCCTCGCCTTCGTAGGCGTAGGCGACGATCGCCTGATCGGTGGTGATGTCCGCGAGAGGAATGTTGGTGGTGTATCCAAACTCGGCGTGCTCCATCACGTGCGTCGCCCCCGGCTGAACACCGGCACGCTCGAACAGATCACGCACGCGCACCCCGGTCCATGACGTGTCGAACTTGCTCCACTTCGTGACGCAGTGGATGTCGAAGGTCAGCGTGATCGAGGGCATCGCCTTCAACTCGTCGACGTCCACGGTGAACGGCCGATCGACCATGCCGTTGACGGTGAGGTTCCACTCGCCGGGCGCGTACTTGGGCACGTCGCCGACGTGCAACACCGGGAATCGATCGGTGAGGTACTGGCCCGGTGGAAGCCGGTCCGGGTCATAGCCCTTCTCGATCAGTTCCTTGCGGTTGCGGTCGAAGAAACCCATCGCATCAGTCTGCCCGTCTGCAGTGCGGTTGCGCACTGCAGAGTGACGCCCGACCTCGTGACTCGCCTACTCTGGCGCCGATGAGCAGCGTTCCTCCTCCTCCTCCCCCGCCGCCATTGTCGCCACCACCCGGGTATGCCGCTTACGGCGGTCCCGGCTCGTACGGTGGCACGTTCCAACGAATCGGCAGCCTGACCAAGGCGTTGGTGACGCTGAGCGTCATAGGGATCGTTGCCAGCGCGGCCAGCCTCGTCGTGCAACTCACGCTGCGCCCACGGGCCCTCGATTTTCGTGACGGCACAATCACGCTCGACGAGTTCGCCGACAAGCTCGGCCCCTATCTCGCCGTCAGCGCGGTCCTCGGCCTGGTCGGACTGGCCACGCTCGTCGTTCAGATCATCTGGACGTTCCGCATCGCCAAGAACCTCGCGGTGCTGGGCCGCAAGCCGCGTGCGTTCTCACCTGGCGGATCGATCGCGGTCAACATTCTCGGCGGTTGCACGCTAGGGATCCTGCCCTACTTCATGTGGCGCGAGTTGTGGAAAGGCAGCGACTCAGAGGTACCGCCCGGCGATTCCACGTGGAAGCAACGACCGGTCGGCACGATCGTGCATCTCTGGTTCGCTGCCACAATTCTCACGTTCGTCGTGTCACTTGCCCTCGGCGTCGGCAGCGCGATCACCCGGGTCAACCGCGGCTCGGACAGCAGCCTTGCCAAGCAGCTCGACGATCAGTTCGCATTCATCCTCGTCTCCGGGATACTCAGCATCATCACGGCCGTGCTGTTCGTGGGGTTGGTTCGCCAGCTCGCCGCGCGACATATGCAGGCCACCCGAGAGGCCTGATGCTCTACCTGGTTCGCCACGCCAAGGCGGGGAGTCGGCACGACTTCCATGGCAACGACCGGTTGCGGCCACTCAGCAAGGTGGGACATCGCCAGGCCGAAGCGCTCGCGTTCCCGCTGGCCGAGGCCGGGGTGAAGTCGCTCGTCAGCAGCCCCTTTCTGCGGTGCATCGAAACCCTCCAACCCACCGCAAAGGCCGTCGGCGCCACGGTCGAGACCGACTCGCGTCTCGGGGAGGGCCATAGTTACGTGGGCGTTCTGGAGCTGCTGGAGTCGCTTCCCAACGGCTCAGCGATGTGCAGCCATGGCGATGTCATACCGGAAACGATCGCTGCACTCGAACGGAGGGGATGCACGATCACCTCCGCCCCGGAGTGGCGCAAGGCAAGTGTGTGGGTGCTTGAACGTGACGCGGATGGCGAGGTCGTCAGCGCCGAGGCCTGGCCGCCACCAGACATCGGTCAGTAATTCCAGTCGCGTTCTAGTTCGTGGTGCAATCGAAACTATTGCCGTTGCGCACGCAGTCGGCGTTGGTCGCGAAGTAGATCCAGAAGGCGATGCACGCGAGGACGAGGATGATCCCGATGATCGTGCCGGCGATGGCCATGCCGCGGCCGCCGCGCTCGCCGCTTTTCGTCTGCTTCAAGCCGATGAAGCCGAAGATCGTGCCGAGCAGTCCCATGATCTGAAACACCCAGAAGCAGGGAATCACGCCGACGAGGCTGCACACCAACGACGCGATCGCCATGGGCGAGTTGCCCTGCTTCATCGGCATCGGTGCACCAGCCGGATATGGCTGGTAGCCGGGAGGCTGCTGCGGGAACGGATCGCTCGGCGGTGGCGGCGGAGGCGGCATGCTCATGGCGCAACGGTAATCCACCCCAGGTACCGACAACTGGGACGGTCAGCCGCCGATCGACGTGCTCGTTGCCGCCGGGCCGAGCCTGTCGATGAAGCCCTGGATCAGGCCGATCATCTGCGATGGCGGGTTGTTGTCGAGACACGCCTGTGCTTCGACGCGCGCCGTATCGATGTCGGGCGGATCCAGCATGTCGGCGGAGGTGATCGCCAGGAAACAATGCGGATCCGCATACGTCGGGTCGAGCGTGATCGCACCGCGCAGGAACTCCGCGCCGGAGGGCGCCGCCGACGTGCCGCTCTGGGCGATCAGCCACCCCATGTAGGTCAGCGCCTCGGCGTTGTTGGGGTCGAGCTCGCGCACCTGTTGGTAGCGGATGATTGCCTGCTGCGGATCCACGCCGAGCAGTTGCCGCGCCTCCGCCAGCTTCAACGCGACCTCGTCGCCCGGCAATCCACCGGTGATCGCTTGCCCGGCAAGACGCTGACCCGATGTGTGGGCCACCAGCCAGCCAGCAAGCGAGGCGACGATGAGCGTGCCGACGACCCACGCCACGACCACCTTCGGTCGGCGCGGCCGCCGCGCGGGTGACTGGGCATGCCCGTCCTCGATCGCTCGCAGCACCGACGCAGCCCTGGCCGTGTAACCGTCACGAAGCGTCTCGAAGTCGCGATCGTCGACATCGCCGAAGCGGTGCTCGCGATCCAGGTCAGTGATCGACTTGAGCAGGAACCGTCGCTGCTCCTCCAGCTCCGCGAGCTGATCGGGGTTCACTGTCCGCCGACCTCATCACCATCGCCGGCCAGAGCCGAGGCGACAAGCTGACGATCTGCGTCGTCGGGGATCGTGTCGGCGGCCGCCTTCCACCTCCGGAACGCAACGCCCAGTCCTACGACGGCACAGACGAACGCGGCAACGGGCAATGCCCACACCAGTGCGTCGATCCCGGTGGCCCGCGGCACGAGCAAGACCTTGCTGCCGAATCGCTGCTCGATGAAGTTGATGATCTGGTCGTCGCTCACCGTTCCGCTGTCGACCTGACGGGCGATCTCGATCCGGATCGCCTGAGAGTCAGCATTGCGCGATTCGAACACGCTCTCGCCGTCGCAGATCGGGCAGGCGAGGCGGCGACTGATGTCTTCCACGCGCTCCTTCGGGGTGCGTGGTCCAGAATCGCGCGCCGCCCCGACGGCGAGCAGGCCTCCGACCACCAGTACCAGCAGCACCCAACTCGGCCAACTCTTCAGCGACCGCGTCATCCGTATGCCTGCCGCAACTGTTGCAACTCGACCGCCAACGAGTCCGCCGTGATGGTGGTGGCGTGGCGAACGACGACGACTCCGGACGGGTCGACGATCCAGGTCTCCGGAACCTGGGCGACACCGAACGCGGTGGCTATTGCTCCGTCGTCATCCTTCACGATGGGCCAGTCGCCGCCGTGCTCGGCAAACCACTTCGCAACGGCGTCGTCGGGATCGTCTTTGATCACTGTGTACAGCTCGGCACCATCTGTGATCCCTGCCTGCTGTGCGGCAAACGCGACGAGTTCGGGATGTTCGGCTTTGCACGGGAGGCAGGTCGACTGGAAGAAGTTGAGCACGACCCAGCTGCCCTTGCGACGACTGAGGTCGAACCGCTGGTCGTCGAGGGTGGTGCTGATCACGGCCGGCGCAGGGCGACCGAGCAGGAACGACGAGGTCCGGTCGGGCTTGTCAGCCTTGCCGTTGGCGAGTACGACGAAGAGAGCCGCCAGCACGACGGCAACACCCAAGGAGATGAATGGCGCCAAGCGGCGGCCTGTGCGCTGCGTCGCCACGGGCTCAGACACCCGCAGGCTCCAACTCGATCGGCGCCGACACAGGGTCAGTCGGAGCGCGCCGGCGGCGACCGGGGAAACCGGCGAGCACGGTACCTGCGGCCATCATCATCCCGCCGATCCACAGCCACACGACCAACGGCTTGATGAAGATCTTGACCGGCGCGTCGGTGCCGTCGAAGCGCACGCTGGGCTCGAGCGTGAGATAGAGGTCGTTGAGCACTCCGTTGCGCACACTCGGCGTCGGGATCTTCGTGCCGAAGTTGGTGAACGTGGTGATGGCTGGGGCGTAGGACTTCCCCCCGTCGATCTTGATCAGAGCCCTCACACCGGTCGAGCGAGCGTCGGTGAACTGTTCGAGCCTGTCGAGTTCGAACGTGTGCCCGCCGTATGACACCGGCACGCCTGGCTGCAACGTGAACTCTGCGACCCGCGTGTAGCTGTTGGACGCAGCGAGAGCGACAGCGATGATGATGACACCGAGGTGCACCACCATGCCGCCGTTCGCCCGACCGACAAGTCCGCGCCAACCCTGCCGCCGCAACGCGAGCAGGAGTTGGCGGAGCGCAGCACCGCCTGCGAAGCCACCGAGGAAGAAGGCGATCAGTGGCGCAAGCCCATCGGCGCCCACGAGGACGCTCACAGCCAATGCCGCGGCACCACACCACGCCGGCCAGAACAACCGATCGCGGAGCAACTCGGTGCTCGCCTTCCGCCACGGCAGCACCGGGGCGATGGCCATGAGAAAGAGCAACGTGATGCCGATCGGCATCGACAGACGATCGAAGAACGGTGGACCAACGGCGATCTGACGATTCTGCAGGGCCTCGACGATCAGCGGGAACACGGTGCCGAGCAGGACGACGAATGCGAACACGGTGAAGATCACGTTGTTGGCAAGGAATGCACCCTCTCGCGAGACGGGTGAGTCGATCGCGCCGGGCGATCGCAGGCGGTCGCCGCGCCACGCAATGAGGCTCAACGACACCGCGACGATCACGCCGAAGAAGCCCAACAGGTAGGGCCCGATGGTTCCGTTGCTGAATGCGTGCACGCTCTGCAACACACCACTGCGCGTGATGAACGTGCCGAGGATGGTCAGCGAGAACGTGGCCACCAACAGACTGATGTTCCACACCCGCAGCATGCCGCGACGTTCCTGCACGAGCACCGAATGGAGATATGCCGTGCCGGTGAGCCAGGGAAGGAAGCTGGCGTTCTCGACGGGGTCCCAACCCCACACGCCGCCCCACCCGAGCACCTCGTAGCTCCACCACCCGCCGAGGAGGATGCCGACGGTGAGAAATCCCCACGCATACAGCGCCCACCGGCGCGTGGCGAAGAGCCATCCCTCGCCGACGCGGCCGGTGATCAGCGCCGCGATGGCAAACGCGAACGGAACCGTGAACCCGACGAACCCGAGATACAGGATCGGTGGGTGGAAGAGCACGAGGATGTGATTCTGCAAGAGCGGGTTGGGCCCGAGGCAGCAGCGGTTGAAGTTGGGCACAGGCCCTGCTTTGAACGCATCGATCGGCCCGAACGACAGCAGGAAGAAGAAGGCGGTGACGACGAACATCACGACCACGGCCCACGCCACGAGCGGGTCGTCCAGTCGATGCCGGTTGCGACGCATGATGACCGCGGTGTAGATCGCGAGGATCATCAACCACAGCAGGATGCTGCCTTCCAACGCACTCCACAGCGCGGTGACGTTGTACAGCACCGGCGTGTCGCGCGAGCCGACCTGTTGGATGTAGGCGAGCGAGAAGTCGCGGGTGATCAACGCCCGCTCCATCACGAGGACTGCGATCACCGCGCCGCCGAGCGCCAGCCATGCGTAGTTGGCGATCGACCGCAACAGGCGACGATCACCGGTGATCGTCGCGACCGC
>JBDTWJ010000126.1:0-10948 GCA_040006755.1 Ilumatobacteraceae bacterium | reverse complement strand
GCGACCGCATGTTGACCAACATGACCGAAGAGGAGTGGGACGCGGTCATCAACGTTCACTTGAAGGGCACGTTTGCGCCCAGCCGCTGGGCGGCTGCGTACTGGCGTGAGCAGGCCAAGGCAGGCAAGCCGGTCGACGGACGCATCATCAACACCACCTCGGTCAGCGGCATCTACGGCAATCCCGGTCAGACCAACTACGGCGCGGCAAAGGCCGGTATCGCGGCCTTCACCAACATCGCGGCACTCGAACTCGGCCGCTACGGCGTCACCGTCAATGCGGTCGCACCGGTCGCCTTGACGCGCATGACCGAAGGTCTCGGGCCTGCCCCGGAGACGGACGAGGAGCGCGAGATGCGATCGCCACGCTGGATCGCTCCGATCGTCACGTGGTTGGCGTCAGCGGAATCGAAGGACGTCACGGGTCGCGTGTTCGAGGCGAGTGGCAACGTGCTGGCGATCGCGGAGGGTTGGGTTCGTGGGCCGCGTCAGAACCCCATCGAGGATCCTTCGGCACTCGGCCCCGTCGTGCACGAACTACTTGCGAAGGCACGCCTCAACTCCGGCATGGATGGCGAGCCCGGCGGGTGGCCACAACCAAAGTGACAGCGCCTCAGTCGAAGCGCAACAGTCCTTGATCGATCACGGGTCGATCGCCGACTGCGGTCGTGAAGTGGGCTTCGCCGTCGCCCGTCTCCCACATCGCGATCGTCAGCGCTTCGCCAGGCAACACCGGTGATGTGAACCTGCCCTCGATGTGTTTGAACCGAGTCGAGTCGCTTCCGCACAACGCGTGCAACAGGGCCCGTCCCGTGAATCCGTAGGTGCACAGACCGTGCAGGATCGGACGTTCGAAACCACCCATCACCGCGAACGACGGGTCACTGTGCAACGGATTGTGATCACCGGAAAGTCGGTAGATCAGGGCCTGGTCCGGTGATGTCTCGTAGGTCACCTGATGATCAGGCGCGCGCTCGGGCGGTACGTTCTGCGGTCCGCTGGGGCCGCGCTCGCCGCCCCATCCGCCCTCGCCACGTATGAACACAGAGGAACGATTGGAGAACATCGGCTGGCCATCGGATAGGTCCGTTGCGACGGTCTCGGTGACCACTACAGCGGCCTTGCCCTTGTCGTACATGGCCACAACTCGGCCCTGCATGCTGACCGACCCATCGACCGGCAATGGCTTGTGCAAGGTGATGGCCTGCTGACCGTGGACCAACAGCGCTGGATTGAACGTGCCGATGTTTCGCAGCGTCGAGCCGCCGGCCCACCCGACGACCACGGCAAACGTGGGGAGGACCTGCTGGTCGACGCCGTTGGTGTTCTCTGTCGTGTAGGGAAGCTCACCGGTGCCTGCGCCGACTCCTACTGCATACAGCAGCGCATCTTTCGATGTCCATGACGCCTTGTGCGCCTCGCCGACAGATCCAACGGCTTCCGGGTTCAGTGGCATCGTTCGCTCCCCGCACTCATGGTACGGGCCGTTCTAGTCGATACGGGGCACGGTTCGAACGACCGAGATGTCGATCACCGGCGTGTAGTAGTCGTGATCTCTCACCGCCTGGCGTACACGATCGGACAGCCGATGCATCGCCGCCGCGGACAGAGCTTCCGCGACGCTGATGGTGACATGCACGCGCTGGTAGTCACGTTCCACCTTGATGTCGTCGACATCTTGCCGGAGCTGACGGCGAACGACCGCCGCGTACTCGGCCTCCACAGCGCGTCGAGCGACAGCCGCAGAGATCTCTGTGCTCACTCCCGGTCCGAATTCATCGCCTGGATACAGGGTCACCATCGGAACACGGTGCCGAGCGGCGCAGACCGCGCCCATCTCGTTGAGACTCCGTTCGACGCCCGGCTGGCGTGCGAGAACGGCAAGGTCGATGTGGTTCGTCAGCGGGCACTGCTCGTGGGAAACGATTCCCTTACATGGCCCGCCGTGCGTGTCGTTGCAGGTGATCGCGGTGTGACCGTCGCGCACCAACCGATGCTGCAGGGTGTCGGCAATGCCTGGCGATGATTCGATCACGAGTACTTCCATGTGTTCAGTAGAAACCCGCCGTAGTGCCGGCGTAAGAGTCCTAGGTCACATTGCCTGAACTCAGATGGAGGTGAGTGGGCAACAAGGTGAGGTGGATGGTGCAAATCTGCACCACGTCTTGTGCGAGGTGATCGGCGAAACGGGAAGCCCCAGAACGGGACGTATGGTTCCGGGGCTGCCCAGTTCGACCGGGATGCGCTCAGCGGCCAAGTTCGGCGGCTGCTTCGCCGATCGGCACGTCGCGCCGTACGCCCGAGCGGCGGTCCTTGATCTCCACCAGTCCGTCGACCAGTCCGCGACCGACCACCACGATGGTCGGGACGCCGATCAATTCGGCGTCGTTGAACTTGATGCCGGGCGACACACCGACGCGATCGTCGATCATCACGCGCAACCCTGCTGCTTCGCACTCGACGGCCAACTGTTCTGCCGCCGGGAACTGTGGATCGCCGACCTTGCCGGTGGCAACGATGTGCACGTCGGCCGGCGCTACCTCGTGGGGCCAGATCAAGCCCTTCTCGTCGTTGTTCATCTCTGCGATCGCGGCCACGGCGCGCGACACTCCGATGCCGTACGAGCCCATGGTGACGACCTGCTGCTTGCCGTTCTCGTCGAGCACAGTGAGACCCAGAGCGTTGGCGTACTTGCGACCGAGCTGGAAGATGTGGCCGATCTCGATGCCGCGGGCGATCTCCAGCGCCGATTGGCACACCGGACACGGGTCACCGTCGACCACCTCGGCAGCTTCGACCGTACCGTCGGCCGTGAAATCGCGACCGGCGGTGAGGTAGAGCACGTGGCGGCCGGGTTCGTCGGCCCCGGTGACCCATTGGGTGCCGTCGACGATCCGAGGATCGACGAGATAGCGGATGCCCGCCGGCTTGTCGGTGCCCAGCGCGCCAGGCCCGATATAGCCCTTGACCAGGTTCTTGTTGGCGGTGAAGTCGTCCTCGGTGAAGGGGAGGATCTCGGCGGGGCCGAGTTGTGCTTCAAGCCGTTTCGTGTCGACCTCGCGGTCGCCGGGCACGCCGACAGCGAGTGGTTCGATACGCCCGTCGGGATGGCGCAGCTTGACCAGGACGTTCTTCAGCGTGTCGGCAGCCGTCCAATCGCGATCCGCGCGTCGAAGGTCATCGCGACCATTGATGAGATCAACGAGCGTTTGAATTGTTGGTGTGTCGGGGGTGTCTGCCACCAGCGCTGGCGGGGCGGAGTCGTCAGGAATTGGATCCGGTGCGGCAACCTGTACTGCCTCGGTGTTGGCCGCATAGTCGCAATTGGTGCAACGCACGTAGGAGTCCTCACCGACGTCCATCGGCGCCAAGAACTCCTCGCTCGCTGAGCCGCCCATCGCGCCGCTCATGGCCGACACAATCACATACGGCAAACCGAGGCGATCGAACGTGGCCTGGTACGCCACGCGGTGACGTTGATAGCTGAGCTCGAGACCCTCGTCGGTGAGGTCGAAGCTGTACGAGTCCTTCATCACGAACTCTCGGCCGCGGAGCAGACCGGCGCGAGGGCGGGCCTCGTCGCGGAACTTCGTCTGGATCTGATAAATCACCAGTGGCAGATCTTTGTAGCTGCTGTACAGGTCTTTGACGAGCAGTGTGAACAACTCCTCGTGCGTCGGCGCCAGCAGCAGGTCGGCTCCCTTTCGATCCTTGAGGCGAAAGACGTTGTCGCCGTATTCGGTCCAACGACCCGAGAGCTCGTAGGGCTCGCGTGGCACCAGCGCAGGGAAGTGCACCTCCTGGAACCCTGCCCGATTCATCTCCTCGCGAACGACCCGCTCGACGTTCCGGTATACGATCCAACCAAGCGGAAGCCAGGTGAACCCGCCAGGGGCGGCTCGACGGATGTATCCCGCTCGCACGAGCAGACGATGGCTGGCAACGTCTGCATCGGCAGGATCCTCGCGCAGTGTACGCAGGAACAATGTCGACATTCGGAGCACAGCGGATACCTCGTTGCAGGAGACGGATGGTGGGCGGGACAGGCCGCCGGGAAGGCTTGCGACGGCGGCGAAACACTACCTTCCTGCCGATATACTCGATCGGTCCTTTGAAGTTCGATGAACCGAAGGCGTGGGCTCCTCGGGGTCCACGCCTTCTTTACTGATAGGCCCGAAGTCGGGCGAAACCACAGCCTACGAGAGCAACCACACAGCGAGATCAGAGAGAGGAGGGAGCGGATGAGCGACACCAACACATTGAAGAAGGTCGAGCGCTTGATCGTCCCCATCGTCTCCGATCTCCAACTCGACCTATACGACCTCGAGTTCCGAGGCGGCACGCTGCGCGTCACCATCGACCGCCCAGCCGGTGTCGAGGAGGGCCTTGACATGGAAGCCATCGCCCTGGCGTCTCGACTGATCGGCCGCGAACTCGACCACGAAGACCCGATGGGTGGCCACTACACGCTGGAGGTCACGAGCCCCGGTCTCGAGCGCAGCTTGCGCACGCCGGTGCATTTCCAGAAGTCGATCGGCAAGACGGTGGCGCTGCGGCTTCGCGACATCGTCAGTCCCGAAGGCGAGCGCAGCGAGCGCCGTCTCCAGGGTTTGCTCATCGCGGCCGACGAGTCATCGGCGACGATCCAGCTCAACGACGCGGCCCTCACCGAGCGAGTCGTGCCGTACGACAAGATCGATCGAGCACGAACAGTTTTTGTGTGGGGCCCCGCGCCGAAACCGGGGAAAGCACCAGCGGCATCGAAGAAGAAGGTGCCGGAAACGAGTCGCGAGCGGCGCGCCGAAAAGCGCAGCGGCATGCAGGCGACGAGGGAATCAGGAGGAGAGGCTCAATGAGCGGTCTCGACATGTCAGAAGCAGTACGAATGTTGGCCAACGAGAAGAACATCTCTGTCGACACCTTGCTCCAGGTGATGGTGGATGCGCTGGCCACTGCGTACAAGCGCCGCCCCAGCGCCGCCGAAGAGGTGCTTGTCGACGTCAACCCCGACACGATGGAGTTCAAGTTCACTGCCTACGACATCGACGAGGACGGCAACTGGGTCAACGAGCGCGACGACACACCGAAGAAGGAAGAGATGGGTCGCATCGCCGCCCAGACGTTCCGTCAGGTGATGAGCCAGAAGATCCGCGAAGCCGAGCGCGACCGCAAGTTCGAGGAGTACGCCAATCGCGAGGGCGACATCGTCACGGGGATCATTCAGCAGACCGACCAGCGCTACACCCTGCTCGACCTCGGTCGGGTCGAGTCGTTGCTGCCGCAGGCCGAGCAGGTTCCGTTCGAACGTCCGGTGCCGGGTGATCGAGTCAAGGCCTACATCGTCGAGGTCCGCAAGACCGCTAAGGGACCGCAGATCGTCGTCAGCCGTACCCACCCGGGTCTCATCAAGCGGCTGTTCGAACTGGAAGTGCCAGAGATCGCCGACGGGATCGTCGAGATCAAGGCATGCGCCCGCGAACCAGGCCACCGCACCAAGATCGCCGTCTGGAGCAACGACCACAACGTCGATCCCGTCGGCGCATGCGTCGGCGCCCGTGGCGGGCGGGTACGCATGGTCGTCAACGAACTGCGCGGCGAGAAGATCGACATCGTGCCGTTCAGCGAAGACTTCGCCGACTACGTCGCCAAGGCGTTGTCGCCGGCGAAGGTCAAAGAGGTCATCATCAGCGACGACGGCACGCAGGCCGACGTCATCGTGCCTGACCACCAACTCAGCCTGGCCATCGGCAAGGAGGGGCAGAACGCCCGCCTCGCTGCTCGGCTCACGGGTGTGCGCATCGACATCCGTGGCGAGACGCAGGTACCCGAAAGCGAATACGCGGACGTCGACTACGAAGAAGGCGAGTGGGTCCCCAACGCCGAAACCGGCGAGATGGAATGGCACTCCGCCGATGGAAGCGTGATGACGCAGGATCAATGGAACGCGCAGGCATCGGGCGATGCGCCCGCTGCCGATGTGATCGAACCGGATCAGGTCGACGCAGGACCGGCCGAGGCCGCTGCCGACGGGGCCGAACCGGTCGAAGTACCCGCAACGACACAAGGAGATGGTGACAACGCAGGAGCTTGATCCACGCCCAAATCAGGACGTCAGAGTTCCCGTCCGGATGTGCATCGGATGTCGTAGCCATCGCCCTCAGGCGCAGCTGATTCGCTGCACCTTGGGGTCTGATGGTCCGGCTGTCAGCCGCACATCATCGGGCCGCGGCGCTTGGCTGTGTTCGATCGCTTGTTTCGACACTGCCGTGCGACGCAATGCATTCGGTCGTGCGTGGAGATGTGATGTGCCCGGTTCCACACTGGGCGCGTTGCGTATCCCATTCGAACGCGTTATCACCAACATGAAAGACTTATCGGCCGCCGGAACAATTTCCGGGGCGCCGATGCCAACGAAAGGCTGAACTGGTTTTGGCGAAAAATATGCGAGTGCACGAGCTCGCCAAGAAGCTCGGAATGACAAACGCCGAAATGATGGCGCTGTGCGATGTGATGGGCGTGGGTGTGAAGACACACTCCAGCACCCTGATCGAGGCGCAGGCCGATCGGCTCGAACGTCGCGCGACTCGTGATGGTTTGACCCGACCGGAGCAACCGGAGGAACCGAAGCCGGCCAAGAAGACCGCGGCCAAGAAAGCCGCGGCCAGCAAGAACGCTGCCCCTGCCGACACCGACGTGGCCGACAAGCCCACCCCTGCGAAGAAGGCTGCCGCCAAGAAGGCAGCGCCTGCACCAGTAGAGGTCGAGCCAGAGCCAGCGTTGGGGTCCGAGCCTGAGCCCGTGGTCGCACCGGATGCGCCAGTGGCTCCGGTTGCCGCCGAGCCCGTCTCGGCACCGAAGCCTGAGCCCGAGCCTGTCCGAGTGGCCGAGCCGGCGGCAGCCGTCGAGGTCGCAGCGCCCGCAGCCGAGCCGGTTGCCCACGACGACGACGAGCCCCGCCGCATCACCAGCAGCCGTCCGGCGCCCGGCGAGCATCGCCCGGTCGCGGCCACGGCGCCGCCTGTCGCTGCGCCTGTTGCTCCGGCCGCGGTCGCGCCCGTCGCCCCCGTCGCGGCGCGTCCGTTGCCCAGTGAGGGCCGTCCAGCTGCTCGACCTGCTGCTCCGGCTGCAGCCGCAGCCGCTGCGCCGGCCGGCGCTCGTCCGGCCAGTCCGCCGCCTGCCCGTCCAGCCGCTGTAGCTGGTCGCTCCATCCCACCGCCTCCCGGTGGCGGCCGTCCAATGTCGTCTTCCGGTCGACCTATTCCTCCGCCCCCGGGTGGACTGCGCCCGACTGCGCCCACCGGCGCCCGTGCCGCTGGTCTCAGCGGACCGCGTCCAGGCGGTGGCTTCAGCGCTCGTCCGGGAGGTCCTGGCGGACCGCGAACCGGCACCGGCGGTCCTCGTCCTGCAGGTCCAGGCGGTGCCAGACCGGCATTCGGCGCACAGCGCCCAGGTGCCGGCTTCGGTGGTCCTCGTCCCGGTCCTGGTGGCCCAGGCGGCCCCGGTGGAGGCCCAGGCGGCCCGCGCCCAGGTGGCGGCGGCCCGCGTCCGAATGGCCAGCGCCGCGCCCCTCGCAAGAAGAGTCGTGCTCGTCGTCGTCGTGACTTCGACGACATGCAGCCGTCGTACAACTCCAATTACACGGCGACCAACGCCCCGGTACCCGAGGGCACCATCATCGTCGAGCGCGGCGTGTCGGCGCAGGAGTTCGCACCCAAGCTCAACCGCACCGCTGCCGACGTCATTCGCTTCTTGCTGCAGAACGGCGAGATGGTCACTGCCACCATGACGCTGACCGACGAGCAGATGGAGCTGTTCGCGCTCGAGGTGGGCGCCGAGATTCTCCTCGTGGAGCCCGGCCAGCAAGAAGAGCTCGAACTGCAGGCGATGTTTGACGACAGCGACGACGACGACGAGACCCTGCAGACGCCGCGTGCGCCTGTGATCACCGTCATGGGTCACGTCGACCATGGCAAGACGACACTGCTCGACCGCATTCGCCACGCCAACGTCGTCGCCGGCGAAGCTGGTGGCATCACTCAACACATCGGCGCATACATGGTCGATCGTGATGGCGGCAAGGTGACGTTCATCGACACACCCGGCCACGCCGCGTTCACAAAGATGCGTGCCCGTGGTGCTCAGGTCACCGACATTGTCGTGCTGGTCGTTGCCGCCGACGACGGTGTCATGCCACAGACCGTCGAGGCCATCAACCACGCAAAGGCGGCCGAGGTGCCGATCGTGGTCGCCGTCAACAAGATCGACAAGGACAACGCAGATCCGGGTCGCGTTCTCACACAGCTCGCCGAGTACGAACTGGTGCCAGAGGCATGGGGTGGCGACACGATCGTCGTCGAGATGTCGGCGCAGCAGAACGTCGGAGTCGATGAGCTGCTCGACCAGCTGCTGGCCGTTGCCGAGCTCGAGGAACTGACGGCCAATGCCGCCGGTCGGGCGAAAGGCATCGTGCTCGAGGCCAACCTCGATACGGGTCGTGGCCCGGTGGCCACCGTGCTGGTCGACAAGGGCACCTTGAAGGTCGGCGACCCGATCGTCGCCGGTGGTGCGTGGGGTCGAGTCCGGGCAATGATCGACGACAAGGGTGAGCAGATCAAAGAAGCCGGCCCGTCGATGCCCGTGCAGGTGCTCGGGCTGCAGAGCGTGCCGAATGCCGGCGACGAGTTCCGCGCCGCCGACAACGAAAAGACCGCCAAGACCGTCGGCGAAGCTCGCGAGCAGCGCCAACGACTCAAGGCTCAGCGCGGCGACGCCCGCGTGCAGAAGGGCGTCAAGCTCGAAGACATCTTCAGCCAGATCCAGGCGGGCGAAGTTGCCACGCTCAACATCGTGCTGAAGGCCGACGTGCAAGGTTCGCTCGAAGCCGTCACCGAATCTCTTCGCCGGCTCGAACGCGACGAGGTGAAGTTGGCCTTTGTCCATCGCGCAGTCGGCGGCATCACCGAGAACGACATCAGCCTTGCGTCGACCACCAACGCGACATTGATCGGCTTCAACGTCCGTCCCGACCGCAAGGCTCGCGACCTGGCCGAGGCCGAGCACGTCGAGGTTCGCACGTACGAGATCATCTACAAGCTTCTCGAAGACATCGAGAAGGCGATGGTCGGCATGCTCGCACCGGAGTTCGAAGAGGTGGTCACCGGCGAAGCCGAGGTTCGCGAGATCTTCCGTGTTCCTCGTGTCGGCGCCATCGCCGGTTGCATCGTGCGTAGCGGTCAAATCACGCGTGGCTCGAAGGTGCGCTTCCTCCGCGACGGCACGATCATCTGGAAGGGCAGCATCCAGTCGCTCAAGCGCTTCAAGGAAGATGCCCGCGAAGTCCGCGAGGGCTTCGAATGCGGTGTCGGGCTCAGCGACTTCCAGGACCTCAAGCCTGGCGACCTCATCGAGACGTTCGAGGAGCGCGAAGTGGCGCGCGTCTAACGCCAACGAGTGTTTGCGTCACACTCGGGCGCGCCTCAAACACTCCATCGGGGTTCGCCGGTAGCCTCGATCGCATGGCTGATCTCGAGTTCTTTCTGGATCCGGTTTGCCCGTGGGCGTGGATCACTTCTCGCTGGGTTACCGAGGTGAAGCAACTTCGTACCTACGAGGTCAACTGGCGATTCGTCTGCCTGAAGATGATCAACGAGCATCGCACCGACGATTGGTACACCCCGGAGTATCGGGCCGGTCACATGGCGGGCCTTTACGCCCTGCGCGTGGCCGACCAGATTCGCCTCGAGCGCGGCAACGACGACGTCGGCTCGTTCTACACAGCACTCGGCGACTTCATCCACCGCGAGGGCCGCCGCCTGGAGATCACCGAGGATCCTGTAGCAGTCCTGCAACGACTGTTGAAGTCGGCCGACCTGTCGTCGGAGTTTGCCGATGCCGCCCTCGACGAGTCGCACGATGCATACATTCGCCGTGAGACGGACCTCGCGTTCGAGCGCACTGGAAAAGATGTCGGCACGCCCATCATCACCTTCCACCCCGGGCAGTCCGACGAGGCAAGCTTCTTCGGTCCGGTCATCGCCTCGATCCCGCGTGGCGAGGCCGCGTTGAAACTGTGGGACGCCGTCGAGATCGTCGCCACGACCAGCGGAATGGCAGAGCTGAAGCGTTCAAATCGGTCGAAGCCCGTCTTCGACTGAGCCCGTCTTGACCGGGGCACAGCGTCGATAGGGTGAGCGCATGTTCGTGCTGGCCTTGGAGGTCGATCTGCACATCGGCCACGCCCAGTCACTGAAAGACAAGCGCGGTGTGATCCGCTCGATCGTTGATGGGGCACGGCATCGTTTTCAGGTCGCTGCCGCAGAGGTTGGAGATCACAACCTATGGCAGCGTGCCCAACTCGGCTTCGCAGCCGTCAGCAACACCCAACAGCACACCGTCGAAGTGATCGATCAGGTCAGTCGCTTCGTCTGGTCGTTTCCCGAGATCGAAGTACTGGCCGAGGAAAGGACGTGGTTGTCTTGATGAGCACGCTACGGAGGATCCATGAGTAGGCCGCGTCGTGCTGCGGCACCGACCCAGCACCGCTATCCACGCACCGCTCGACTCAATCAGTCGCTTCGCGAGGTGATCGCGGAGGCGCTGACGCGAATCGACGACGAGCGCCTCGACATGGTCACCATCACATCCATCGATGTCGACTCGGAGATGAACAGGGCGATCGTCTACTTCGACTCGCTTCTCGGCGAGGACGGCGACGCCGACATTCTGGCCGCGTTGGCGAGTCATCGGGTTCGACTGCAGTCGTCGGTTGGACGCGAGGTCAGGGCCAAGAAGACGCCGATCCTGTCGTTCAGGCCCGATGAGACGATCCGCGCCGCCGAGCGCATCGAGCGGATCCTTCACGACAAGGCCACCATGCCCGAGCGACCGCCGGAACCCGAAACTGAGCGTGCCGAAACTGAGCGTGCCGAAACTGAGCGTGCCGAAACTGA
>JBDTWJ010000125.1:0-11229 GCA_040006755.1 Ilumatobacteraceae bacterium | reverse complement strand
TTCGGGTTCACCCAGCCGGCCACGTTCGTCTACGCCGTGCCGGTGTTCGGCTTCGCAGCCGAAGTGATCGCGGTGGCGAGCGGTCGCAGGCTGCCGATGCGGGGTGTGATCTTCACCGGCATCGCGCTGGTCGGGATCTCAGCGGCGCTCGGTGGCGTTCTGCAGCAGCCGGCCGACATCTCCCGCGACATCAGCCACGTCTCGCTGGGCCCGTGGCTCAGCGAGGTACTCCCGTACGCCATCTTCAACCTGCTGCCCGTCCTTGGCGGCTTCATCGTGATCTCGCTGGGGGCCCTGGCCATGCGCGGGGGCAAGCCGCGGATCATGGCGCCGCTGGCGTTCGGCCTGCTCGGGGCGCTGATGGTGTTCGTCGGAGTCGTTGCCAACGCCATCTACCAGGTCGGCGATGCGCAACTTGCAGGCACCGTGTTCGAGGAAGGTGCATGGCTCTACATCGTCTACGGCACGGTGCTCAGCGCGATGGGCGCTGTTACGTATTGGGGCCCGAAGCTGTGGGGTCGGTTGATCCCAGACAAGGCCGTCCTGCCATTGGCAGGCCTTGGTTTCATCGCCACGGCGTTGGCGTCGCTGCCGTACCTCGTCGCCGGTTTCGCCAAGCAACCCGCCAATGTGAGCGAGTTCGACTATGCCGGTCCGCAGAAGCTGTGGAACGGCCTCGCGGCCGCGGGCCACTTCTTGATGCTCGTCACGGTGCTCGCGTTCATCGGCCTCGCCGCCCGGTCGTTTCGCAAGGGATCGGCCGGCGGTGACGACCCCTGGGACGGGCAGACACTCGAGTGGGCGACCTCGTCGCCTGCGCCGTATGCCAACTTTGCCGACGTTCACACGGTGGCGTCTGCCGAACCCCTGCTCGACCTGAAGCCACGGAGAGATCGCTGATGCTCGCTCTGCCATCTGCTGCTGCACCTGCGCCTCGACGACAGATCTTCGTCGGCACCGCCATCGGATGCGTTGCCGCAGGGTCCCTCCTCGGCTCGATGTTGGCGTTGTGGATGCGATTCCGCACCGAGGCCATCAACGCCAGCGGCAGGTGGGTGCCGAAGGGCATCAACATCCCGCTGGTGCCTGCCAACACCATGTTGCTGGCATTTGTTCTCATCGGCGTGTTCGCACAGTGGACCGTCTATGCCGCACGCCGCGATGCCCGCAGCCACACGGCACTGGGGCTTGCTCTGGTCGCCCTCATCGGTGTGGCCATCATCAACGCTCAGGCATTCATCTACGCTCGCATGAAGCTGCCGATCGTGGAGAACGGTGCCAACGCGTACAACGCGATGTTCTACGCGATCACCGGCACGTTCTTGCTGCTGTTGATCATCGGCGTCGGATTCAGTGCTATCACCGCGTTCCGGTACATGGGCGGTCGCACCAGTGATCGCGAGATCGTGTCGGCGCATGCCTTGTATTGGTATTTCCTCAGTGCACTGTTCTTCGCACTGTGGTTCGTGGTGTACGTGACGAAATAGGCGAGGGGCACGAATGTTCACCACTGGATCCAAACTCTTCCTCGGGGCGACGGTGCTGTCGATCGTCGCGGCGGTTGTCTTCGGCATGTCGAAAGGAGGCGCGGCTGGTTACCTCGGCGCTCTCCCCCTGGTCAGCGTTGCCGTTGGATTCGCGTTCCTCTTCAGCGTCAACTACTACGCACGCGACGGCAACGTCTCGGCGATGTCCGACGATGCGCCAACCACGTCAGCCGCGGCGCAACCCCCCGCCGAACGCAGCATGTGGCCATTCCTCACGGCGGTTTCCGTTGGTCTGATCGCGATCGGTGCAGTGTCGAAGCCGATCGTGTTCAAGGCCGGTGTCGTACTGCTGCTGACGGCCGCCGTCGAGTGGATGGTGCATGGCTGGAGCGAGCGAGCCTCGGCCGATGCCGCGTACAACGCCAACCTCCGCAAGCGGATGCTGCACCCGCTCGAGTTCCCGGTGCTGGCTGCTGCGGGCCTCGCCGCGCTGATCTATTCGTTCTCGCGCATCATGCTGTGGATCGACAAGAGTGGGGGGCCTGTCGTGTTCATCATCGCCGGTGCGCTGGTGCTGTTCGGTGGGTTCCTGTTTGCTTCGAAGCCGGGCCTGAAGAAAGGCATTGTCGCCGGCGTCTGCGCAATCGCAGCGCTCGGCATCATCAGCACCGGTGCCGTGATGGCGGTCGATGGTCAGCGCGAGATCCCCGAACATCCGACCACCGCCTCCGACAACGGCGCGGTGTGCGATCTCGCCACCGAGGGTGAGGGCGAGCAGGCCGAGATCGACGAGAAGGGTTCGCAGGCGGTGGCTTCGAAGGCCAGCATCGCCCTGACCGTCGTGCTCGAGGACGGAAAGCTCTCCGCACACGAGCAAGCCGTCGCCGACCCACAAGATCCGGTCACGGTGTCTCGCGGCAACGTGGTCAACCTCATCTTCAAGAACCGCGATCTCGAGAAGCGGCGCCTGACGGTCAACTTGGGTGAATTCGAAGAAGACATCAACGGGACCATCGTCAAGCAGCGACCGAAGGTCTGCACCACGCTCGTGCGCCGCGACGGTAGTCAGTTCCTGACGTTCAGGGCGACGAAGCCCAGCATCGCCAGCGGCCAGCCGTATAGCTTCACCGTGCCCGGTGTCGATGGCGCTTCGATCGAGATCAAGGTCCCCTAGTGATGAGCGGAGTCGAGCAGCAAGTGAGTACCGTGCGATTGGTGAAACAGCGAACGGCCATCGGCCTGGCCGTCGTCGCTGCAGCGGCACTCCTCGGTGGCTGTGCCCGTGACGCCCCGCAAGACACGTTCCAGCCAGAGGGCGAGAACGCTCAGAAGATCCAGAACCTGCAGTGGCCGGTGTTCCTCGTTGCGGGCATCGTCGGCGTCATCGTGTTCGGTGCGATCATCTACGTCGTCATCCGATTCCGCGATCGTGGTCAGGAGATGCCGAAGCAGACGCACGGTAACCCCACACTCGAGATCGGCCTCACGATCCTTCCGGCCATCATCCTCATCGCGGTCGGCATTCCCACGGTCAGTACTGTCTTCTCGTTGGCCAAGACCTCCGACACGCAATGCGTCGTCAACGTCACAGGTCAGCAGTGGTGGTGGGAGTACGAGTACCCGGTGCAGAACTGCGGTGGCATCGAGATCGCCGAACCACTCGTCACAAGTGGCGAGCTGGTCATACCGACCAAGGCCCACGTGCTGTTGCGCCTCACGAGCAACGATGTCATCCACTCGTTCTGGATCCCGAAGCTCAATGGCAAGCGCGACGCAGTGCCCGGTCGAATCCACCCATTGCGCATGGAAGCGGATCATCCCGGCATCTTTGCCGGCCAGTGCACCGAGTTCTGCGGCCTCAGCCACGCTCGAATGCGCATGGACGCGGTGGGCCTCTCACCGTCCGATTTCGCGACGTGGGTGGCCAAGCAGTCGGAACCTGCCGCCAAACCGCCCGGCGACGCGGCGTTGCGAGGTGAGGACGTCTTCCGCGCGCAGTGCGCGCGTTGCCATCAGGTCAACGGCTTGATGGAGGAGAACCCCGACGGCACCGCCTCCGCGAAGCCGGTGATCGCCTTCCCCGACCTCTACGTGATTGCCGGCAATGCACCAAACCTCACTCACCTCATGAGTCGTACGACGTTTGCCGGAGCGACGTGGGATTTACTCACCGAGCCGTGCCGCGATGCGCTGCGCAACGCCAGCCCGGAAGACTTCGGCGCCTTGTACTTGAAGGGCGTTACCCCCGACTGCTTCAACGAGGCCGAACTACGTGAGTGGATCCGCAACGCACCCGCGAAGAAGCCCATGTACTCCAGCGAGGAGCAGAAGACCGAGAACGGCGGGAAGTACCGCGGCATGCCAAGCCTCAACCTCACCGACGACCAGATCGATCAAATCATCGCCTACCTGCTCGAGCGGAAGTAAGGAAGATCCCAGATGGCCATCATCGAGCGACCCTCCACAGTCCCAGCAATCGCCGGCGGCGACGCACCGCAGTTCGTCTCTCCGGCCTCGTCGTACGGCGTGTTCCGTCGTCCCGTCAACAGCACCGGTTGGCGGTCGTGGGTGTTCACGGTCGACCACAAGCGGCTGGGCATCATGTACGGCGCCACGGCGCTGTTCTTCTTCCTCATCGGTGGCGTCGAGGCATTGCTCATCCGCACACAACTAGCGGCTCCCGACAACACGGTGCTCAGTGCCAGCCTCTACAACCAGTTGTTCACCATGCACGCCACGACGATGATCTTCCTGTTCGTCATGCCGGTGACCACTGGGTTCGCCAACTACCTGGTACCGCTGCAGATCGGTGCCCGCGACGTTGCCTTCCCGCGGCTCAACGCGTTCGGCTATTGGTGCTTCCTCTTCGGCGGCATCTTCCTCAACACGTCGTGGTTCCTCGGTGGCGCGGCCGACGGTGGCTGGTTCATGTACCAGCCGAATGCCAACGCCTTGTTCTCACCGACGCACGGTGTCGACTTCTGGTCGCTCGGCCTGCAGATCACAGGTATCGCATCGATCACCGGCGCATTGAACCTGATCGTCACCATCCTCAACATGCGCGCACCTGGCATGACTCTGATGAAGATGCCGATCTTCACGTGGATGGCCCTGGTCACACAGTTCCTCCTCGTGTTCGCCATCCCGGTCATCACCGTCGCGCTGTTCCTGTTGATGTTCCAGCGCGTCTTCGGCGCTCAGTTCTTCAACGTCGACGCCGGCGCGGATCCGCTCTTGTGGCAACACCTGTTTTGGATCTTCGGGCATCCGGAGGTGTACATCCTCATCTTGCCCAGCTTCGGCATCGTCAGCGAGGTGCTGCCGGTGTTCAGTCGAAAACCGCTGTTCGGCTACAAGTTCGTGGTGTTCTCCGGCGCCGCCATCGGCTTCGTCGGCTGGGGCGTGTGGGCTCACCACATGTTTGCCAGCGGGCTCGGCCCGGTCAGCGTTGCCGTCTTCTCGGTCAGCACGATGTTGATCGCCATTCCGACGGGCGTGAAGATCGTCAACTGGGTGCTCACGATGTGGGGCGGCAAGCTCCACTTCACCACGGCGATGTTGTTCGCCATCGGGCTCATTGCCCAATTCACGATCGGTGGGCTCTCTGGGGTCACCCACTCGGTGTCGCCGTCCGACACCCAGCAAACCGACACCTACTACATCGTCGCCCATTTCCACTACGTGCTGTTCGGTGGAGCCGTGTTCGGTCTCTTCGCAGGCTTCTACTACTGGTGGCCGAAGGTGTTCGGGAAGATGCTCAGCGAAACGCTGGGTAAGTGGAACTTCTGGCTGATGGTCATCGGCATGAACCTCACCTTCGGTCCCATGCACATCCTCGGGCTGCAGGGCCAGCCGCGGCGCATGGTGGTGTATCCCGAGAATCTCACCGGCGAGGGATTCTTCAATCTCCACTTCTGGAACACGGCCGCCACCGTTGGCTCATACCTGCTCGCCCTCGGCGTGCTGGTGTTCGTGTACAACGTGTGGCACACGCGCAAGGGTGCCCCCGCCCCACTCGATCCGTGGGATGCGCGCAGTCTCGAATGGCTCACCACCAGCCCGCCAAAGGTGCACAACTTCGACGTGATCCCACACGTGCATGCGCTGGACGAGTTCTTCCATCTCAAATACGAAGAGGTCGACACCGATACGGGGCCGCGCCTCGTGAAGGTGCGAACGGCCGAGGAACTGCTCACAGAACAAGAGACCAACGCCGACAAGCACATCCACATGCCATCGCCGTCGTACTGGCCGATCGTTCTGGCCGCCGGGCTGCCGATCATGGCCTACGGGATCATCTACAACCACCTGCTGACGGTGATTGGCGGGGCAATCGTGCTGATGGGAGCATTCGCGTGGGCGCTCGAACCGTCGGTTGCCGACGACAGCGACTACGACCCGCCTGCCGCAGGCGGAGAGCCAAGTCAGGAGCTTGTCAGTGTCTGAGGCAATCATTACCGATACCCCCGACGCCGACCGATCCGGCGCCGACTCCGGTGCTGTGGTGCCAGTCGCAGACGAGGACGTCGTCGTGGACCACCCAGTCGATGAACACGGCGCAGGTGATCATGCCGCGCACATGGTCACCTCGACGGGGCTCAGCAACAACAAGTTGGCGATGTGGTTGTTCCTCGGCAGCGAGTGCTTGCTGTTCGGCGGGCTCATCTCGACGTACATGCTGTATCGCGGCCGGCACACCGGCTCGCCCGGTCCAGCGCAGCTGTGGGACATCCCGCTGACGTCGGTGTCGAGCTTCGTGCTGCTGATGAGCTCGCTCACCATGGTTCTCGCTGTCAGCGCCGCACAACAACGTGACGACCGACTGACGACGCTGTGGCTGTCGGTCACCGCGCTGCTCGGCGCGACCTTCGTGGGCGCCCAGGTCTACGAGTTCACGTCGTTCTACCACGAGGGCCTCGGCTTCACGACCAGTCTGTTCAGCTCCAGCTTCTACACGCTCACGGGCTTCCACGGCATCCACGTGACGATCGGAATCATCATGCTGATGGCGTTGGTCGGTATCATTTCTCGCAGCAAGGTTCCCGGCGACAAGGCCGAGGTTGTCGAGCTCATCGGTCTGTACTGGCACTTCGTCGACATCGTCTGGATCGTGATCTTCACACTCGTCTACCTGATCCCGGCATGAGGTCCGCACGATGACTACGACCGAACGTCACACCGACCACTCGGCGCCGACCGGCCACGCCAGTCCCGACGACGTGCATGAGCACAAGCCGAACAGCTTCTACATCAAGGTGGCAGCCGCCTTGGCGATCGTCACCGGTGTCGAAGTGGGTCTGTACTACCTCGATTTGGGCAAGCTGTTCCTACCGACGCTGCTCGTCCTGATGGTGGTCAAGTTCGTCACTGTCGTGTCGTTGTTCATGCACCTGAGGTTCGACAACAGGATCTTCAGCTGGTTGTTCTACAGCGGTCTGTTCCTGGCGGTGTTCGTATACCTCGCCGCACTGATGACGTTCCGCTTCTTCGACGGAAGCTGACGCATGTTCGGCGCGACCTTCGCCGACCCTTGGAGGTTCGAGGCCAGCCCAGAGGTCTATCTGCTCGTGGCGTTCCTGATCGCCGCCTACGTGTACTCCATCCGCGTCATCGGCCCGCGTGCCGTCGCCGACGGTCAGCCTGTGGTGACGCGCATGAACATGTGGTGCTTCGCCGCAGCGATGGTCCTGTTGTTCGCCGCGAGCACCTGGCCGATCCATCAGATCGCTGAGGACTACCTCTACTCGGCCCACATGCTCCAGCACATGATGCTCAGCTACTTCATGCCGCCGTTGGTACTGCTCGCGACACCCAGTTGGCTGATGCGGCTGCTCGTGGGCACCGGTCGAACATGGCGAATCGTCACGTTCATGACCAAGCCGGTGGTCGCCGCTGTTGTCTTCAACGTGGCAGTGATGGTCACGCACATCCCACCGGTCGTCAACGCCTCCGTGGAGAGCGCACCATTGCACTACGCGTTGCACCTGCTACTGGTGCTCACCGCGGTGCTGATGTGGATGCCGGTCGTCGGACCGTTCCAGGAACTACGCATCAGCGACGCCGCGAAGCCCATCTACCTCTTCCTGCAGAGCGTGATCCCCACGGTGCCTGCCGGCTGGCTGACCTTTGCCGAAGGAGTGGTCTACAAGCACTACAACCAGCCCGTGCGCGTGTGGGGCCTCAGCCCCACCGACGATCAACAGTTGGCCGGAGCGATCATGAAGGTCGGCGGCTCGATCTTCCTGTGGGCGTTGGTGGTGTTCTACTTCTTCAGGCGGTTCGCCACGAATTGGAAAGAAGAGAACACCTATCGCCGGACGCCACTGACGTTCGATGAGGTGAAGTCGGAGTTCGACAGCACTCCGGCTCCTACCGAGAAGGTGCGATAGCCGACAGCGTGGCGTTAGTCCCAGCGGAACGCGCGAGCCGCGACGGCTGGAGCGATGATCGCCCAGATCGCGAGCACGATCCACGACCGTGCCGGCTCTGTGCCTGCGTTGCTCAGCGCATCGCGCAGCAGGTCGGCGAGCGCGCCCGACGGCAATGAATGGGCAACCGCGCGAATCGGTCCAGGGAGCTTTGCGAACGGGATGACCATGCCGCCCAGGAGGAGCAGGACGAGATACAGCCCGTTCTGCGCGGCGAGGTTGATCTCGCCGGGCAGCCAACCGGCGAGTATCAAGCCGATACCGGCAAACGCCACGGTCCCGATGACGACGCCGGCGATCGCGAGGAGCCACTTCGGTGAGGTGGGATCCCAGCCGAGCGCATACGCCACGGGAATCAGCACAGCAAACTGCACGATCTCCACCGCGATCACAGACCCGATCTTCGCGGCGATCAGCCGCGGTCGACCGAGTGGTGTCGTGCCGAGACGCTTCAAGACGTGATAACTGCGTTCGAAGCCGGTGCCGATGCCCAGGCTCACCATCGCGGTGCTCATCGTCGCCAGCGCGAGAATCCCGGGTGCCAGGAAGTCGATCGGTTCCTCCGTGCCGGTTGGCAGGACGTCAACGAGGCTGAAGAACACCAGTAGCAGAACGGGGATGCCCAGCGTCAACATCAACTGTTCGCCATTGCCGGCGACCCGGCGCAGTTCGGCCCGTAGTTGGACCAGCAACACCTTCACGGTTGATCACCACCCGTCAGACGCCGGAAGACGTCTTCCAACCGTTGGCCACCGGCGCGCAGATCGTGCAACGGATGACCGGCCTCGGCCAGCCATTCGCCGAGTTGTGCCATGAGTCGCGGCTGCGGCGGCGCATCGATGACGTATTCGTCGTGACCGACCTTGGCGGCGATGATTCCCGTCGCGGCAGCCAGTGCACGAAGGTCGAGCTCAGGGTCGGTGCGGAAGCGAATCTCGTCGTGACCCTTGCGTAACTCGGCCAACGTTCCGTCGGCGATCACCACGCCGTGATCGATGATCACCATGCGATCTGCCAGCCGTTCTGCTTCGTCGAGCTCGTGGGTCGCCAACACGACAGCGCACCCATCAGAAGCGAGATCGCGGATGATGCCGCGGATCGCATCGCGCCCGTTGATGTCGACCCCCGATGTCGGCTCGTCGAGAAATGCGACGTCCGGCTTCGCGGCAAGCGCGAGGGCCAGGGACAGCCGTTGTTTCTCGCCTCCCGACAATCGCCGCCACGTTGCGTTGCTCCTCGAGGTGAGCCCGACCGCATCGACGAGCGCGGCGGCATCCGCTCCGTTGTCGTACAGCGATGCGTAGTGTCGCACCGACTCCAAGACCTTGGCGGCGGGGTACACCCCACCTTCTTGAAGCATCACGCCCATGCGTTTGCTGAGCTGTCGCTGCTGCGTGACCGGATCGAACCCGAGAACGGTCACGTGGCCTGCCGTTGCGCGGCGATAGCCCTCGCACACTTCGATCGCCGAGGTCTTCCCTGCGCCGTTCGGTCCGAGGATGGTGGTCACCCGGCCGGCTTCTGCAGTGAACGAAATTGCGTCGACAGCGACGAGCGCCCCATGTCGAACCGTCAGACGCTCGACCTCCACCGCAGCCACAGCGTGCGACCCTAGGCCACGCTCGCGACGAATTCGCGATCAAGTCGTCGTGCAATTCAACCGATCACTGGGGCATGGCGCGGTTCTCCGTGGTGGTGCCTGCTCTCGACGAGCAGGCCGACCTGGGTCGCAGCTTGCGCGCCATCGCCCGAGCAGCGCAGGGCATCCGCACTGATGCCGAGGTGGTCGTCGTGGTACTCGACGGCGCGTCCTCGCTCGCCCGTCTCGCAACGGATGCAGGCGCAACCGTCGTCGAGATCAATCGGCGCAACATCGCCGCGGCCCGCAACGCCGGCGCTGCGCAGACGACGGGCCAGATACTCGTGACGATCGACGCCGATCGAGTGATGTCGTCGGTGACGTTCGCCGAGATCGAGCGACTGTTGGCGACCGGCTGTTACGTGGGCGGCGCCGCGATCCAGAATCCGGAGCGGCATTCGCTGGCGATCGATCTGGCGATGGCGTTGGCCCGCCTGACCACGTACCTCAACGGTCTCGGCGGCGGGATGTACTGGTGCCGCCGCGACGACTTCGACGCGATTGGCGGTTTCGACGAACGGGTGGCCACCGTCGACGACTTCGACTTCGCGCGCCGCCTTCGCGCGCACGGTCTACGCACCGGCCGCAGGTTCGTGAACCTTCGGCAGGCTCCCGTCACGGCATCGTGCCGAAGCGGTGCCGCAGGGCGATTCTCCTACGCCCTCACCCGCTGACCACCGGTAACCTCTCCGATCTGTGATCGATGTCCGTTTGTTGCGTACTGACCCCGATGCGGTTCGCGTTGCCCTTTCAAGGCGTGGTCAGCCCGATGTGATCGATCAGCTCGATCGAGCGATTGCATTCGACGCGCTGTCTCGCGACATCGTCGCCAAGCGCGATGCGATTCGCGCGGAGGTCAACGACCTGTCGAAAGCGGTCGCCGAGACGCGTCGCAAGGGCGATACGCACGGCGCAGAGGAGTTGCAGCTGCGCAGCCGCGCGCTCGGTGATCACGAGCGGGTGCTGGCGAATGAATTTGAAATCGTCCAGGGCGATCTGCGCGACGTGCTGTTACGGATTCCCAACATGCCACACCCCAATGCGCCCGACGGCGACGGCGACACCGACAACCCGCTCGTCAAAGGGCCCATCAACCTGCCTGCCGAGTTCCCCGCCCATCGGCGCGTTCCTCACTGGGAGACCGGCGTCGCGCTCGGCATCCTCGACAATGAGCGCGCCACCAAGATCAGCGGGGCGATGTTCACGATGCTGCGCGGTTCGGGCGCGGCGTTGTCGAGGGCGCTCTGCCAGTTCGCCTTGGATCGCAATGTCGATGCCTTCGAGGAGATCCGGCCCCCGACGCTTGTCACGTCCGCCACGCTCACTGCCACCGGCCAGTTACCGAAGTTCGCCGACGACGCGTACTACATCGAGCGCGACGACCTGTGGTGCATCCCCACGGCCGAGGTTCCGTTGACGTCGCTGTACGCCGGCGAGGTGGTCGATTCTGAAGACCTGCCGCTGCGATTCATGGCGTACACGCCGTGCTATCGGCGCGAGGCGGGTTCGGCGGGCCGCGACACGCGCGGCATGTTGCGTGCCCACGAGTTCGACAAGGTCGAGATACTCGCGGTGTCGACTCCAGAGCAGGCGCCCGACCTGCTCGTCGAGATGACGGGGCGCGCCGAGGCGCTGATCGCGGGGCTCGGCCTGCCGTATCGCATCATCGAGATCT
>JBDTWJ010000124.1:0-11310 GCA_040006755.1 Ilumatobacteraceae bacterium | reverse complement strand
GGTCTGGTCGGCCTGAAGCCATCGCGAGGGCGAACAGTGGCGAGCGTCCCCGGCGACGCTCGCACCGGCATGAACACCGAGGGTGTGGTCACGCGATCCGTGCGCGATACCGCCGGGCTCGTTGACGCGATCTCGGTTCCAGGATCTCGTCCGCTCCTGCCCGCGCTCAGCGAAACCTTGCCGCTCCTCCGCGTCGGGTTGTGGACAGAAGCGTTCAGTGGTAGTTCGGTCGATCCGGAGAATACTGCTGCGGCCGAACACTGTGCGTCGTTGCTCGAAGGACTCGGGTGCGGCGTCGAGATCTCGGCTCCGACCGCGTTGTCGGCTCCGGCGTTCTGGAACGCCGCCGCGATGCTTCTCGCCGTCAACATCGCGGTCGAACTCGACACGTGGTCGGCGAAGATCGGACGCGAACTCGGTGAGGTCGACGTCGAATCAATGACGTGGCGGATGGTGACGAAAGGCCGAGATGTTTCGGCAGTCGAGTTGCTGGCGGCGCAGAGCGTGCTGATCGAGCACACCGTCGACGCCGAGGCGTGGTGGGAAAGGTTCGACCTGCTGGTCACACCAACCACCGCGAACTCGCCGACGCGGCACGGCGACTACGCAAAGGGCTACGAGTCCGGCCGGGGCAGCGCCTTCACACGGCCGTTCAATGTCACCGGGCAACCCGCGCTCAGCGTTCCCCTCGGCTGGCCGGCCGATGGTCTGCCGCGCGGCGTGCAGTTGATCGCACCGATCGGCCATGACGACCTGCTGATCACGGTGGCTGCGGCGCTTGAGTCTGTCGAGCCGTGGCAGCACCGCCGAGCTACCGTGAGCGCATGATCGTCGCTGTCGTGAACTTCGCTTTGCCTGCTCCTCTGTCGACCGACGAAGCTCGAGCCATGTTCGAGTCCAGCGCACCGAGCTACCAGAACGTCGATGGCTTGCGCCGCAAGCACTACCTGCTGGCCGACGATGGCCGCAGTGCCGGTGGCGTGTATCTGTGGGACAGCCGCGAGCAGGCCGAGGCGTTGTACGACGACGAATGGCGGGCCCGCCTCGCCGCCCGATACGGGTCGGAACCACAGGTCACCTACTACGACAGCCAGGTCACCGTCGACCCATCCTCGATCATCGTCGGCTAACTCGCTGCTCCCTCAACCCACAGCGTTTGGCGCCGGAGGCCCCGTAGCGGGGCGCCCGGTTACAAACGCACTCCCGCCGCCGAACCGTTTGGCGCCGGAGGCCCCGTAGCGGGGCGCCCGGTTACAAACGCATCGAGGCGGGGGAAATATCACCAGGGGTGGATGGAGCCATCCCATTGAAAAAACGAGCCGGTTTGCTCGATGGTGAGCTTGTCGACCAGCCCTACAATTTCTGCGGCGGCGTCGGCGGGATCGAGCGTCGCGCTGGGTCCGCCCATGTCGCTGCGCACCCAGCCAGGATGAAGGGCGATCACGCTGACGCCATCAGCTCGCAACACTTGGGACTGCTTCAGGGTCAGCATGTTGAGCGCGGCCTTCGACGTTGTGTACGCCGCGTCGCGACCGATGTGATGCGCGACCTCGATCGAGCCGACCTGTGACGAGACGTTGACGATCTTTCCGTTCACGGCACGCAGGTTGTCGGCGAGAGCCTGAACCATCAGCAAGGGGCCGAACAGATTGACATCGATGACCGCCCGGAACTGGGCCTCGGAGAGCTCGAGCGCGCCCCTCGCATCGTCGTCGGCACCAACCGCCTTTGCGTCGATGCCTGCGTTGTTGTAGAGCAGGTCGACAGCGCGGTCGCCGATCGCGTTTCCGAACTCCGAGATCGACAGTCCGGAACCGGTGTCGAGCACATGTACCTCGGCACCGGCAGCGACCAGTTCATCGGCGCGTGCAGGATTGCGGCACCCACCGATCACGGTTGCGCCGTCGGCGAGGTGCTGCTTTGCCAGGGCCAACCCGAGGCCACGATTGGCGCCGGTGATGACGACGGTGGTCACGAGCTCTCTTCCTCGATGAGGCGTCGCGACGGGCTGCGATTGATGACAAGTCGCAGGAGGTCGGGACGCGAGTAGTGGCCAGCGACATCGCACATCGCTTTGGCAGCCCGCACGGTATCGAGCGACGCATCCGCGATCAGGATCTCCTCGCCCTCGGCGGGTCCGGCGATGATCTCCCCCAGCGGGTCGATGATGTAGCTTCCGCCGTTCATCGGCTGGGTCGTGGAGATCACCTCGCGCAACTCGGCGTCGGCGATCTCGTCGGGGTGGATCAAACCTCCCACCAAGACGACGTAGGCGGCCCCTTGCGAGGCGAACGCCCTGGCCAGCAACAATTGCCTCGTCGACGACATCGCAGCCGGTTCGGTCTCGTGCCCTGGAAAGGCCGCGACGTGAACTTGCGTCCCCTGCGCCATCAAGGCATAGCCGGGCAGCACCATGTTGTGCTCCCAGCAGTTCAGCCCGCTGATCGACGCGTAGGAGCGCTGGTACGGGCGAAGGCCGGTGGCATCGCCTTCGCCCCACGCTGTGCGCTCGGCATCGGTCGGCTTGAGCTTTCGATGCTTGCCAAGAATCTCTCCTTCGGACGAAATGAACAGAAGCGTGCAGTAGACCGTGCCGGCAGATGTCTCGTCGAGCTCGGCAACACCGATCGTCACGTCACAGGCGGCGGCTCGTGCTGCAGCACACAACTGGTCGGTCTCCGGCCCGGTATCCGTAAGGCTGCGGCGAGATACCGCGCAGTCAGCGCGCGACGGTGGTGGTACGGGATGCGAGCATGGACCCAGCGCGGATACCCGGGCAGCCAGGTTTCGCCGAACGCGCACATCGTCGCTCCCATTTCCCCGGCCTTGGCAATGAGACCACATGCCTTGTCGGTCGATGCCTGCCTGTCGAGCAGCACGGGTGCGGCCTGAATCGCCGCGAGCCGAAAAGTCATCGGGCACTCCCTTCCTCGTACTGTTCATCGACCAGACGATGGTGGTAGGCATGCCACTCGATCAGCAGCCCGTATCGCATCGTCCAGAACTCGCCTGCCCTGGCACGAACCAACTCGCCCCGCTCGTTGCGGTAGCTCGACTCCCACTCGACGCAGATCGTGTCGCCTTGGGCCGCACGCAACGTCTTGTGAAGCTGGTACTCGTGCCGCTGCTTCGATCCGAACCCGAGCCGGTTGGTGTGGAATGCGCGGGCCTCGTTGAGTCCCTCTGCGACCTTGACACCATCCCAGTAGATGACGATGTCAGGATGCAGCAGCCCCATGATCTGCAAGAGATCCTGACTGCGGTACGCCGCCTCGGCTGCAGCAACCAGCTGGTCGGCGGTGGTAGGCGGCGTGAGCCCGACCATCCGGCGAGCGAGCTCGAAGCCGTGCGATCGCGCCAGGGGATCGATCGGGATCCCAATCATGCCGACGGCGCGGGCGCCTTCGATGCAGTATGGCGTGTCGTCGAGAAACACGATTTCATGAGGCGGCAGCCCAAAGTCGGCAGCAGCCTTCAGATACGGCCCGGGCGCCGGTTTGCGCTCGCCGAACTCGGTGCAGTCGACCAGAACATCGAAACCGTCGAACTCCGGCCGGCCGGCCACCCACTCGCGGGTAGCCGATCTGTAGAGGTCGTTGCTGAGGATCCCGACCTTGATTCCCGCAGCTCGCGCCTCATCGACAAGAGCTAAGGCGTCGTCGGCGAACACCGCCGTGCCCAGTTCTTTGGACATGTCTCGCCACATCGTGATGCGGTCGGGATAGCCGCCGGTCAGCGCCAGTTGGTTCCAGTATTCGTCGTTGCTGATCTCACCGCGCAAGAAGCGTTGCCACGCCGGATCGCCGTCGGGATCCATCGCGCCGCGCCCTACGAAGCGGCGTCCGGTACGACGTTCCAACTGGTCGAGCACCACCCAGTTCGACTCCATCAGGACCTCGCCGACGTCGAACAACAGGGCGCAGGGCATGGACCTAACCTACCCCTCTGACCTGAGACCACTTCAGCGAGAGCACCATGGCCAGTGACAGGGCTCCGGCGATTGCAAACGCGAGGCTGAATGGATTGACAGTTCCGTCGAAGGCCTTGTCGAATCGTTGACCGATGAACGCTGCCCCGGCCGTTGTGACCGTGGCGTACACCGCCATCGCGGTGCCGGCGACATGACCGACAGGCACCATTGCTGCCGAGTTGAGGTTCGACAGCAGCACGTTGTAGCCGATCAGCACCAACGACAGGAGGATGATGAATGGCCAGAACGAGGGGTGGCCGTCGGAGGCCAAGCTGAGCACATACATCGCTACGGCCACGACCGTGTACGAGACGACGGCCCAGCGAATCAATCGATCGAGTCCGACGCGTCCAACGTTCCGCCCGACCGTCATGGAGCTGATCCCCATCAAGATGGCCGTTCCACCGAACACGAATGGAAACCACGATCGACGATGGAACACGTCGCCGATCACGCGTTCGGAGGTCGCTAGGTATGACGAGAACGCGCCGAAGACGACGACGCTGCACAGGGTGTAGAGCAATGCGGCTCGACTGCGCACGATTGCCATCGTGGCGATCCCTACCTGTTGGAGCTGCAGTGGTTGTCGTCGTTCGATCGGCAAGGTCTCGGGCAATCGAAGCGACCACAGCGCTATCAGGATCCCGAACACCGCGCAGATCACAAATGTGCCGCGCCATGGCATGACCTTGATCAGGCCCGCACCGAGCGCCGGCGCCACCACCGGCACGCAGATGAACACCGCCATGGCGAACGCCATCTCACGCGCCATGTCGTCAGCAACGAATCGGTCGCGAATAGTCGCCACTGCGATCACGCGCAGCCCAGCGGCACCAAGCCCCCACGCGAAGCGAGCCCACAACATCCAGTGCAGACTGGGTACCACTGCGGCAGCGAACGCCCCGCCGACGAACAGCGCGCATGTTGCGAGCAGGATCCATCGCCTCCCGAATCTGTCGGCAAGAAGGCCGAACGGAATCGGACCAACGGCCATCCCAAGAAAGAACGCCGTGACCAAGCCAGCGGTTGCGGCGGAGTCTGCGGCCAGTCCCAGGTCACTGCGAATACGACCGAAGGCCGGCAGGATGAGATCGATCGAAATCGCTGCCGACGCCATCGAGAGCCCGGCGAACGCGCGCAGTTCGAGGCGCGACGGCTGCCGTCGAACGTCTACCGGTACGGTCGTCGTCATGACGCAGAAAGTGCGAACTGGTCGAGATCGACGCCGCACACCACGTCGCCGTCGAAGTCGACCCTGGCTCGGGACTCCCATTTGTCTTCGGAGATCTCGCTGTCGCCGGGGACCTGGTGGCTGAGCACGAGGGTCTTCACGCCCGCCCGAGCCGCGATGCGGCCGGCGTCCTCCGGCGACGTGTGGGACTCGGTGAGGTGGTTGATGATGCTGTCGCGATTGGGGAGCGTTGCGACGCGCTCGCGTAGATAGTCGAGATCGATCACCTCATGCACGAGATAGTCGGCGCCCCGGCCCAGTCGGACGACGTTCTCGCACGGCCCAGTATCACCGCTGAAGACAACTGATCCGGACGGCGTGTCGAAGCGATACGCGAAGGCGGGAAACACCGGGGCGTGCTGCACGAGGATTGCCGTCACGCGCACACCGTTGTCGTCGAGCGGAGAGATCTCAACAGGCTCCATCGGAGGTGCAGCGGTGCTCATTGATGCGCCGCTCGCGACTACACCGAGATCGATGTCGGGCTTGTAGTCGTCGTGAGCAACACCGATCTCGTGCACGACCACCTTTTCGGTGACGTCGCTGCGTCCCTCGTCGGCAATTCGCACATTGATGTTGTACGCGAAGGCCTCGAAGAGCTTCCTCGTCAGGACACGGATCCCAGGAGTGGGTGCATCCGGGAACAGCACCGGCACCACACGATCGGCTGGATACGGCACGATGGGCAGACCAGCCTCGCCCGGCCCGAAGACATCGACGCGGCGCGATGGCCAGAACCCGAGCAGCAAGTTGATGTAGTCGATGACGTGATCGCTGTGCAGATGCGTGAAGAAGATCGAACGCACCGTGCTCCCGCCCTGAGGCCTTCGCTCCGAATGCATCGAGATGCCTGATCGCCAGGCCTGGTGATGGACTCCCTCGCCGCAGTCGACGATGTACGCGACATCGCCAACGACGACGGCATTGGCATAGCCGGCCCGCGTCGCCTTGGGATTGGAGGCACCCGCGGTGCCCAACAGGATCAAGCGTTCGGCGGCGTCGGATCGAAACGGCAGACGCGTCGGACCCGAGGTCGCCGATGGGGCGTCGGACTGGGCAGCGCGGCGTAGAACATCTGATGCTTGGCACATGTTCTACGCAGCGAGCCTCCTACAGCTCTCGACCGTCGAGGTAGACGACACCCTTGATGCCGTCGACTGTCACCGTCTGACCTGTCTTGATCCGTGATGTGCCGTCAACCGAGCCGACGACCGCCGGTATGTTGAACTCGCGAGCGACGATGGCGCAGTGGCTCATCACGCCGCCCACATCGCTGATGACGGCGCCGGCGATGGAGAACATCGGCACCCAGGGCGGAAGGGTCATCTCGCAGACCATGATCTCGCCGTCCTCCAAGTCTCCAGCCTCGTCGAGTGACCTCACGACGCGGGCGACGCCGCGGTAGATGCCCGGTGAGCCGGCGACCCCGTCGATCACGTTGGGATCCTGTTCGCCTTCGGCCGGTGGCTTGATGCCGAGCAGACGGGTGACGATGGCGTCCATGAACGGGTCGACGAAACCGCCGGCCTGTGGCGGCGGGGGCGGCGTGCCCACTGCACCTGGCGGCGAGGCGTGCGCGGCGGCATCGACGGAGGACTTGCGCTGGATGACCACGGCGCGCTGGTCGCCTCCCTTGGCGAGGGCATCGCGGACCTCGTCCTGGTGGAGGAAGAACACATCGCTGCGGTTGTCGAGCACACCATCGCGAACCAGTGCATCCCCGACAGCGAGACAGAAGGTGCGGAGCAGCACGACGCCCATCTGGTCGATGTAGAACGCGTGATCCTCGGTGAGCGGGACCGCATACTGGGCAGCGTCGAACAACTCGTCGAACTTGGCGCTCTGCTCTGGGTTGTCGGCAAGCTTGGCCCGGACCTTGGCAGTGAGATCCTCACGATGCTTCACCGCGCGCTCGTACTGGATCATGGGATCGTCGCTGTCGGGCATGTTGATGTAACGCGCGATGTTGCCCAGTGGGATCGCCGGGTTTTCGCGCCACGGCACATCGGCGATGTCGTACACAGCGTCGCTACGCCATCCGAAGTCGTATAGGTAGGCATTCAACTGGTCGAGGAACGCGCGACCTTCGTCGGTCTCGGCCAACTTCGCGGCGAGATCTCGGGGATGGTTCTCGTCGAACAGCTGGTGCAGCGACTTGCTGTCGCGGACGACTCGGCTGAGCCGCCACAGGCCGTGAGCGGCGTCGACCGGACGGGTGTGGTGGCCTTGCAGGATCTGATACGCCTCGGTGGGATCGTCGGGCTGCATGACATCGGCATACAGGTCGCTGAGCTTTGCTCCTGACACCAGAGCGAAGTTGATGTGGCCGTGGATGTACCACATCTCGGTCATCCAACTCTTCATGTCGTCGAACTTGGCGAGCAGCTCGGCGTTGCTCATCGACGAGTAGTCAGCGTCGCGCTCCGACTCGTTTCGATTGCGGATCAGCGGAAGCCATTCGTTGGTCCAGCGCTTACCGACGAGGGGCACCTTCTTGTCGAGCGTGTCGAGGTACCGAGACATGCGATCCTCGACAACGGCTTCGTCGGGATGCGGGTGGAACGCCATATAGAAGTAGTGGTTGATTGCCTGATTCGAGGCCACCACTGGGCAGTCGTACTCTTCCTGCGCCTTGGTGAATCCGACCGCAAGGGTCGACATCACCAGGTCCTGCGACAACGGGGCCAGAGGTCGTGGCGCATGCATCTTGTCGAACGCCCAGAAGCCTTCGATCTCATCCGGCCCCGGAAACTTCACCTGCTCAGCAGTGTCAGTCATTCCATACCCCCATGTGGTTTCGATTGCGGCGAGATCCCCAAAATGCCGCTACGTGGTCGATCCTAGTTGCTCAGCCCCAGAGTTTCTTTGTGGCGAGGGCGGCACCCTCGGCCAACGCCTTGAACTTCGGCCACACAACGGTCGGGTGCACCTCGGGTGCATAACTGGCGCGCGACGAGAAACCGCAATCAGCTCCGGCGATCACATTTTCCTTGCCGACGATCGACGCATAGTTGCAGATGAACTCGGCGATCAGCTCGGGATGCTCGACGTAGTTGTTGGCGTGACCGAGGAGGCCCGGGATCAGAATCCTGCCGTCGGGCACACCAACTTCTTCGACCTGGCGCCATTCATGCATGTGCCGCGGGTTCATCACCTCGAACGAGTAGGCCTGGGCGTTGATCTGGAATGTGAACTCCAGGGCGACCTTCAACGGGATGTCGGTGAGTCGCGGCCCATGGTTGAGGCCATAGCACGTGTGATGGCGAATGCGATCCTCGGGGATACCGCGCAGGGCGTGGTTGAGCGCTTCGACGTGGATGGTTGCCGAACGCCGACGGTCCTCGAGCGACTCGGCGGGATCGCACAGCATGTCGATCAGCCACGGGTCGTCGACCTGCAGGATGAAGCCGGCTTCGACGATGCCGAGGTACTCCTCGCGCATCGCCTCTGCAACCGCGTTGAGATACTCCTCGTGGCTCTTGTAGTAATCGTTCTTGCCGAAGCCACTCGGACCGGTAGCGGGCATGAAGATGTCGGAAATCTCCAAGCCCTCGCACGCTGCCTTGAGATTGTCGATGTCGATCTGCAACAACTTCTGGCCGGTATAAGAGATCGGACCCTTGCAGATGATCCTGCGCAGCGGGCTGACGGCAGACGCGTACTTCTTGAAGTACTCCGTGTAGTACTCGGGGAACATGTCGAACTCGGCCTGCCACGATGGCGCCATCGTCGACGGGCCTAGGTCGACCTCGAACCCACCCAGACGATCCTTGACGTAGCCGAGGAAGCTGACCTTGCTCATCTCGCCATCGGCGACGATGTCGATCCCCGACTCGACCTGCTGCCGGATGCGCTCCTTGACCGCATCGGCGATCTCGCGATCCAGCGCTTCGGCGTCGTACGGACGATCGAACTCGCGCTCCTTCATGATGTCGAGCAACGAATGCGGCCTTGCCAGGCTGCCGACGTGCGTCGTGAGAATCCGGTCAGTGCTCTGCTTCATCAATCCCCCAGGGAGTCGTGAGAACGCCTGATTGTCTCACAGCTAGGCGGCACGCCGCCCATCCGCGTTCGCCTCTGGCGAACTCGGATGTCAGGTGGTTCCCGAGCGGTGCTCGCGAAGGAGGTAGGCCGAATGCAGCAGTTCCGGCCGTTCGGTCAGCTCTGCCGCCGACCCGCTGTAACGGACCCTGCCGCCCTCCAAGACGTAGGCGGCCTTGGCCAGTGACAGGGCGACATGGGCGAACTGCTCGATCAGCAGGACCCCGACACCCGACGCCGCAACCTCGGCCAGTGTCGGCACGAGTCGCTTCACTACGATCGGCGCAAGGCCGAGCGACAACTCGTCGACCAGCAGCACCTTCGGGCGCGACACCAGTGCCTGGGCCAGCACGACCATCTGCTGCTCGCCACCCGACAACGAACGTCCCTGGATCGACCATCGCTTCTCCAGCTCCGGGAACAACGACAGGGTGTACGCCAGACCCTCATTCGCCGCCTTCCTGCCGAGTGAGTACGAAGCAACCTTGAGGTTCTCTTCGACGGTCAAGTGCGGAAGCAACCGCCGGCCCTCCGGCACCACCGAGACGCCAGCAGCACGGATGCGTTCGGGACGCTGGTTGGCGAGGTTCTTGCCCTCGAGGTTGATCCAACCTTTCGTCACTCGGGCCAGGCCGGCACATGCCAGCGCGAGGCTCGACTTCCCGGCTCCATTGGGGCCGAGAATCGTGGTGACCTCCCCCGGAGGGACCTCGATCGTGACGTCGTGCACGACGTTTCGCGGTCCCCTGGCGACCGAGACGTTCTCGATGGACAGCGTGGCCATCAGGCGACCTCTTCCGTGCCGAGATATGCCTTCATCACGTTCGTGTCTCTCAATACTTGCTGCGTCGGCCCCGAGGCCAGAAGTCGCCCGAAGTCGAGCACGGCTGTCCAGTCGCAACACGCCTGAACAAGGCTCATGTCGTGATCGACGAGGATGACCGTCGCGCCCACACGATCGGGGATGTTGCGAATGATGCGACCGAGAATCGCGGTCTCCTCATCCGGCAGTCCGGCAGCCGGCTCGTCGAGCAGGACCAACTTCGGCTGCCCAACGACGGCGCGGGCCACCTCGATGAACCGCCGCTCTTTTGCACCGAGAGTGCGCACCGTTTGCTGCGCAACATCGGTGAGCCCGACGAAGTCGAGCGCCTCGTCGACCGCAGCGGTGCGACCCGCCTTGCCCCGCGTGTCGGAGTGCTCGTAGACGGTGGCAACATTGTCGAACACCGTGAGCTTCTCGATGGCCTGCTCGGTCTGGAATGTTCGTCGCAAGCCCCAACGTGCCCGCCTGAAGCTGGGAAGGACCAGGAGATCCTGTCCCATCGCATCGATGCGACCGCTGCGCGGCCTGACGAAGCCGGACAACACGTTGAAGAACGTCGTCTTGCCTGCGCCGTTGGGACCGATGAGTCCACATGTGCCGGCCGGGAACTGAACGGTCATCTGATCGAGCGAAACGACGCCGCCGAAATGCACGGAGAGGTCTTGGACGTCGATCACGCTTCTATGCCCTTCCTCTCGGCTGCACGTGTGTTCTGGATGAGGTTCGCCAGCAGACCGAACCCGAACAACGACAGCGAGAAGCGAGTCCAGAACTGATGACCAATGACGTTCTGGGTGAGAAACTTCAGCAAGCACGTGGCAAAGAAGGCGCCCAACAATCCGCCCCACAGGCTGTAGATGCCACCCATGATGACGACGGCGATCAAGAAGATCGCTGATTGGCGGTTGAAGGCGTCGATGCTCATCCCCTTCGGAACGGTGCCTGCGTACAGGCCGCCGGCAACACCCGCCATGAAAGCTGCCAGCGCAAACGCCCACAGCTTGTAGCGGGTGACGTCGATGCCGGCGGCGAGCGCGGCAGCTTCACTCTGACGGATGGAGGCCCACGCCCGACCTGGTTTGCGGGAGAGGACGAACGAGGCCAGCATGAACATCGCGAAGGCGGCCACGACGATGAAGCGGTAGTAGGCCACATCGGTGATGGCCCACGAAGGCCGGCGCGTTGGTCGGATGTCGCTCAGCGTCTTGACGACACCTTTGAACCCCGAGCCGCCATTGGGGA
>JBDTWJ010000123.1:0-11401 GCA_040006755.1 Ilumatobacteraceae bacterium | reverse complement strand
AGGGTGCGCCGCGGGCGATCGTGCACTTCTACAACTCGACCAACCCGCTGCAGCGTGAGGTGGTGTTCGGCCTCGACATGGATGGCATCGTCGACATCGCCGTCAACGCGGCCAAGTTGTGTCGCAAGCTGGAGCAGACGATGGGCCGCACCGAGATTCGCTACGAGTACTCGCCCGAGAGCTTCACCCTGACCGAACCAGAGTTCGCCATTCGCATCTGCGAAGCGGTGATGGATGTGGTCGAGCCCACACCCGACAAACCACTCATCCTCAACCTGCCTGCAACGGTCGAGTGCTACACGCCCAATGTCTACGGCGATGTGATCGAGTGGTTCGGCCGCACGATTCGAAATCGCGACTCCGTGCTGATGAGCCTCCATCCGCACAACGACCGCGGCTGCGGTGTGGCCGCTGCCGAGTTCGGCGTCATGGCCGGCGCGGATCGTGTGGAAGGAACATTGTTCGGCAACGGCGAGCGCACCGGCAATGTCGACATCATCAACTTGGCGATGAATCTCTTCAGCAATGGCGTCGACCCGGAACTCGACATCAGCGACATCGACGCCCTACGGCGAGTCGCCGAGTATTGCAACCGCCTGCCGGTGCCTCCGCGGCATCCGTACGCCGGCGATCTGGTCTACACGTCGTTCAGCGGCAGCCACCAGGACGCCATCAAGAAGGGGTTCGAGGCGCTTCCGAAGGACTACGACCGGTGGGGCGTGCCATATCTACCCATCGATCCGAAGCACGTCGGTCGCTCGTACGAAGCTGTCATCCGCGTCAATTCGCAATCAGGAAAGGGTGGAGTCGCCTACATGATGAAGGAGGAGCACGGTTTCGAGTTGCCGAGGCGCTTGCAGATCGAGTTCTCCAAGACCATTCAACACATCACAGAAGACTCTGGCACCGAGATCAGCCCAGTCGTGATGTGGGAGGCGTTCCAACAGCAGTACCTCCCGGAGGAGCCGATGTTCCGCCTCAACAGCCACGAATTGCACAGTGATTCAGCCACCGGACGCACCTCGATCACAGCACAGTTAGTGGTCGACGGCTCGCCGGTGACCGTCGTCGGTGAGGGCAACGGACCAATTGATGCCTTTGTGCACGCGTTGCGCGATGGCGTCGACGCAGATCTCAACGTGCTCGACTATGCGGAGCACGCGATCGGACAGGGTTCCGAAGCCAACGCCGTCGCGTACGTCGAGACGTCGGAACCAGATGGCCTCGTGCTGTGGGGTGTCGGTGTGGACCCAAACATCATCACTGCATCGCTGCGCGCGGTATTGAACGCCCACGAACGCCACCAGTTGTAATGTCTCGCTCATGATGCGTTGGTTTCGGAGATTGTTCTGGCTCGGTTTGCTCGCTGGAGCGGGATTGAGCGCGTATCGAGTTTTGGGTCAACGCCAATCGAAGTCCCCATCGACGCCGGAGTGGCCACCGCTGCCCGCGCAACCCGCGAGCAAGGCCACGACTGCTGCTCCAGCCGCTCCCGCGGCGGCGCGCGTCACCGAACGGACCCCGCCCGGCCAGCGTTGGGCGCCTCCGGTCAACGGCGCGTGCCCCGACGGATACCCGTTGAAGGCCAATGACAACTCCAGAATCTTTCATGCGCCCGGCGGCCGGTTCTATGCACGCACCGTCGCCGAGCGCTGCTATGCCAACGCCGATGATGCGATCGCCGATGGCTATCGTCCGGCCAAGGCCTGAACGGAGCGAGAACGATGAAAGTCAGCGTTGATTTCGATGTCTGCGCATCCACCGGCACGTGCATGCAGGTGTGCCCGGAGGTGTTCGAGGTGCGTGTCGACGGCTATCTGTACATCCTCCAGGAGGAGCCGCCGGAGGAACTGCGCGAGCGCGTTCTGACCGCCGAGAACATGTGCCCGACCGGCGCCATCACCGTTGGGGACGTATAGAACTCGGTTTTGCCACCTTTGGTGCTCATCCTGCCACGCACCGCCACTCGGCGTCGGACTTTTATTTCAATTGCATGACGTTTCGGCCCGTCGCGGACCTGTCTTGCCGACAGCGTCGCTCCTGGCTGGGCCGTTCTTGACGAGATCTTGCTGTAGTTCTGGGCAGATTCTGCCGAAGAATAAACATGATCTAGGCCCAAAACCTCTTGGTGACCTCAGACGTGTCATTACGAAATGATGACAGAAAGGTGATCGTGTGGAACGCCGTCTCGCAATCACGTACATAGTCTCTGCCACTGCGACGTTTGGAATCGGGTGCGTGGCAATAGCCGTCACCGCCGGAGGTCTGTTCGCCAGCGCGGCCCCAAATCCAGGGGGAGGTAAGCAAGTCGAGATCGTCGACGACTATGTCGTCGTCCACTCGCCAACCACCGCGGTGGTTGTCGACACGTCCGCAGCCGTCGTCGAGGCAGCCGAGCGTGCGACGTTGGCCCGAGCTGCAACTGCCGCGCCATCGATCGCAGCAACCGCGCCCGCTACGGTCGTAGCGCCCGAAGTGACCGAAGCGACCGAAGCGACCGAGGTTGCGCCGGCACCGGGACCCGCGGCGAGAAGTGCGCAAGCGCCCGCGCCTGCCCCGGCTCCGCCGCATCAGGCCGAACCTGAGCCGCAAGACGATCACCCAGCCACCACGACTGCACCATCGTCGCCGGCAACCAGGCCCCCGGTGCCCGGAGGATGCAAAGACCCGGAATGGGAACACGGCCGTTGGCATTGCGATGACGATTGAGCTGAGCGACCAACAACTTGCCAGACTCCAACGACTGAGCAAGCGCAACCCCAACCCCCCGATTGCGCCCCCTGCGGTCAACGTAACGGTGCCACCGCCGCCACCACCACCGCCGGTGCTGGCCATCCCGCCACCACCGGCGGCGCCTGCGCTGATTCCTCAGCCTCCGGCCGCTGTCGTTGCCCAGGCGACGTCGGCTCCCACCGACCTCAACGAGCAACAACTCGCCAGGCTCGCCAAGTTGGGCAAGCGCAACCCCACGGCCGCTGCTTCGACTTCGAGTGCAGCGCGTTCCGCCTCGGCTGCACCCCCCGCCGGAGCGCCGTCATGGAGTCCTCCAGTCGGGACGCCGAATGCTGCTCCGATCGCGATCGAGCGAGCGGATACTGCGACTGTTCCGGTTCTCGATCGTCACACCAGCGTTCGACTCTTCGGTAGCCGGAGACGTCATGTCGCGGCGGCTGGTCGCATCCTCGCCACAGGCCTGGCAACATCGGGATTCCTGGCAACCATCGCCTCGCTGGCCACTGCTGACGCACGTGCCCTCGAAGCCAAGCAAGCGGACGCTGCGCCGCCCACGACGCTCCTCGAAACCATCCACCGCGTCGTCTATGTCGATGAGTTCGGCAATCCCATCGCGCCGCCGACGACGCTGGTTGCTGTGGCTGACACATCAGCAGCGACGACGACCATTGCCGTCGTCGATCCGAATGCCGTGGTCGATCCACTCGCGCCCGCCACCACGGTCGGAGTCGCTCCTGTCGCTGTAACCCCTGGGACAGCAGCTCCGGCAGCACCCGGCGCCGTTGCTCCGGCCCCAGCTCCCGCCCCCAGTGGTGGAGGTGCGCCCGCTCCCGCTCCCGCTCCCGCACCTGGTCCCGCTCCCGCTCCCGCTCCCGCTCCCGCACCTGGTCCGGCTCCCGCTCCCGCTCCCGCTCCGGCCCCAGCCCCCGCTCCGGCCCCAGCCCCCGCTCCGGCCCCCGCACCGGCACCGGCACCCGCCCCAGCACCGGCACCAGCACCAGCCCCTTCACCCCCGCCGTGCCAAGGCAGTGGGTGCTGACTCGGGAGGTGGCCGAAGAACGGACCTGGCATCGTTCGTCGGCCCGGTTGATGGGGTCCACTGGTGAACTTCTCATCGACGGTCCGGCTGAACTGATCCAGCTCGGATTCTCTCGTTTACGACAGCTCGAGCAGACGTGGAGTCGCTTTCTTCCCGACAGCGAACTCAATCGTCTCCAGACATGGCGGGGCAACTGGCTGGAGTGCAGTGACGATCTCGTCGCTGCACTCCAGTGGTGTTCACGGATGCACACCGAAACCGGCGGCTTGTTCGATCCATCGATACGCACCAGCCTCGAGAAGCTCGGCTACGACCGCACCTACGGGGAGATCGTCGATCAGCCATCGCGGTCTGCCAATTTGATTTCCGTCGCACCTGCACCGGGCCTTGCCGGATTGGAGATCTCCAACAATTGGGTTCGGCTGCCCGCGGGAGTCTCGATCGATCTCGGTGGGATCGGCAAGGGACTCGCAGCGGATCTCGTCGCCGACGAATTGATCGCAGCGGGCGCCAACACCGCATACGTGTCGTTGGGTGGCGACATTCAATCGGCAGGCGAACCGGTCGACGAAAATGGGTGGCAGGTTCCCCTACTGCACCCCATCACCGGCGAGCCGGTAGCGCATCACGCCCTGTTCTCCGGTGCACTCGTCATGAGCACCGTGACCATCCGGCGGTGGATCAAGGACGACATCGCAAGTCACCACATCATCGACCCACGTACCGGCCGCTCGTCCTGCACCAATCTCCTGGCAGTGGCGGTCGCTGCCCAGAGCGCAGCTCGAGGCGAGGCCCTGGCGAAAGCAGCAATAATCGCCGGAGAAACCGACGGGACGGCACTCCTGCGCGCCGCGGATGTGAAAGCCTGGTTGATCAGTGCTGACCGCGTCCACGTAGTGCAGGAGTCCCAATGATGATTGCCGTCACCGACAAACTTGCCTGGTACGTCGCCCGATCCAGCGGAATCGTCGCGTGGGCCACGGTTACCGCCAGCATCCTATGGGGGCTCACCCTGTCGAGCCGTTTGGTTCGCAAGCGCGGTGTGCCCGCCTGGCTGCTCGACCTCCATCGATACCTCGGCACGCTGTCTCTCGTCTTCGTGCTCGTGCACATCGGAGGATTGTGGGCAGACAACTTCGTCTACTTCGGATGGCGTGAGCTGTTCATACCGATGAAGTCGCCGTGGAAGACGGGTGCGGTTGCTTGGGGCATCGTCGGCTTCTACTTTCTCATCGCGATTCAGGTGACCTCGTGGCTCATGCGGCACATCAAGCGCAAGATCTGGCACGCGATCCACCTCACCAGCGTTGTGCTGTGGATCACTTCGACCGTGCACACGTTCCTCGCCGGCCAGGACCGCCACAACACGTTGCTGCAGTGGTTTGTATTGGGTTCGACAGTCCTCGTGTTGCAGCTCACAGTGTTCCGTGTGGTCACGCTGCGCAGCGCTCAGAAATGGGCGTTGATGCCGCAGACGCCGACACGAGGCAACGATCGGGTTGGTACGGGCTAGGGTCGGTTGCGCATGGGGTTCCACACCAAGTTGAGGGCTGCTTGGGAGGCATCTCAATCGATGTTGTGTGTCGGGCTCGACCCCGATCCCGATCGGATGCCGGCATCGTTCGACCACGACAACGCCGCGACGTACGAGTTCTGCAAGGCGATCGTCGACGCAACCGCCGACACCGTGTGCGCATTCAAGCCGCAGTTCGCATACTTTGCCGCGCAACGCTCCGAGCCAGAGCTCGAGATGCTGTGCCGATACATCCACGACACCTATCCAGAGGTGTTGCTCATCCTCGACGCAAAGCGCGGCGACATCGGGCCAACGGCCCAGCAGTACGCACGCGAGGCGTTCGACCGCTACGGAGCCGACGTCGTCACCGTCAATCCATACATGGGCACCGACTCCGTCGAGCCATACCTGGCGTACGAAGGACGCGGAGTTCTCGTCTTGTGCCGCACCTCGAATCCCGGCGGCAGCGACTTCCAGTCGCTCGACGTCAAGGGCGAACCGCTGTATGCCAACGTCGCGCGCCGTGTCGCAACCGAGTGGAGCGAGCTGGGTGATTGTGGTCTCGTTGTCGGAGCGACGTTTCCCGACGAGCTCGGCGCCGTTCGCACGATCGTTGGCGACATGCCCCTACTCGTGCCGGGTGTGGGTGCCCAAGGCGGCGACATCGAGGCAACCGTTGCGGCCGGCACAACATCCGATGGCCTCGGCATGATCATCAACTCGTCGCGCGCCATCCTGTACGCGTCCAACGGCGATGACTTCGCCGAGGCAGCCCGCCTCGAGGCTGTCGCCACACGCAACGCGATCAGGCGTTACAGCGCTCGAGTCACCGGCTGACATTTCACACGGCGAGGCCAGGCACCGAATATCCGGCGGTGCCGAAGATTCCGTGACTTGTCTCAATCTCACCGCCGGGCTGTCACCACCCCCTCGCGAGGCCAGGCACCGAATATCAGGCGTTGCCGAAGATTCCGTGACTTGTCTCGATCTCACCGCCGGGCTGTCACCACCCCCTCGCGAGGCCAGGCACCGAATATCAGGCGTTGCCGGAGATTCCCTGACTTGTTTGACCTCAACGCTCGATGGTCAGCAGGTCAGGGCGTCGACGGAGATGATCCCTGGGGCACCGCGCAGTTGGTTGAGAACGTCGTGCTCGACCTCGCCCGACGTTGCGATGAGCATGACGGCCGTGTCTCCATCCGCAGCCGCACCGACATCCATGTCGGCGATGTTGACGCCGGCGTTGCCGAGCAGCGTTCCAACGATTCCGATGACACCCGGCCGGTCGTCGTTCCTGACCATCAGCATGTGATCGGCTGGCGGCACGTCGAAGACGTGGTCGTCGATCATCACGATGCGCTGCTCGCCGCGGCGACCGACCAACGTACCCGACAATGAGTGACCGGCGCCCCGCAGGGTGACGAGGTTGACGAAGTCGGCGGAAGTCGCGCAGTTGATCTCGCGGATCTCGACGCCGTGCTCCTTGGCGAGTTGCGGCGCATTGACGTAGGTCACCGGTTCGTCGGTGGTGGAACCGAAGAAGCCCTTGGACGCTGCCAGCGTGAGGATGCGAGTGTCGTAGCCCGCAATGTCGCCCTCCGTGCAGACCTCGATCTGTTTGGGCGCACCGCCGACAAGTGAGGCGAACAGTCGGCCCAATCGCTCTGCGAGCGGCAGGAACGGTCGCATCGTTTCGTTGGCCTCCGCGGCGTCGACGTTGACGGCGAACGGCACGAACTCGCCTGCCAGTGCCAGCTGAACCATGTCGGCGATCGTGTCGCCGGCTTTGTCCTGCGCCTCCCTGGTCGAGGCGCCGAGATGCGGCGTGACGATGACCTGATCGAGCGCGAACAACGGCGACTCGGTGGTCGGCTCGGTCGCAAACACGTCAATTGCTGCACCTGCGATGACTCCATCGCGAATGGCGTCGGCCAGTTCGGCTTCATTGACGATGCCGCCTCGAGCGACGTTGATGAGACGCATCGTGGGCTTGGCCTTCAGCAACATGTCGCGGTTGATGAGTCCGGTGGTCTCTCGCGTCTTCGGCAGATGAATCGTGAGGAAGTCAGCCTCGGCGACAGCCTGGTCGAGGGACAGGAGCTCGACACCCATCTGCCTCGCCTTGTCGACGGACACGAACGGGTCGTACGCAACGACGCGCATGCCGAACGCCCTGGCCCGGTCGGCGACAAGTTTGCCGATGCGACCAAGACCGATCACAGAAAGGATCTTGTCGGCGAGCTCGACACCTTCCCAACGCGCACGTTCCCAACGGCCCGCTGTGAGCGCAGCATGCGCTTGAGGGATGTTGCGGGCCTGGGCGAGCAGCAGCGCCATCGTGTGCTCGGCGGCAGAGATGATGTTGCTTTGCGGCGCGTTGACCACCATCACGCCGCGGCGCGTCGCCGCATCGACATCGACGTTGTCGAGGCCGATTCCCGCGCGCCCCACGACCAACAACTGGTCGGCATGATCGAGGACCTCGGCCGTCACTTGTGTGGCCGAGCGAATGATGAGGGCGTCGACACCGCGGATGTTGACCAACAGGTCGTCGAGATCTAGCCGTACGTCGACCTCGTGGCCGGCAGCACGCAGACGATCGAGCCCGCCTTCCGCGATTTCTTCAGTAACGAGGATCCGCGCCATGACAACATCGTTACCGCCGGAACGGCGGATTCGAAAAGAATTGAACGATCTGTTCACGCAGTTCGCTGACGGCTATCTTGAGCCGACGCCAGATCAACAAGATCGTGAGGTTCCATGTCGTACGCCTTTTTGTCCGCGGAGTGGATGGAAGCAGCCAAGGCCATCCGCGAGAAGTACGCGGATCAGGCCTCAGCAATCACCATCAGCGTGAGGATGAACCAGGTCATCACCGACATGCCGTTCGGCGAGGGTGACGTGAAGTTGTACCTCGACACCTCGTCAGGCAGCTTGGTGATGGAGCCAGGTGAGTTGGAGACACCCGATCTCACGCTGACCACCGACTACGACACAGCCAAGAAGGTCTTCGTCGACCAGGATCAGGCCGCGGGCATGCAAGCTTTCATGGCGGGCAAGATCAAGGTCCAGGGCGACATGATGAAGATGATGGCGATGCAAACCGGCATGCCACAGGACGAGACTGCCAAGACGATCGCGGACGAGATCAAGGCGATCACCGATTAGATCACCGATGAGATCGCTGGTCGACAGCCGACGCCGGGCTATGAGCGCGCCAGCGGCGCCAACGCAATGGCCAGCTCATCGACCGACCACATCGAGTCGCGGTCGACTGAGGCACCTCGGGCCCAACTCTCGATCAGCGTGACGTTGCCGCCCTGCACGAAGAACGTCTCGCCGGTGAATTTGCAGGCGACACTCGCTAGGTAGGCAACGAGCGGCGAGATGTTGGCGGGATCCCATTGGTCGAAGCCGCCCTCGGCTGGTTTCATGATCGCCTCGAGACCCGGTGTCGCGAGCGTCAGGCGGGTTCGCGCGCCCGGTGCGACCGTGTTGCTCCTGACGTCGTAGCGGATCAATTCCTTGGCGGCGATCTGGCTGAACGTGGCAATGCCGGTCTTGGCAGCGCCGTAGTTGCTCTGGCCCGGGTTGGCGAACAGGCCAGACGTGCTGGAGGTATGCACCAGGTTGCGCGGCTTCCCCTTCCCGGCCTTGTGCTGCTCACGCCAGTACGCCGCCGCCCAACGGGTGGGCGCGAAATGGCCTTTGAGATGAACGGTGATGACGGCGTCCCATTCCTCCTCGGTCATGTTGACGATCACCCGGTCGCGCAGGATGCCGGCGTTGTTGACGAGGATGTCGAGGTCGCCAAACGCGTCGATCGCACTGTTGATCAGTCGTTGGGCGCCTTCCCACTGGGCGACGTCGTCGCCATTGACGATCGCTTCCCCACCGAGCGCTTCGATCTCGGCGACGACCTGCTGTGCCGGGGTGAGGTCGGTGCCTGTGCCGTCGTTGGCGCCGCCAATGTCGTTGACCACGACGCGTGCTCCTTCGTGGGCGAACAGCAACGCATGCTCACGGCCAATCCCACGGCCGGCGCCGGTGATGATTGCAACTCGGCCGTCGAGCGATCCCATGCCATCCTCCTCCAGACGAAGGCACGCTAGTCAGCGGCACCAGCCACCATGAATTCTACGCGAGGACAAATCTCTACGCGAGCGTGATGTCGATCGCCGAACCGCGCTCGAGCATCTGCCCCGGCAGCACGTCGACGCCCTTGTACTGCGCACCGACCAGTACCCCCTCCGGGATACCTGACACGGTGCCGACAACGAGCCCTGCCGTAGCGAGGGTGTCGATCGTCTGCTGCTGGGTAAGGCCGCCGAGCGGCGGCACGGCGACAAGATCGGGACCCTTCGAGAGCACCACGCTGACCACTGCACCGCGATCGACATTGCTGCCGGCCACGAGGTCCTGACGCGCGATCACCCCGGCAGCCACAGAGCTACTGAACTCCGGCTCTAGCTGTGCGAGCACAAGCGTTTGCTCGGTGAGAGTCGCTGTGGCCTGCTCCACCGTCATGCCGGTGAGATTTGGAACCACTCGAGGTTGTGGTCCGGCAGAGAGAACGACAGCGATCACCGTCTTCTGAGTGACGGTCTCGCCGACCCGGAGACCAGGCTGCTCCGGCACCATCCAGCTGATGACGGCACCGAGGGGAACCGTTTCGTTGAAGACCGAGTCGCCCTGCTGCAGCACCAGCCCGAGCGCCTCCACAGCGGCCGTCGCCTCATCCAGGGTCAAGCCGACGAGCTCGGGAAGCGGCCGTGGCGCCGGCCCCGTGCTGACGACGAGTTGGAACGGCTTGTTCTCTTGCAGCGATACGGCTTCGTCGGGCTGTGTGCGGATGACGATCCCGGGAGCCACGTCGTCGCTGGCCTCGCGCGTGACCACGGTGTCCCAGCCGAATCCGGTGATCTGGTTCAGCGCCTCGGCCTCGGTGAGCCCCACGAGGTGAGGCACTTGATGGGTCTGCGTTTGATCCCTGCTCACCGCGTAGGCGACTCCACCGGCTGCTGCCGCCAGCAGCAGAAGCAGCGGCACGATCCACTGCAGCCAGCCACTTCGGCGCCGAGGCTGCGGCTCATCCGGATCGGTGAGGATGCCTGCGGGTTGGGATCGGAACGACTTCATGTCCTCGGCGGTCGGCACATATTCGGTCGTGACCGGCGACGGACGCTCCGGCGAGCTGGGCGCTGGAATCGGCGGGGGCAGTGGTGGACGGCTGATGGCTCCCGATGCGTCGCCGAACAAGCCCAGGTTCGGCAGGCTGACCGGAGCCGGTCGAGGCAGCTTCTCGGCCGCCTGCACCAGCGCCCGGCCGAACTCGGCTGCGCTGTATCGATCCTCCGGCAGTGGCCGGCCGGCGCGTTCGAGAACCGCCGCGAGCGGACCGAGGTCGGCCGATACCGGCATCAACCGCCCGATGCGATTCGACAACGTCGCCACTGTCGAGTCGCCGGCGAACGGCACTGAACCCGACATCGATTCGAGCAGCGTGAGACAGAGCGAATACACGTCGCCCTTCGGCCCGCGCCGGCCGTTCTCGGCGAGCTCCGGCGCGGCGTACATCGCCAACGCATTGCTGACATGGGCCCGGTCGGTCCACAGCGCCTCACCGACAACATTGGCGAGGCCGACGTCGGTGATCCGCAGTCGTTCGTCGTCTCCGAAGACCAATGTCGACGGGCGAATGTCGCCATGGACGAGCCCGTGACGGTGGACGGCATCGAGGGCCTTGCAAGCCTCGAGCCCGACCATCAATGCCTGCGATGGCGACAGGGTTCGGCCGCGGTCGAGATACTCGCGCAGGCTGCCGCCACCGAGATGCTCGACAACGACGTACATCGCCTTGCGGCGGTTCCAGGTATCGGCGCCCCAGTCGTAGATCTCGGCGATGTTCGGGTGCTTGATCGATGCCCCCTGCTCGGCGGCGAGGCGGAAAGCACGCTCGAAGCCCTCGCCCGAACTGAGATCTGGATGCACGACTTTGATCGCGACGACGCACTGATCGACCAGGTCAAAGGCATCGAAGACCGCTGCGTCGACTCCGCTGCCGCGGCGAGGCCCGAGTTGATAGCGACCCGCCACGACCCGACCGTTGAACT
>JBDTWJ010000122.1:0-11566 GCA_040006755.1 Ilumatobacteraceae bacterium | reverse complement strand
TCGGTCGCACCGCATTGCTCCTGCGCCAGGGATTCGGAAACCTCGGATGGCTCGATACGCAGCTGCCGTCGGGAATCTACGGACTGTGGCTCGCCGTCGTCGTGTGCGCGGCATCTGCTGTGCTGTTCTTCGGAGATCGGCGAACGAAGCTGCTGACGGTCGGCCTCGCGGTGACGTGGGTGGTGTACCCCGCCGTCTATGCCACACTGGCGCGCACACCGGCCGTGTGGCAGGGCAGGTACAACCTTCCGCTGCTCGGCGGACTTGCGGTCTGCACCTTGGTCGCAGTCACCCGCGACCAGTTCGGGGCCGCTGCGCGTCAGTTGGATCGGCTGTGCGGTGTGGCGTTCGTCGTCATCGAGGTTGTCGCGATGCATCAGAGCCTGCGGCGTTTCATGGTGGGAGCGAGCGGCGACATCCTGCTGCGTTCACCCGGCTGGAGCCCGAGGTTCAACCCCTGGTTCCTCCTCGTTGTGAACCTCGCGGCGGCCGCCGCGCTCGCGTGGGTCATGCTCTCCCCCTCCATCTCGCGTCGTCGGGCTATCGTCTTGCCGCCATGACCGAGTCGAACCTGAAGTCTCGCGCCCCGCAATTCATTCGGAGAACGAACACCGAGACCCTGTTCCGGTTGGCATTCGGAACGATCATCGCCGCCGAGGTCGCGATGCTGCTGTGGGTCGGTCGGCGGGAGTGGTACTTCTTCGACGAGTGGCGGCTCGTTGTCGAGCGGGTCGTGCCGCACGTCAACGGTCCGTTCGCAGAATTCAAGTTGCTGTTCAAGCCCGACGGCGAGCATGTCATCGGTATCCCGCTGACGTTCTTCGTGATCATCGTTCGCTGGTTCGGCCTCGACACGTACTGGCCGTTCATCGTCGTCAACGTCCTGGTACGAGTAGCGACCCTCGTCATCCTCGACGACGTGTGCCGACGGGTCGGGGCGCGGCGCCTGGTGAGACTGCTCGCGGTCGCAACAATCGCGTTCTTCGGCGAGGGCTACGAGTCGCTCTTTGCGCAAAGCGTGATGTTCGCAGGATTCACACTGATCTTCGGACTGATGGCCATCCGCGAAAGCCTGAAGACCGAGGTCACCGAACGGCGCGTCGCCATCCTCAGCGCCGTGTGGCTGTCGCTGTCGGTTCTCTCGAGCAGCTACGGCTTCCCAGTCGTCGTCGGTGTTGCCCTCTTCTACCTGTTGACTCGGCGCCGATTTGCTGCAGTGGTCTCATTCGTCGTGCCACCGATCGTGTTCATGACTGTTCGCCTGATCACCGGCGGCGAGTACTCCCAACAGCAACCGATCGCCGCGGGTCGGATACCGCTCTACATCCACTACGTGCAGTCGGGATTGTCCGCGGTCGGCGAAGCCATTCTTGGGATGGACGCGCTCGGCGTCGCGAGCTTCGTCATCATCGCTGTCGCCAGCCTCATGCTGGCCATCGACACACGATCGCGCGCCTTCGTGATCTCGATGATCATGGCGATCGTCGCGTTCTACTTCGAAGCTTCACTGTCGCGTTCGGTCCTCGGTCCCGACCAGGCCCGCGCCGCGACTCGTTACACGTTCTTCTGCGGAGTACTCGCCGTTTGCATGCTCGCTGCTGCGTGGGGGCGGAGGCGACTCGAACAACGGTGGGTTCCGGTCGTGATCGTGCTCGTAACGGTCAGCTTCGTCAACAGCATCGCCTGGCTCGGCGACGGAAGCGCGTACTACACCGACAGGATGCAGACATCGAAAGACCGAATGGCACTCGGCCTCTCGATCATCGACAAGAACCTCACGTTCTACGCGCCCGATCCGGAGTTTGCCGCCGATCTCAACGGCGATCGCCTGGGCGCCGTCATCGCCTCGCCCTACGACGACGATTTCATGGGCGAAGCCAACAGGTGTTTCGACCATTGGAACAATGAGCTGGTACGGGGCGGTGTGGCCGTCGACTCGCTGGATCCCGAGCAGCAGGCTGCGCTGTTGGTGCTGCTCAGCGAGCACTCGCTGGGAGCAGGTCCGCAGGATGCAACGCTCGACGGACTCGTGCAGATCGCCGCCCTTAACGAGGCGGGCAGCGGAGTGTTCGCCCAGTTCCAAGAGACGTACACCGAGCTGGCAACGGCACCGGTCGATACGCCAGGTTTCGTCCCGATCACCCAGCGCTGCACTCAATCCTGAGGTCGCTCGGCCTCTCGCGACACGACGTTGCCTTCGCGATCGACCCAACCGTGGTGGCGAGCCGGCGTACCGGCGACGAGCTGGTAGTCCGCGACATCGCGGGTGACAGTGGCGCCTGCGGCGATCATCGCAAATCGACCGATCGTCACCCCGCACACGATCGTCGAGTGAGCACCGATCGACGCCCCATCGAGTACGTGCGTGGGCGTGATGGTCCATGCTGAGTTGAACGCGCGAGGAACTCGATCGTTGGTGAAGGTCGCCGACGGGCCGACAAACACGTCGTTGCCGATCGTCACACCGTTGTAGACGCTGACGTTGTTCTGCACCTTGCAGCCCGAACCAATGCTGACGCCCTCGTCGATGTACACGTTCTTGCCGATGACACACCCACTGCCAATCGACGCACCAGCGCGGACGTGAGCGTGATGCCACACGAACGTTCCATCACCGATCTCGCTTCCGTCCTCGACGACAGCAGACTCATGGATTCGCGGCTGTGCAGTCACCCGGGCATGGTAGCTGCACGTTCTCTGATGCGTTTGGAGCCGGAGGCCCCGTATGGGGGCCTGCGGTTACATTCGCTTTCTCGCCGCCGGATTCAGTCCTTGTCGCGGAGCAGTTCCGCTTGCTCGGGTTCTTCCTGACTCGAACGCTCGGCCACGGACTCGTCGGTGACGTCCGAGTCGGCGAACGGTACGCCGCTGAGGTGATCTGGCGGAAACTCACCCCTGGCCTCGTCGCTGGTCACCGGGTCATCGGTACCAAGAAGTTCCTCGTCGAACTGTTCTGCGCCGTCTTGTTCATCAGACATGTTCACCTTCTACCCGCCGGCCGAGCCTGCCAACCATCGCGCGCCCCGATGCGTTTGGAGTCGAAGGACCCGTAGAGGGGCGCGAGTTACCAAACGCTTGATGAAGGGCCATGGATCAGTCAGTCAGTCGTCGGGGTCTCGGCGATGAGGTCTGCGCTGAGCGCCAATGCGCCGGCAATGACGGCAGCTCGCTGCACGACGGTGGTGAAGTACTTGCTGGCGGTCGAACCGTCGAGCATCGGTGGATCACCGAGGGATCGCAGCAGCGCACCAGCCTCGGGCGCTACGGCGATCGGTTCGATCTCCGGCAACTCGCCGGGAATCTTCCATACGTCGATCGGCGCAGGACGTCTCGCGGCAGGCCGACGTCCCTGGGTGTTGCCTCGGCGCGGGGCTCGGCTCATTGGTCATCTCCTGCAAGCAACTCGTCGGGGCGAAGACCGAGCGCGAGACGCAATTGGTCATTGTTCAGGTCGGCAAGCGAGCTCGAGCGCGGCAACACCACGTCGGCGATGTGTCGCTTGCCAGCGACGATCTCCTCGACGCGCTCGTCGATGGTTCCCGGACATACGAGACGGTGCGAGATCACCGTGCGGCTCTGCCCGATCCGCCATGCGCGGTCGCGGGCCTGGTCTTCGACTGCCGGATTCCACCAGCGGTCGTACAGCACCACATGGTTTGCCGCCGTGAGGTTCAGCCCGGTGCCGCCAGCCTTCAACGACAAGACCATGGCGCCGGGACCTTCCTGCGTCTGGAACTCATTGACCAGACGGTCGCGGACACCCCGCGTCAGGCTGCCGTCGTAGCACGCGATGGGCCTGCCGGTGACCTCGGTGAGGTGGTCGGCCAAGCGACGACCCCAGGTCGCGAAGTGGGTGAAGATCAGGATTCGCTCTCCGGCGGCGAACACCGATTCCACGATCTCCTCGAGGCGGGCCAGCTTGCCGGACCGCCCCGCCAGCGGCTGACCATCGTCGCGGTAGGCCGCCGGGTGATTGCAGATCTGCTTGAGCGCAGTGATGGCCGCCAGGATCGCGCCCTTCTTGGTTTCGCCGAGTGCAGCGGAGTCGGAGACGCTCTGCACGAGATCGTCGAGCACCGCTTGGTACAGACCGATCTGCTCAGGTGTCATCGTGCAGTGGTCGAGCTCGTCGATCTTGTCGGGAAGTTCGACGGCGACTTCTGGCTCGTTCTTGGTGCGGCGGAACAGGAGCAGGCCGTTCAACGCACGCAGTGCTGCTTCGCCGTCACCCGACATCTGCGAGATGAACGCTGGCCGTGATCCGACGAGGCCCGGGTTCGTGAAGTCGAGGATCGCCCACAGATCGCCGAGCCCGTTCTCGATCGGCGTACCGGTGAGCGCCAGACGCGTGTGCGCCTTGATGCTGCGCAGCTGCTGCGAGGTTTCGCTCGCCGGATTCTTGATCGCCTGTGCTTCGTCGAGCACGAGCGTTCGCCAGCTGCTGGCGGCGAGTGCTTCGACGTCGCGCACCGCGGTCGCATACGTCGTGATGACGATGTCGGCACCGGCAACCTCGGCCTCGAGCTCGTCGGCGGTGGCCCGATCGGCACCGTGGTGCACGACGACACGCAGCTTGGGAGCGAAGCGCGCCGCTTCCGCGGCCCAGTTGCCGACAACGGCTGCCGGGGCGATCACCAGGGTCTTGCCGTCGCCGGCCGTACGGGCAAGGTGGGCGAGCACCGTCGGTGTCTTGCCAAGTCCCATGTCGAGTGCCAGGCAGCCGCCGAGTCCGGCAGAATCGAGGAAGCCGATCCATGCAACGGCTTCCGCCTGATACGTACGCAGCGCCCCGTCGAAGCCTTCCGGCCGAGTGACCAGCGACGTGGAAACCTCTGCGGCGCTTCGCACGATGTCGTTCGCCCAGCTGTTGCCGTGGACGACGACACCACCCGACAGCGACGATCCGCCGAGCCCGACGCTCTGTCGCAGGATCTCTGCTCCGGTGAGCTGCTTGACACCTTCCCGCTCGGCCAGCGCGGCCGCGGCCTGCTGTACATCGAACCGATCGACTTCGATCCACCGACCGCGCGACTGGACGAGAGGCCGCGCTTGGCGGGCGAGCCGCCTGACATCGTCGGCCGTCAGTTCGACATCGTCGAACAACACGGACCACGCGACGTTGCTGAGCTGATGCGCGCCAACGGTCGACCCTGCGGTCGCCTCGGCGAAGAGGCGCAGCGAAGCTGTGGCCTTGCGACGGGACAGGGCGGGGAGTCGAACATCGAACCCGGCCACCACCAGCGTCGGGCCGACGACCGTCATGAACTGCCACGCCTCGTCCTGGCTGATGGCGACCTGCCCGCGCCGTGACACACCCACCCGATCGACCGCAGGGAAGAGGCGGCCGAGGCGCTGCCATTCGGCGACGATCGAGCGCCGTCCGCCGTCAGTGCGCAGCGCGGCGTCGATAGGAACCAGCGGGCCCTTGCCGGACGGCGCGGAAACCGACACGAGCCACACGCCGCCGGCGGAGGGTGGGTCGAGTTGAACGACGAGCCTGGGGCGGGCGGGGTCTGCCACGGACCGCGACCACTGCTCGAGCCGGCGCGACAACGTGGTCGCCAATCCGACGTTGGCGCCGAACGACGATCCGTCCAATCGTGCGATGACGGTCTCGTCGAGGTCGAGCGGAGTCTTTGCGGTCGCAGGAGCGGCCGGAAGTTCGGTGCGCCCGAGGCTCTCCGCAACAATGGCCTCGACTGCGGCGGTGATCACCGAGATCACCGTGGTCCTCGGATTGCCACCATCGACCGCGGCAACAGCGCCAGGCATCGCCGCGGCGAGCGCATTGACTGACGTGCCATCCAGCAGCGCTGGCACCCACTTGACGCTGGACTCGGCAATCCCACCTTCCGAACGTCCGGAAACTCGCAGACTGGGCACGACGGCTCCGCGGGCCACCAGGCGGACGCCCTCGAGCGCGGCGCGACCCAGCCATTGCACGCTGGCACCGACCCCTTCGTAGGCGTGCCCTCCACCGATGGCAACCAGCCATCCGAGCGCATCCTTCATCGGGATGGCGACGGCCTCGGCTTTGACTCCGCCCGGCAATGGAACTCCAGAGTGCAACTGCCACCCGACGGATGGGCCGCCGATCGTTTCCAGTCGCGTTGCGAGCTCGTCGTTGCCTTCGGTGGGAGAGCCACGACCGCCGGCCCACACGACAACCTGGCCGTCGGACCATGACGCCTGCAGCTTCACTTCCTCGGGTTCCCACGGCTCTGAGGTCAGCGACGAGAACTCGTCGGCAACCGGTGACGGCGGTGCGACCGGAGTGGGCCGCAACCGAGCCGCCGTCGACCGAAGGCCGTCGAGCGTGTCGGTGAAGTCGGCTACGACCTGATCGCGCTCGTCACCGGTGAGGTTCCGTACGGACGCCAGGTCGGCTTCGGCGTCGAAGATGAGCCGGTCGAGCAGGCTGAGCGACATCCGTTGATCGGCGCGCAGAAGTTCCAGCTCGTCGTCGGATCCCCGTCCTTCGGAGATCGACCAGATCGCCGCTTCAAGTTGTTGTGAGTCGAGTATCAAATGTTGGTCCTGCGCGGGCAGCGCGTTAAGGCACGTGTGCAGCGTTCATGCCCCATGACAAGAGGCACCGTCGCTTCAGGGTGGCCGACCCTGGATCACAAGCCTACCTGGTCCGACGCCCTGCAGAACGTCAATCCGCCTGAGATTTCGACCCCGTGCCGGGCGTGGTCAGGATCGGTGGTTGACAGAAAAAGGCTCGAACGACTCGCAGCACATCGCCCTCCGTCGGAACGCGGCAACATGGTCGGCACCGAGGATCAGGTGGGTCACGATCGCACTCGGCGGCGAGTTGTAGATCCTCGGGGGACAAGGCGCGATCGTCGGAGCCCTCGTACCACAAGCTCGGAGCGAGGATGTTGCCCGCTGCGGGGAACCTGTCGGCGATCGCAGCGTCACAAAGTGCCGTCCATCATCTCACCGTGCTGCCGTAACGATCTGGGCGCCAACGTCAGACATCGTCCCCGATCAGGTCGCTGGTTTTGGCACCCAGATCGGTGGAGTCCGAGGATTGCCCAAGGCCAGTTCATATCTGGGCGCCGCCATACGCAACCACCAGGAACATTGACACAGCAGTGGCACCCAGATCCACAACGTCCCCGACTGCGCGGTCAGCCGTCAGATTGCGACGGTGCCGATATCGATCGAATCCTGGTCGAGGCGCTCGAACAGCATCTTGTCGCCGAGTGATCCGATGTAGTCCCAATCACTGTCGTACGTAGCGACTGTGTCGGAAAGGATTGTCACTTTGCCCTGCAGATCACCGTCGGTGGTCGGTGAGTGGTTCAGCAACACGACCGTCTTGCCCGGGCCCAGCGATGCAGTGGCGCACAGAATGCAGGTATCGGAATCGGGCAGTCCGGAATCCGGCGGGTACAGATAGGTCACGGTCCACGAATGGCCGGCACGCATGATCGTGTAGACGTCGGACTTGTCGTGTGTGACGACCAGGTCGTCGAGGTCCAGCATGGCTCCGCTCGGCTGCCCGTCGGCCCCGAGATACGGCATCAGTGGAGGGTCACCAATGCCGACACCCGTACGAAGGAGCCGCACCCTGGCGTCAACCGCATGCTGGGTCCGGGCCATCTCGACATACCTGCCGTCTCGCCGGCCATAGGCAACGATCCACAGGCCTGGATCAGCGCTGCCCTCGCTGACGTACAGCACGTCGTCGGGCCCCACGAGGATCGACCGTGCAACGAACGAGGGCGAGCCGATCGTGGGGACGTCTGTCGGATATTCGGCGATCTCCTGCAGTGTCGTGCCGTCGACGAAGCGGATGACCCCGGTGACGTCGTCGAGCACCACGATTCGATCGCCGGGCGCAGTCCGGGCATACGCCGTCGGGAACAGATCGCCCGGTGGGGCGATCGGGTACGACAGGATCTGCGTCGGCTCGAGCTGCGGCACGTTCGCGGCGAGATCAATCGTGATGAGTGTCGGCGCCACAACGGTTGTCGTCGTGGAACTCGTCGTCGAGCTCGATGTCGAACTCGATGTCGAACTCGATGTCGAACTCGATGTCGACGATTCTGCGACTTCCGAGTCGGCGGTCGACAGGTCAACGACGGTCGAACCGCTGGTGTCGTCGCGGTATGCGATCAGCGCGACAATCAATGCGACAACGAGCGATAACGAGCCGACGATCACCGCGACCCGCCGCGACCGTTGGTGTCTCCCTGTCGCGTCCATCGTCAGAACGTGACGAGTTCGAACGCCACAGCGTGCTGAACGCCGAACTTCTCCCCGACGCTCGCTGCACTCGATCGGAGGAACTCGCCCACGTCATCGTTCTGCCCATCGAGGTTGGCGAGGTACAGCGCATGACAACGCAGCGACGCGATGCCGCGGTCGACGTATCCCGTGACGTCGACCGCGTGAGTGGATTGAGGCGAGGCGTTGAACGCTGCGAAGCGGACACCGTCCCATGCGGCTCCCGCGTCAGGGAAGATCCACGGATTTCCCGCATCGCGCACGGCGTCGAGCAGGGCTCGGCCCACCGCGCGATGGTCGGCATGATTCCAGCTCTGCCCGCCCCAGCTGTCGCGATGGTTGATCGACAGAACGGCCTCGGGCCGATGACGTCGGATTGCCGCCGCAAGGTCTCGTCGCAGCGCAAGGTCGGCCTCGACCACACCATCGGCATGGTCGAGAAACTCCACGATCGAAACCCCGACTGCAGCTGCGCTGCGCCGCTGCTCGTCCTCGCGGATCGGGCCGACCTGATCTGGTGGCATTCTGGCAATGCCTGCTTCGCCGTGCGTCACCAATAGGTAGCGCACGTCCTTGCCCTGCTCGGTCCAGCGGGCTACGGCACTGGCCGCGCCGTACTCCATGTCGTCGGGATGGGCCACGATCGCGAGGGCCGTGCTCCAATCCTCGCTCAAGGGTTCGAGTTTGTCGGTCACCACCGCGTCATCTGATCACACGGACGTGATCGCGCGAGGTGGTGGACGTGCGGTGCGCCTCAGGTCGGCACGGGTGGCGGAGGTACGTACGACGACCCCGGCGAGGGCGACCCGGCGTATCCGGTTTCCATGGCACCTTCACCGAACTTCGGGTAGTCGTCGGTCATCAAGAGTCCGTACGCCTGCAGTTGCAACGTGTAGCGGGCCGACTTCCGCAGAAAATCCCACATGCCACGCGGCTGCGTGCCTGTGAAGAGGATGGTCAACCACGAGATCAACAGCAGTACAGCCGATGCGATGCCGATGAACATGGCGATGATGAGAGCGGGAATCATCCAGACGATTCGCAGTGCGTTCGTGAGGCGGTTGGCACTCTCCTCGAAGGAGATCGCGCTGCGGACGGGCACCGAGCCGGGATCGGTGCCGAATGCCGGGTACTCGTCGTACAGCAAGCTGGTGTAGCCGTTGACCCTGCCGTAATACATGAGCCAGCTCTGCTGGAGGTTCCACATTCCTTCGTTGCGCTTGCCGGTGAACAACACGATGACCCACTGGATCAGCGCGAGGACCTGCGCAAGGTAGCCCCACACCTGCGACACGATGAGGTGTGGAATGGCCAGAATGATTCGGAACGCAACAGTGAGCCGGTTACGAGTCTCCGGATACGTGACGTCATACGTGAGAGATGACATTGTCCCCTCCTGGATTCGCTTTCCCCCTGTGAGCGCGCATCGTAGCCTGCGCGACCGCCGCCCTTGGTGACTCTTGCGTCACGCTTCGTCAGAGGCCAGCAGCGCGTAGATCTTGCGTCGCGTCTCGTCGAGGAGTTCGGTCGCTCGCTGACGTTGGGCATCGCTGCCGGCCATGGCCAGTTGCTTTGTGGCCATGAGAAGGTGATGAATCGCGTGTCGAAGGTTGTGGGCGCCTTCGCCGGCATCGCTCGATGCTTCGTCCCAGGGTGCTGTCTTGGTGGAGGCAAGCTCCTGAGCTGCAACCTTGCCAGCCTCGGTGAGGCTCGAGACCTTCTTGCCGTCGTGGTCGGAGGTGGTGATGAGACCCTCGTCGCTGAGCAGCTGGATCGTCGGGTAGATGGCGCCGGGACTTGGGCTCCAGGCGTCGCCGCTGCGCTCGCGGATTTCGAGGATCATCTCGTAGCCGTGCATCGGGCGCTCGAGCAACAGCAGCAGTGCTGCGGTACGCACGTCGCCGCGACCGCGTCGTGGACCTCGCCCCATCGGTGCATCAGCGCCATAGCCGAACGCTCGTCCCCGCCGTCCGCCCCCGCCGCCTCGTTCGCGCCGGGCGCCGAAGGGGCCGCCTCGGCCGCGGTGATTGTGTGCATGATCGTGATCGTTTTCGTTGGATCGTGGATCCATCGTGTGATCTCCCGTTTGTCGTTGTTGTCACAGGTATGATGCAGTCACGATATATCGTTATTGCATCGTTGGCAACCCCTGCCATGATTGAGCGATGGCAATCATGCGCGACCACCCCTACGAGGGCTCGAACTTCCTCGTCGATCTCGGCGCCGGCGACCCTCACGACGTTAGATCGATGTTCATGCGCGTCGAGTTGCCCGAGGCGGTCGTCGACGAGGTCGCCTACCGCAGCGGCAACGACAAGACCAATGAATCGCGCAAGCAACCGGGGCTCGCCAAGTACAGCCACCTGATTCTGATGCGCGGGTTGCTTGGCTCACTGGATCTGTGGGAGTGGTGGAAGCTGGCCAGGGAGGGCCAGCCGAACGTCGACAGGAACGTCGTGGTCACGCTCCTCGACGAGGAGCGGAACCCAGTGTGGTCGTGGCGGTTCCGCAACGCGTTCCCTGTGAACTACCGAATCACGCCACTCGATGCCGGTCGCAGCGACATCGTCGTGGAGGAGCTCGCATTGACGTTCGACTCGATGGACATCGAATAGCGCGCGACACGCAACGGCTTCCGACGCCCGATGAACGCACTGTCGCAGCGGTAACCTCTTCACCCCATGACCAAGATCGCTGTCATCGGCACGGGGTACGTGGGCCTGACGACGGGGGCGTGTTTTGCCCACATGGGTCATCAGGTGGTGTGCGCCGACATCGACCCGGTCAAGATCGAGAATCTGCGACGAGGTGTCATCCCGATCGTCGAACACGGTCTTCAAGAGCTCGTCGAGGAGGGCCTCGCCGAGGGGCGTTTGTCGTTCGTGCTCGGAGCCGCCACCGCCGCGGCTGATTGCGAGATCGCATTCCTGTGTGTCCCCACTCCTCAGGGCGAGGATGGGTCCGCAGACCTGAGTTACATCGAGGCCGCGTCACGAGAGATCGGACCGGTGCTTCCGTACGAGGCGGTCGTCGTCAACAAGTCGACGGTGCCAGTCGGCAGCGCCAAGGTCGTCGAACGGGTACTGGGTCGTCCCGACGTCAAGGTGGTGTCGAACCCCGAGTTCCTCCGCGAAGGCTCCGCCGTTCAGGACTTCCTCAAGCCTGACCGCGTGATCGTTGGTTGCGACGACCAAGCCGCAGCCCTCAAGGTCTCGTCGCTGTACGACGGCATCGGCGGGCCTGTGATCGTCACCGACCCCGCGTCCGCGGAGACCATCAAGTACGCGGCCAACGCATTCCTCGCCACCAAGCTCAGCTTCATCAACGC
>JBDTWJ010000121.1:0-11584 GCA_040006755.1 Ilumatobacteraceae bacterium | reverse complement strand
TCGTCGTGCAGCGGCTTGAGCACCGGCATCGCTGCCATGGTCGTGCAGTTGGGGTTGGCGATGATGCTCTTGCGAGCGTTGGCGATCTCGCCGGGATTGACCTCACTGACGATCAGCGGTACATCGGGATCCATACGCCATGCCGATGAGTTGTCGATGACCATCGCACCGGCGGCGGCGAACTTCGGCGCCAACTCGCGCGATGACGCCGCGCCCGACGAGAACAGGGCGATGTCGAGGCCGGATGGGTCGGCGATCGACGCATCCTCAACCGTGATCTGCGTCCCCTTCCAATCCAACGTGGTTCCAGCGGACCTCGCAGAGGCGAAGTACCGAATCTCTGACACGGGAAAGTTGCGCTCAGCGAGGAGCTGGCGCATCACCGAGCCGACCTGCCCGGTTGCTCCGACGACACCAATTTTCATGGCCAGAAGGCTAACGCCAGGTCCTCACCGACACCCGCGAATATCCTGCGATGAGAGATGAGCCGCTCGGCACCGCACAACTCTCATCACGTCGCCAACGACTCCAACGCGATGAGGGATGTGCGGCGTCCGGCGGCTCATCTCTCATCGCACGGTTGCTACCAGCCACCAGTGGCTGCGGTGCACGCCTTCGAACGACTGGTCGGTTGTGTCGGGGATCGCGAAACCTCGGCGGGCCGGAGATCGAACGATCTGCACGTCGCTCAGTTGCGAACCCACCGCATTCAAGACCTCGGTCGGAGCGAGACGGTTGGCCTGCCAGCCAAGGCGGGCGATCGGTCGGCGTTTCGAGATCGCCGGGCCGAGTCGCGGCACTCGCCACAGTGCGCGCACGATCTTTCCGGCGGGCCACAGCACCGCATCGTTGCCGGTCCACGTGCGGTAGTTCAACACCACATGTCCGCGGGGACGCACGACCCGAATGGCCTCAGTGGTCAGCGCCAACGCATCCTCGCGATGGCAGTGCTGAAACGTGATGTAGCTGAACGCCAGGTCGGTCGAGTCATCGGGCAGGTCGATCGTCCGACCGTCGGCGACGGGACTGGTCTGCAGTCGCTCGGGTCGGCCGAACTTTGCGACCGTCTCGCGGCACCGTTCGAGGAATGCTGCGTCGAGGTCGCAGGCCACAACGCGGGCAAACAACCGCGTGAAGCTGGACGTCATCCGACCGATGCCCGAGCCGATCTCGACGAGGGTCTGTGACGCGAGTGGATCGTCGCCCAATCCGAATGCCGTGAGATACGCCAGGGTCTCGTTGTTGCCGGTCTCGACGAACTCGGCCAGGCTGAGGTCGCTTCCCGTGACGTTGTTGAACACCCAGCCGGTCTCGCGCACCACTTCGTCGGCTGAACGCTTCTTCTCACTCTTGGTGCCTGCGGCCTTCCACGGCACATGATTGCGTCGCATCGTGCGCCGGCTACTTCCGCTCGGGCAGCGGCCCCGAATAGCCCTGGCCGGAATCGAGTCCGAAGGCGGTGTGCAAGGCACGAGCGGCGCGTTCGAGATCTGCGAAGGCGGTGACCACGCTGATCCGTATCGTCGAAGTCGAGATCATCTCGATGTTGACCGACTCGTCGGCGAGGGTGCGGAACATCTTTGCGGCGACGCCTGGGCTGGACTTCATCCCCGCACCGACCAGGCTGATCTTGGCAATGTCGGCGTCGTGATTGACGCCCACCGCACCGATCTCGGCGGCGACCCGGCTGACGATCGACTCGGCAGCCGCCATGTCTGCCTTCGGCATCGTGAAGCTGATGTCGGTCTTGCCGTCCTGTGACGTGTTCTGCACGATCATGTCGACGTTGACGTTCGCCGCGGCGAGCGGCTCGAAGATTGCGGCGGAGATCCCAGGACGGTCGGGCACGGAAAGGATCGTGACCTTCGCTTCGCTGACGTCAGTGACGACACCGGAGATGATTGGTTCTTCCATTCTTGGCTCCTGATCGGTGACCCAGGTTCCCGGCTCCCACGTGAAGGCCGAGCGAACGTGGATGGGAACGTTGTGGTTGCGTGCGAACTCGACGCTGCGAAGTGCCAACACCTTGCTGCCGGCGCCGGCCATCTCCAACATCTCGTCGAAGTTGACATGGGAAAGCTTGCGCGCTTGGGGCACGATGCGCGGATCGGCGGAGAACACGCCGGTTACGTCGGTGTAGATCTCGCAGCTGTCGGCTTTCAGGGCCGCAGCCAGCGCAACGGCGGTGGTGTCGCTTCCGCCACGTCCCAACGACGTGATCTCCTTGCCGATGCTGATGCCTTGGAATCCGGCGACTACACAGACCTTGCCTGCCGCGAGGCCCTCGCGCACGCGATCGCCCTTGACCTCGAGGATCTTGGCCTTCGTGTGCACCGAATCCGTGATGATCCCTGCCTGGCTGCCGGTGAAGCTGACCGCCTCGATGCCGAGATCGGCCAATGCCATGCAGAGCAGCGACATCGAGATTCGCTCGCCGGTGGTGATCAACATGTCCATCTCGCGGCCGGGCTGCGTGGTCGACACGTCGTTGGCAAGCTTGATGAGGTTGTCGGTGGTCTTGCCCATGGCGCTGGGAACGACGACGACATCGTGGCCGTGACGTCGGGTGAAAGCGACGTTCTCGGCGACGGCACGCATGCGGTCGGGGTCGGCGACGGAGGTGCCACCGTATTTCTGCACGATCAGGGCCACGGGTTCCACAGGCTATCCAGTTAGTGTCGAACGTCGTGCTTGGCCGGGTGTTGGACGACTCATACGCGTCGGAGGTACGTCGCGACCTCACGCTCTTCGCTGCGGCCCGCACGACGTCCAATGCCTGCTACCGCTTCGTCGGCCCGTTCATTGCCACAATTGCCCGCGGTCTCGACGTCAAGCTGGCCGACATCGGTGTAGCGATCGCCATCTCCGAACTGTTCGGATTGGCCTCGCCGGTCATCGGGCGGATCGTCGACCGCCTCGGCGCACGCCGGGCCGTGACGGTCGGACTGAGCGCGGCGATCATCGGGACCTGCCTCGCGGCGGCGACGCAGGGCGTCGCCATGCTGGCCGTCGCCCTCGTGATACTCGGCCAGGGAAATACGACGTTCTACCTGGGCATTGGAACGTGGATCGCGTCGCACGTGCCGTACGAACGGCGGGGGCGGGTGACGGGCCTGATCGAAGTGTCGTGGGCGTTCGGGCTGCTGATCGGCGTCAGCACGATGGGACTGGTGACGGCGGCCTCCAATTGGCGCGCTGGCTATCTCAGTGGTGCGGCCGCGATGAGTGTGATGGCAATCTTGGTGATTCGCCGCATCGACTCGCCGAGCGACGCGCATCGCGCTGCGGCTGCTGTCAGGGCAACGGGCCGGCTGATCTCGCGTGGCTGGTTGGTGCTGCTGGCGGGATTTGCGATCACCGCCGCCAGTCACACACTGATCGTGACGTTCGGTAGTTGGCTGGAGGACGAGTTCGGCCTCACCCCGGCCGGACTGTCGGCCGTGACCTTCCTGCTCGGCGCAGCGGAACTGGCCGCCACGCTGTCGGTGGCCCGCTTCACCGACGTCTGGGGGAAGCGCCGTTCGATCGCGGTGGGTGCCTCGCTGATGATCCCGGCCAGCGCGGGGTTGGCGCTGTGGCACGACAACCTGATCATGGGGGTCGCGCTTCTCGCCGTCGGCGTTCTCGGCTTCGAGTTCTCGGTCGTCAGCTCGATCTCTCTCGGCACCGGACTGATACCCGGATCGCCGGCACGAGGCCTCGGCCTGTTGGTGGGCGTCGACACGGTCGGTCGCGCGGTGATGTCGATCCCGGCCACACGGCTGTACACCAGCTACGGGATCGGGTGGCCCGCCGCTATTGCTGCAGCGCTGGCGGGAGCTGCGGTGGTGGCGATCACGCTGTCGGAACCCCGACAGATCTGACCTGCTCGGCCTGACCTCCCGTACCGGCGGCGGGGGAAGGCGCGGCGACCGATCGCGCGCCTGGCGTCAGCCGCGATAGCCGTTGGTGATGGGCAGGCGTCGATCCTTGCCGAACGCCTTCACGCTGACTCGCACGCCGGGCGGGCATTGGCGACGCTTGTACTCCATCACGTCGACGAGCCGCGTGATGCGGCGAACCAGCGCTTCGTCGTGGCCGAGCTCGATGATCTCGGACGCCGTGCGATCCTCCTCGACATACAGCTGCAGGATGGGGTCGAGCACCTCGTACGGCGGCAAGCTCTGATCGTCGCGTTGATCGGGGCGCAACTCGGCCGACGGCGGCTTGGTGATGACGCTCTCGTTGATCACCACTCGCCCGGCTCGCACGTTGTAGTAGCGGCACAGGTCGTAGACGCGCGTCTTCAACACGTCCTTGATGATGGCGTACCCACCCACCGAATCGCCGTAGAGCGTGAAGTACCCGACGGCCATCTCGCTCTTGTTGCCTGTGGTCAGCACCATCCAACCGAACTTGTTCGACAGCGCCATCAACGTGGCACCACGCACACGGCTCTGCAGGTTCTCCTCGGTGAGATCTGCGGGCTTGCCCTCGAACGACCCTTCGAGCATGTCGAGGTACGCACTGAATGCCGGCTCGATGGGGATGGTACGGAAGTCGATCCCAAGCGCCTGCGCCAAGTCGGCCGCATCGGACTTGGACCCTTCGCTGGAATAGCGCGACGGCATCGACACACCGTGCACATGATCGGCGCCGAGGGCATCGACCGCGATGCATGCGACCAGCGTAGAATCGATGCCGCCCGACAGGCCGATCACCACATCGCTGAAGCCGTTCTTGCACACGTAGTCGCGGGTACCGAGCACGAGGGCCTCGTACAGCTCTGCATCGGGCGCCAGACGCGGCGCGATTCTGGCCACCGGAGATGGCGTGACGTCGCGCCCGAGCGAGGCGTCGGAGACATGCACCAGCGGCATCTCGATCTCTGTGCGCCGACCACGCGGGTCGAGCAGTCGCTTGCGATAGACCGGCTCGATGTGCACGTCGGTGATCATCAGTTCCTCGATGAACTGTGCGGCACGTGCCACCAGCTTCCCGTCGGCGTCGAAGACCATCGAACAACCGTCGAACACCAACTCGTCCTGCCCGCAAACCTGATTGATGTAGACCAGCGCGCAACTGGCGTCGGCGGCACGGGTCGACAGCATGCGCTCACGATCGGATGCCTTGTCGAAGTGATACGGCGATCCATTGATGTTGATGTTGAGCTCGGCCCCACCCGCGGCCTGCTCGGCGAGTGGGCCCGAGGGGCTCCACACGTCTTCGCAGATGCTGACGCCGACCTTCACCCCACCGATCAGGTACAACTCGTACGGATCACTGTGAGCACCTGGCGTGAAGTACCTGGCTTCGTCGAACACCGCATAATTCGGCAGGATTCGCTTTCGGTAGGTGCCCAGCACCACACCGTTCGCGCACATCGCTGCCGCGTTGTAGATGTCGCGATCGGCATCGACGAAACCGATCACGGCTGCGCAGCGTCCGGTGTGCGCCGCCACCTTGGCCAGGGCCTCGCGATTGTCGGCGACGAACCCCGCCTTCAACACCAGATCCTCCGGCGGGTAGCCCGTGATCCCAAGCTCGGTGAAGCCGATGATGTCGCATCCGGCAGCCTCGGCCTGGTCGTACGCAACAATGACCTTGGCGACATTTCCATCGAGGTCGCCGACGGTTGGATTCAGTTGGGCGAGAGCGATTCGCAGGCTGGCCACGTCGTAAAGGCTAGCGATCAGCCGCCTTCGAAGTACCCGGGAGTGTCGACCACGAGATCGGTGTTCATCAGCGTGTAGTAGCTCATCCTTGCCGGCGGCGCGCTGAGTTGAGTGAACGAAAGCACGGCGTGGATCTGCGCTGGCGCATTGGTGTTACCGGCGCTGACCACAGGCAACGGGCCACCAGGGTACGGCGTGACAAACCCCGGTGTCGTGTTGTCGACGATCGTGATGGTGTGGGCCATCGCCCCGGCGTTGGCCGGAACGCTGATGGGATCGATGGTGCGCGACTGCTCGCCCGGCAGGCGCGAGAACCCGACGTTGAGACGGGTGTCGACCTCGCGGAAGGGTTGGATGACATGGAATCGTCCTGCCGTCGCAACGGGTGCCGCAGCCGACGTGAAGTAGCCGGCGACATCGACGACGACCTCGGGAACCGACAGCAGGTGAAGGTCGACCGTGCCGTCGACGCCGACTGGAACCACGACGAGGTTGGCGCGGATGTCGCCTGCACCGTTGGTGTTCAAGTTCGACGAGCCGAGGTACGGCGTGCCGCCAGGACTCGCACTGAGGAATCCGCCGCCGCTATCCGGATTCGTCACAGCCGTGACGACAAGCACGGCAGCATTCATCATCGCCGCCGCCGGCAGGATGCCCCGAGCCGCGACCGGAACCCGTACATAGGGCAGCACGGGACCGACGCCTCGCGTGTACTGATTGTTGGCCGACAACGGTTCACGCGTGTCGGCGATACGGTTCGGTGACACTGCAACAAAACGCCCGGCACTCGCGGATCCGGGCGCGTCGTTGAAGTAGCCGAGCACATCGATCACGACGTGTGCGGTGGCGAACGCGTATATCAAGATCCCACCATTCACATCGACGGGCACCACGGCCGAGTTAGCCACGACCTCGCCGGGATAGGCATTGATGTTCGACGCAAGAGGCCGTCCGCTGCGGCCGGCCCACGCCGTGAGATACCCCGATGTGCTGGGCGCAACGAAGGCGAAGTTAACGAGCACCGCCTTGGTGATGGCCGGATCGATGCCCATCGGCACGTAGCGGGTGGTGCCGGCACGCACGACCTTGTCGCCCGATGTCGGCAAGCGGGTGTCGAGCACGCGCGTACCCGTCGGCGCGGCGGTGAAGGTCAACGAACCCGGCGCGGCGAACGGAGTCGTGGGATGGGTGATCCTGCGTACTTCGCCGCCGGTCATCGAGTAGTACAACGCGATGCTGTCCTCGGTCGAGACGAAGGCCATGTCGGCAATGCCGCCGAGACCGGAGGCGAACGGCGCGACATAGTCGATGGCTCCGCTGGCACGGCGCAGGAACATGCTGCCGCTGCCGGCGTCTGCAAACAGATACCCACCGTCGTATTCGGCTGGCCAATGGCCGTTCGGGACGAACGCGCCGGCCGTGATGACCTGACCAACGGAACGTGGGTAATCGGTGATCGGATCGGTGAACCCGGGCCCGGCGGCAGGGCACGGCTGGCTCTGCCCGGTCGGGCAGAAACCCTCGCGGATCGGCCAGCCATAGTTCAGCCCGATTCCGCCGAGGTCGACCTCTTCGTGAGCGCTCTGGCCGACGTCGTTGATGAAGAATCGATCGGGACCGGTGTTGGGGTCGAAGGCGAACCGGAACGGGTTGCGAAGACCCCACGCGTAGAGCTCCTGGCATCCCGTGGTGGGGGTCGACGGCAGATTGCCTCGAACGCGGCAACTGGCGGTGTTGGCGCCGCTGATGGGGTTGCCCGGCGCAGGCTCACCGGTCGAAGGGACAACCCGGAGAATCTTGCCGTTGAGCAGGCTGAGATCCTGAGCGGCCGGATTGGGCCCGGATCGGCCGCGCGGGTCGGTGCCGGAGTCGCCGATCGAGATGTAGAGGAAGCCATCGCCGCCGATCTCGACATCGCCCCCATTGTGATTCCCCCCGTTCGCCGAGATGTTGTCCACGAGCACGATCTCGCTGTTGGCATCGATGGCGTCGCCGGTCATGGTGAAGCGGCTGACGCGGTTGACGCAGCCACCGGGAGAACTGGGGCTCGGCCGCGTGAAGTACAGGTACAGGAAGCCGTTTGCCTTGAAGTTGGGGTCCAGCGCAACACCCAGCAGCCCGCGCTCGCCTCCATTGCAGCCAGGGATGGCCAGCGTGAGGGCCGGGGTCGGCAACAAGTTGCTGCCACGGATCAGGCGCACCCGTCCCTCTTGCTCCAGCACCATCACCGTGCCATCGGGCATTCCCACAATGCCGGTCGACGCGCCCAGCGTCGCCACCGGCGCATCGAGGAATCCACTGGGGACCGTGGCGGCCGAGACGGATGGAGTCTCGACAGCAAGGACGGGGACGACGACCGCTGTGATCAGCAAAGCGACTGCTGCGTACTTTCGCATATCGAGACCCTTCAACTCACGCCCCGCTCACGAAGGTAACACGCTCAGGTCAGCAATTGGGATCCCCCGGCAGCATGCCCGCCACGGACACTTGATACACGATCTGGTCCTCTTTGAAGTACGTGTTCTGCCTGGCGTCGGTGAACAACGAACCCACTGCGGCGGCGTCGACTCTGGCGCATTCGGTCGCGGTGGCCAACGACACTCCGGACGCGGCGGGCCAATCGACGACCGTCGCAGCCGGGTCCTGGTTCGACGCCTCGATCGGATCGACCGCACGCGCCTGCAGTCGATACGCCGTCGGCTCGAAGGGGCCGTCGGGGCCAAGATTGGCAGCGCCGGCCGCCTTCTGGATGTCTCCGAACGCCGTCGTCACGTCGAGCAACTTCTGTCGCGCAGGACTCTCGGGGGTGTCGATCCCGAGCGCGTATGCGTTGTGCACGAACGTGCCGCCGTTGATCGTCAGCACCGTGCTCGAAGCATCCGCGACGTTGTCGCCACCGCTGTAGTCAGGAGCGGCACTCAACAGGCCGGCATGTTGCACGAGGGCGAGCAGCGCCTGCAACCCGTCCTCGGTGATTGTGCGCACCAGCACGGTCGGCAGCAACGGGCCGGGAAAGATCGCCGGGACTGCCCCCTGCGTGAACACTCGCCGGTCTCCGCTGACGAGAAGAGCCGGCGTGTTGACAAACAGGAATCCTGCAGGCACAAATCCGCCTTCGTGCGCCAGCTTCAACACGACGTCGTCGGCGCCTGTCAGATGGGCGATGACCAGACCTGGGTTCGTGTCCGGTGTTGTGTATCCCGGTGTGGTCGGGTTGGTGGCGGCTGCTTCCTGGTCGGGATCGCCGCACGCCGCGAGCGCAGCGATGACCGGTGTTGCAAACGCGATGGAGAGGAAGGAGCGTCGATTCATGCAGATTTTGACGTCTGGCCTTGGTCGGGCGGTTCCCACGATGCGTAGCATCCCGGATGATGTCAGCCCTCTTCGATCTCACGGACAAGAAAGCTCTCGTCACCGGCGGCGGCCGCGGCCTCGGGCGAGCAATTGCTGTCGGCCTCGCCGAGCATGGCGCGGACGTCGCGGTCACGAGCCGCACCGTCACCGAGCTCGACGAGACCGCGAAGGCGGTCCGCCGCACAGGACGCGAATGCCTCGTGGTTCCCGGCGACGCGTCTCACAAGGCCGAGATCGACCGGGTCGTGTCGGAGGTGGCAGCCGGGTTCGGTCGTGTCGACATCCTCATCAACAACGCCGGAGTCGACGCATCCGCACCCGCGATCGACTACACAGAAGCCGACTTTGACTTCGTGCTCGCTGTCAATCTGAAGGCCTACTTCTTCTTCGCCCAGGCTGTCGCCAAGGTCATGATCGCCAACGGCGGCGGCGCCATCGCCAGCAACTCGTCGATCTGCGGCGACGTGGCCGTGAAGAACATCTCGGCGTACAACATCTCCAAAGGCGGGGTCAACATGCTCACCAAGTCACTCGCGTTGGAGTGGGCGCCGCACGGCATCCGAGTCAATGCGTTCTCGCCCGCATACATGGAAGTGTTCATGCCCGGCGCAGCGGGCGAACACGACGAAGCCAAAGAGCAGGCGGTGCGCGACCTGACGCCGCTCGCGCGGCGTGGCCAGCCGGAGGAGCTCGTCGGACCCGTCGTGTTCCTGGTGTCGGACGCGTCGTCATACGTCACCGGCGAGGTCTTGATGGTCGACGGCGGCTGGACCATCAGATGAGAGTTGGCCGATGATGGAGAAAACGGAGATCTTCGACTACATGGCCGCGAACGGCCACGAGAAGTTGCTGTGCTTCCAGAACGAAGAGGTCGGGCTGCGCGCCGTGTTGGCCATCCACTCGACCGTGCTCGGTCCTGCCGCGGGCGGATGCCGGATGTGGACGTACAGCGACGACCTCGCGGCGATGGAGGACGCTCTGCGGCTCAGCAAGGGCATGACATACAAGTACGCAGCAGCGGGGATCAACCTCGGCGGCGGCAAGATCGTGGTGATCGGCGATCCGAAGCGGCACGAGGGCCGCGAGATGTTGTTCAGGGCGCTCGGTCGGTTCATTGATTCATTGGGCGGCGAGTACCTCACCGGCGAGGACGTCGGCACCACACTGCAGGACATGGATCACATGCGCGTCGAGACGCGCAACGTCATCACTCTTCCGGAGTCCGCTGGCGGCGCCGGCCCCATCGGCCCCGCGACCGCGTTCGGAGTACTTCAGGCGATGCGCGCGTGTATCGAGCAACTCACCGGCTCGCCGTCGCTGCAAGGCAAGCGCGTGGTCGTGCAAGGCCTCGGCGCCGTCGGTGTGCCGATGGTGCAGTTCCTCGTCGACGAAGGCGCCTCCGTGCTCGTCAGCGACATCGACCCGGCAAAGGTCGCGGCGATGGTCGACGCACATGGCGCGACGGCAATCGCGTCCGCCGATGTCGTCGCCGCCGACGTCGACGTGTACTGCCCGTGCGCGCTCGGTGCCACATTGAACGATGGATCGCTCGCCGTTTTGAGGGCGCCGATCGTCTGTGGATCGGCCAACAACCAACTCGCCGAGCCGCGTCACGGCGATCAACTGCACGAGCGCGGCGTGTTGTACGCGCCCGACTACATCGCCAATGCCGGCGGTACGGTCTTCGACACCGATCGCCTGTGGGGTGGGGTCAACAAGGACCGGGGCATGGCCAAGGTGTCGAAGATCTACGAGCGGATGCACGAGGTCTTCGCGCTCTCCAAGGCGGACAGCGTGCCCACCTATGTCGCCGCCGACAGGTTGGCAGAGGCCAGGATCAACGGCTACAAAGCCATCAAGCGGGTACATGGCTTCGACCAGGGGCAGCGCGTCACCATCTGAGGACACTGGGCCGCCAGGCCCAACTTCACACAGCGTTCACAGTTCGGCAATGGCTTGGAAACGGCTGCACTGCAGTATTTCCCAGTCCCGATCGCGGCGCGCCCGCGGTCCCGAGAACGAAGGAACTTCGTGGCTTATCAAGCTGAATACATCTGGCTCGACGGCACAACCCCCACACCACTGCTGCGGTCGAAGACCAAGATCGTTGGTGACGGGAAAGAGCTTCCCATCTGGGGTTTCGACGGGTCGTCGACCAATCAGGCGACCGGAGAGCACAGCGACTGCGTGCTCCGTCCGGTGTTCTCGTGCCCCGATCCTCTGCGCGGTGGCGACAACGTGCTGGTGCTATGCGACGTGCTGAACGCCAGCGACATGAAGCCGCACCCCACCAACACCCGCGCCGTCACCGAGAAGGTGGCCAAGAAGTACGCCAAAGAGGGGATGATCTACGGCATCGAGCAGGAGTACACGATGCTGAAGGCCGACGGGACGCCCCTCGGTTTCCCGAAGGATGGCTTTCCGGGACCGCAAGGCCCGTACTACTGCGGCGTCGGCACCGGCAGGGTGATCGGCCGCGAGATCATCGAGGAGCACACTCAGGCGTGCATCGATGCCGGCTTGATGATCGAGGGCACCAACGCCGAGGTCATGCCCGGCCAGTGGGAGTTCCAGAT
>JBDTWJ010000120.1:0-11665 GCA_040006755.1 Ilumatobacteraceae bacterium | reverse complement strand
GTACCGGTCCATGCCCGCTACGAGCCCAACCCAACAACCCGTTCGCTGTGGGACGACAGGTTGGGAGTGTTCCGCGATGTGCACGCCGCTCTTGCGGAGCCTGTCTCCCGCCTCCACACATGAGACCTGACACCAACCCAGACAGCCAAGACAAAGGGAATCCAATGAGTTTTTACCCATACGCCGATCGATATCCAGTCATGCGAGGTCTGCCATCGGAGGGCCGCGACCACAAGGCCATCCTGCAAGAGCTCCGCGACATGGCCGAGCTGGAGGATGCCAAGTGGGAATCGGGAAAGGCGTCCGGGTCGTTCTACTGCGGCGATCACGAGCACTACGAGTTCATGGGCGAGGCGTACTCCATGTACAGCCACATGAACGCGATGCAACGCGACGTGTGCCCCAGCGCGACACGGTTCGAGGGCGAGATCATCGCCATGGGCCTTGACCTGATGCATGGCTCGGCCGCGACCGACGGCGACCCGGTCGGCATGCTGACCAGCGGTGGCAGCGGCAGCATCCTCCACGCGATGCTGGCGTACCGCGAACAGGCGACGCGCAACGGAATCGACAAGCCGAACATCGTCAAACCGGAGACCGCACACCCAGCGTTCGACAAGGCGTGCCATCTGTTGGGGATGCAGATGCGCAGGGTGCCCGTGAACACCGACACCGCCCAGGTCGACCTCGAGGCTGCGTCGTCGATGATCGATTCGAACACTGCAGCAATCGTCGGGTCCGCGTGCAACTACGGCTACGGCACGATCGATCCGATCGAAGAGCTCTCGACGCTGGCCCTCGATCGTGGCGTCGGCCTTCATGTCGACGGATGCCTCGGCGGGTTCCTGCTGCCGTTCGGTGAGATGCTGGGCTTCGACATCCCCGTGTTCGACTTCCGGCTTCCGGGCGTCACGACGATCTCGGCCGACACGCACAAGTACGGCTACAGCGTGAAGGGCACATCCATCTTGATGTTCCGCCACAAGGAACTTCGCAACGGGCAGTACTTCTTCATGACGGATTGGTCGGGTGGCAAGTACGCATCACCAGGGATTGACGGTTCGCGGTCGAGCGGCTTGCTGGCCGCCACGTGGGCGTCGATGGTCGCTCTGGGCCGCGAGGGATACCTGAAGTACGCCAAGCAGATCTTCGACACCGCGTACGCGATGCAGGACGTGGTGCGCGCCCAGCCGGAACTGCGCATGATCGGTACACCGTCGTTCTGCTTCTCGTTCACGTCCGACGAGTTCGACATCTACCACGTCAACGACGCGATGCGGAAGCGTGGATGGCGGCTCAACGGTCAGCAGTATCCCAACGCCGTCCACATGGCAGTGACACGCCCGCAAACTCAAGACGGAGTCCTACAGGCGTGGGAAGACGACATTCCTGCCGCGGTCGCATACGCGAGGGAGCACAGCGGAGAGCGCGCTCAGAGCTCCTCCGTGTACGGTGACGCGCTGGCGCCGACACCAGAGATCACCGCCACCATCAACACGGCCGTGACCTCGCTGCTCGATACATATCAATCGCTGCCACCACAGGTCACGGTGTAACGACCGTCGCCGCCTCAGCTGAGTGGTTGCCACAGCACGTTGACGAGAAGCCAACGGTCTTCGAAGCGCGCAATGTGTAGGTAATCCATGTACGCCGACGACAGCACTCGGACCGTGGCGATGTCTTTGAACGCATCGAGGATCGTCGCCTCGTAGGGGCGTTGATACTTTCGTCCGTGACCTGCCGCAGTAGCCGTCACCATGTCGTCGCGAGTCGTCTCGTCGATCACCGGCTCGCCGTCCTTGAAATACACGGCGCGTTTGGCGAGGCCGGGGTGCAGGCAGCCGGCCATGCGATCCGCGTCGCCGTCCAACCACGACTCGATGTAGTCGCAAGCTGATGCCAGGATCGCGTCGCGGTCGGCCTCGGTGAGGTCGGTGTGTCGAGGTTCGGTGGGCATAGTCTCGGTCACTTTGTGCTCCTCTTTCGCGATGTTACGTCCGGTGATTCCATCGGTCATCGACGGTGAGGCGGACCGTCGTTGTGTCACCGACATCGAGACCTTCCGCCTTCCGCACCAGGTCCTTCACGGGAACGATGTACCCGCCGTCCTTCGGAAACAGCGACGTCTTCCAAGTGGTTCGCCCGATCTGCGCGGCAACCGGAATCATGCCCCAGCCGTAGCTCACCAGCGGTGAAACGTCTTCGAGTTCAGCGCACTCGACGTCGGGCACGGTGATGAAATGAAACGGCGACGGACCCCTCCAGTGCCAGACCTCACCGCTGAACTTCAGCTCCACCCGACCATATTAGGAACTCCACTTCCAGTGAACGCGCGCACGCGCATCATCACGAACTTCAGGTCATCGTCGGCACCCACGCGGTCTCAGTGGGCGCGGGTGGGACAAAAGTTCGCTGAGGACTAGTCGTCTGTGACGGTGAGCGCGAAGGTGGTGGCACCCTCGAAGCCGTCGGCGTATTCGAACGACACGCTGATCTCGTGCGTCCCTTCGTCGAGTTCGCGCACGATGAGAGCCGAGGTGATCCCGTAATAAACGGTCTCGGTGCCAGGAACGTCGAGGATCGCACCGTCGGGGAATGTGAACCGCCCCGACACTCGGTATTCGGTGAGGCGCTTTGCTTTGCCGTCGATGGTGACGGACGCGTGTAGCAACACCTGAGCTGGATCTGCCCACCCGGCCTCGCACTCGTCGCGTGCGGCGTCAAACGTCGGCTGCCAGCACGTGAAGCCCGCGGCTGCGATGATGATGCGTGCGTCCTCGTCGACCGTGCAGGCGGATTCGGTCGATGGCGGATCCGTCAGAGGCACCAACATGTACAGCGGATCCTTCTTCGACGAGCCACCGATGCACCCGTCGTCGAACAACCACGGGTCGCTCTCGGTCATGCCGATGAGTCGTCGCTGGTAACCATTGAGCAGGGCCGTCGGTGATTGCTTCGACTCCGACTTGGACTGCGATTCGTGCGAACCCCTGTCGGCAGATACCGATGTCGGTGCAAGTGTGGTCGCCAACAATGCAGCCGCAACGCCAGCCATTACTCGATGCATGAAATACCCCCGCTCGTCCAGAACCCTTTTGGCGAGTATATGGGTACTGTCAATCACCCGGTGCCCGAGGTGGGACTCGAACCCACACGCCCTTTCGGACAACGGATTTTGAGTCCGTCGCGTCTGCCATTCCGCCACTCGGGCGAGTGACGCGGAGATCGTACCGGCGTAAGTGATCCAGTTCACGCCCGTTACTCACTGGTAGCAATTCGACATCTCCGGAAAGCGTCTAACGTGTGTCCATCATGCTTGCCTTCACGTTCCCTGGCCAGGGTTCACAGCGACCTGGTATGGGCAGGCCCTGGGTCGAGCACGAAAGTTGGGAGCTGGTCGACGAGGCCTCCGACGTTGCCGATCGTGATGTTGGCTACCTGCTGCTCGACGCCGACGCGGAAGAGCTGCGCGACACTCGCCACGCTCAGCTCACCACGTTCGTGTCGAGCTTGATGGTGCTCGACGCCGCCGAGCGTCTCGGGCTCGAGCCAAGCTTTTGTGCGGGCCACAGCCTCGGCGAATACACCGCTCTCACCGCCACCGGCGCGCTCGGCTTCGACGAAGGCGTGCGACTGGTTGTCGAACGCGCCGACGCCATGCACCAAGCCGGCATCGAGAACCCCGGCACGATGGCAGCGGTGCTCGGGCTCGACGACGACCAGGTCGAGGTCGCCTGCCGGCGGGCAGACAGCGATGTGTGGGTCGCCAACTTCAATGCACCTGGACAAGTCGTCATCGCAGGCTCGGCCGAAGGCGTCACCGCGGCGGGAATCGTTGCCAAGGAACTCGGCGCCAAGAAGGTCATGCCGTTGCAGGTGTCCGGCGCGTTTCACACGCCGTTCATGACCGCGGCACGCGATCGATTGCGCAAGGCGATTGCCGAAGCCAACCCGCGCGACACCGAAGTGCCGGTCATCTCCAACGTCGATGCCCTCGCTCACAACACCGGCGCCGTGTGGTCGAGCCTGCTCTCGGCACAACTCAGCAGCCCGGTGCGTTGGAAGCATTGCCTGCTCGCGTTGGAGGATGAAGGCGTCACCGAGTTCGTCGAGCTAGGGCCTGGCGGCGTGCTGACGGGTATGGCCAAGCGCACGGTCGAGTCCGCGCGGACAATCGCCGTGTCGACGCCAGAAGATCTCGAAAAGTTGCTCGAATGGGTCAACGCCGGGTCGCAGCACAGCGGCGCACAGTTGGAGGGCGAGCACCTCTTCGCCCACGAACGGCTCGTCGTCAGCCCCGCAGCTGGGCTGTTCACTCCCATCCACGGTCTCGCCGATGGAAGCCGGCTCACGGTCGGCGACGTGCTGGGGCAAGTCGGCAACACAGAGGTGCGATCACCATTCGCCGGCGTCCTTCAGAGTTACATTGCCGTCGACGGAGAGCGAGTCACAATGAGACAGCCCATTGCTTGGTTGAGGACGGTCTGAGATGCCAGCATTACCTATCGCGGTTCGCGGTGCAGTGATCACAGGTTGGGGTACCTCGCTGGGACCCAAGACCCTGACCAACAAAGACCTCGAGCAGATGGTCGAAACGTCCGACGACTGGATCGTCGAACGTACCGGCATCAGCGAGCGCCACGTCGGTGGAACGACCGTCGGTCTGTCCATCGAGTCTGGACGCGCGGCGCTCGACATGTCGGGCGTCGCCCTCGGCGAGATCGACGCGCTCGTGTTGGCCACGACAACTCCCGACACTCAGTGGGGCACCGCCGCGACGGTTCAGAACGAACTCGGACTGAGGTGTGGAGCGTTCGATGTCAACGCGGCATGTTCGGGATTCGTGTACGGACTCGTCACTGCGCACGGGCTCATCGCCATGGGCGCGCGCAAGGTGTTGCTGATCGGCACCGACTCGCTGTCGCGAATCACCGACTGGGAAGACCGCAACACGGCGGTGTTGTTCGGCGATGGGTCAGGCGCAGTGGTGTTGGAAGCAGTCGAGGGCCCCGGTCAACTGCTCGCGTGGGACCTCGACGCCGATGGCTCGCTGGGACGGTTGCTCTATGCCGAGGTCGGTGGGTTCATCCAGATGGAAGGCAAAGAGGTCTTCCGCCGGGCGGTGCGGATCATGGTCGACTCGGCCACCAAGTCGATGGATCATGCCGGCATCACCGCCGACGATGTTGCGTTGGTCATTCCCCATCAAGCCAACGTTCGAATCATCCAAGCGGCGTGTGATCGTTTGGGTATCGAAATGGGACGGGCGGTCACCGTGCTCGATCGCACCGGTAACACGTCCTCAGCGTCCATTCCGCTTGCGCTCGCCGATGCACTCGACACAGGTCGCGTCAAAGAGGGCGATCTGCTGCTGCTCGTCGGATTCGGCGGCGGGATGACTGCCGCCAGCGCAGTGCTGCGCTGGGGTGGCGGTGCGCCTGCCGGTGGGCCTGCGTGAGCAGAGTCGTCCTGATAACAGGCGGATCACGAGGCATCGGGTTGGCTTGCGCCCAGCGGTTCGCCGCGCTCGGCGACGGGGTCGCGGTGACATACAACTCATCCCCTCCACCTGACGGGTTCTTCGGCGTGTCGTGCGACGTGACGTCGGGCGAATCGGTCGACGCTGCGTTCAAGGCCGTCGAAGAAGAGTTCGGACCGGTCGAGGTTCTGGTCTCCAATGCAGGGATCACCAAGGACGGTCTGCTGCTTCGCATGAGCGAGACCGATTTCGGTTCCGTGATCGATGCCAATCTCACGTCGGCCTACCGGGTCGCCAAGCGGGCAACCCAGGGCATGCTGCGGGCCCGCTCCGGCAGGATCATCTTCATGTCGTCGGTCGTCGCGCTGCTCGGCTCTGCCGGTCAAGCCAACTATGCGGCCTCGAAGGCCGGGCTGGTCGGCTTGGCCAGGTCATTGGCCCGCGAGCTCGGATCGCGCAGCATCACGGTCAACGTGGTCGCGCCCGGCCCCGTCGAAACCGACATGACTGCAGCGCTCGGAGAAAAACGACTGGCCGAGCTCACGGCCGCGGTTCCACTCGCGCGCATGGCCTCTGCCGACGAGATCGCCGGCGTTGTCTCGTTCCTCGCCTCAGCGGATGCCGCCTTCATCACCGGAGCCGTCATCCCTGTAGACGGAGGCTTGGGCATGGGACACTGACCAGGCCCTTCACTTCCGAGTCACAGTCACTAACATCGTCCGCATCACGAACACAAGGAGATAGTCGTGGATCAAGCAATGTTCGCCCGCTTCCAAAAGTGCGCCGTGGAGGTGCTCTCGGTCTCAGAAGACCAAGTCGTGCCAGAGGCAAAGTTCGGCGACGACCTCGACGCCGACAGTCTCGATCTCGTCGAACTGGTCATGGCGCTCGAGGAGGAGTTCGGCGTCGAGGTGCCCGAGGAAGATCTCGAGGGCATCGACACTGTCGGCCAGGCCTACGACCTGGTCGTCGGCAAGCTCTGATGAAGGGTGCCGGCCGGCGCGTCGCCATCACCGGCTACGGCGTCGTCGCACCCTGTGGAATCGGAAGGAAGGCGTTCTGGGACGGCCTCAACGGGCCGGGCATCACCGGGCACCGCAGTATCGAGATTCCCGACTGGGATCCGCTCCCCTACTTCGACAATCCCAAGGAAGCTCGCCGCGCGGATCGCGTCGAGCAGTTCGCGCTCGCCGCAGCGGCCGAGGCCTTCGAGCACGCTGGTAGGCCCGCGGTCGAATCGCATCGCTTCGGAACCGTGTACGCCACAGGTGTCGGCGGTCTCCGTTCGACGGAAGAACAGATCGGTGTTCTCCTCACCAAAGGCGAGCGACGCGTCTCGCCATTCCTCGTGCCGATGATGATGCCCAACGCGCCGGGCGCGGCCATCTCGATGCGGTACGGGTTGCGCGGTCCCAACGAAACCATCACAACCGCCTGCGCGGCGTCGACACACGCCATCGGGTATGCCGCCCGCTTGATCGCGTGGGGGATGTGCGACGCCGTCGTCACGGGCGGGACGGAATCGGCAGGATGCCCGATCGGCGTTGCAAGCTTCGGCAACATGACTGCGCTGTCGACATCGGGTTCGAGTCGCCCGTTCGACGTCGAGCGCGACGGGTTCGTGCTCGGCGAGGGTGCGGCGACGCTGATCCTCGAGGAGTGGTCCGCCGCCGAGAGCCGTGGTGCCAACATCATCGGCGAGGTCTTGGGCGCCGCCAGCAACGCGGATGCCCATCACATCACCGCGCCCGCGCCTGGCGGCACCGGAGCCATCGCCTGCATGCGGCTGGCTCTCGACGATGCTGGCCTCGAGCCCGGCAGCATCGGCCACATCAACGCCCACGGCACATCCACTCCGCTCAACGATGCTGCCGAAGCCGCCGCCATCACCGAGATGTTCGGTGAACGGGCTGTGCCGGTGACGTCGACGAAGGGTGTCACCGGTCATGCGCTTGGCGCGGCCGGCGCGCTGGAGGCGGTTGCGATGCTGCTGGCGATGGAGCACGGCTTGATCCCACCGACTGCGGGCACGACATCGATCGATCCCGACTTCACGATCGACCTGGTCGTCGGCACCGCTCGCTCATGGAAGCCGCGGCCGTCGATATCGAACAGTCTCGGTTTCGGTGGTCACAACGGGAGCATCATCCTGGGTCCGGCGTAAGACACAGGGTTCAGTTCATCGGGCGCACCGAAACCGCGACTGCCCTCACAACGTCACCTGGGCAGGTTCGGGAGAGCCGTGGAAACGTCGTTCGGTCGTACTTGCGGGCCGGAGCTGCTGGACTGCTGATCTCGGTAGCTGTGGACACAGAGACGCTTTCGCTGACATAGGAAGCCGCGAGAGTCCGGACGGGGGTTGTTGCTCGATCGGAGCAATATCGTGAAGCGAAGCCAGTTCATCGGGCTTGGCAGGCCCTGTCAATGGGTCAAAAAGGTGCTTCCCATCTGTTCGGGACGACCGCGTCACACCCCCTTGCGATGATCTGGCCATGACACAACGCCAGAACAGCACCCGCCCAGCCCGATTCGTGATCTTCGACATCGATCGGCCCAATGTCGTGCACACCAGGCTCGATTGCAGCGAGCACGTCGGGCTCGTCGACGTGGTCGATCAATGGTTCGGTGGGCCATGCGACGACCCTGATGTGGTCGAGGAGGTCGCATTCCGCCATGGCCTCATCGCCGATGCCGAGCTCGTCAAGCGTGGCACGCCGTGCCCGCAGTGCACCCTCGTGGCTGCCCCGTTGTGGCGAGCCGCTGCCTGACCGTCAGCGATCGACCAGCACAAACATGAGGTCGCACTCGCACGCCTTGTCGCCGCGCAGCATCGCCCGACCACTCCCCTTGCCGGCCCGCGCCGACATCCGCTGCAACTCGACGTGGAGCTCCAGGGTGTCGCCGGGTTCGACCTGGCGACGAAAGCGAGCGCTATCGAGCCCGCCGAACAGGGGCAACTTGCCGGCGAAGCGCTGATCGGTCAGCACGGCAATTGCGCCCACCTGGGCGATCGCCTCACACATCAAGACACCCGGCAGCGTCGGCCGGCCCGGAAAATGCCCGGGGAAGAACCATTCGTCACCGATCAGGTGCCACATACCGACTGCGCTGATCCCTGGCTCGAGGGCCGTCAACTCGTCGACGAACAGAAACGGCGGACGGTGGGGCAAGACATCGACCGGCAGCGGTAGCGCCGTCATTCTGCGAGTGCTTCCAGCAGCCGGGTCGGGGTGTCTATCGGGCTGATCTTGTACCACGCGTTGCGGATGGCGCCATCGGGGCCGATCAAGAACGCGGAGCGCTCGATTCCCATGTAGGTCCTGCCAGAGTTCGTCTTCTCCTTCCACACGCCGTATTGCTCGGCCACCGAATGATCGAGGTCGGACAGCAAGTCGAAGTTGAGTGAGTACTTGTCTCGGAACTTGTTGAGGGCGGCCGGCTCGTCGGGGCTGATGCCGAAGAGCACCGTCTCGCCCACCTGATCGGCGATGTCGCGCAACCCACATGCCTGGGTGGTGCAACCAGGCGTATCGGCCTTCGGGTAGAAGTAGACCAGGACGTTTCGGCCACGCAGCGCAGCCAGGTCTTGTGTCTCGTTGTTCTGGTTCGTCAAGGAGAATTCGGGCGCAGGTCGACCGGCAGTGAGCATGGTGGGATGCTACCGAGACGTTGAGACACGAACCGCCACTGACCGTGCCCTAAAGATTTCCTAAACTTCTGCTCAAGCAACTTGCAACCATGGTCACGGACTGTGATATGTTGCTCACGACTCGGCGGAGCCGCAGCCGACAAACAAAAGGAACAACTCAGATGCGTCGTCCAATCCTGATTCCCTCCTGATTCCTTTTTAGGATCAGAATCCTCCCCTGGCTGAAGCCAGTCGGAGATCAACGAACAAGCGAACAAGCCGCGCAAAGCGGTTTGTTCGCGTTTTGGGGTTTGGCGGAGGCCCGCCGCGCACTAGGTCGTTCGACGCATTCCGTGGCCGAAGAAGCCGCCACGTGGCCGGGCGTGGGCATGGTAATGAGTCGGGATCGAGCGCATGTTGTCGTCGATGTAGAAGCCATCGAAGCGATACGACGACCGCACCACATCACCCAGCTGTTGTGCCATGGCCTCGCGCACAGCGTCGGGCGGCGACGGATCGTGCTGCTTCCACACCACCATCGGCACGTAGCACTGCTCGCACTCGGCGATCCAGCACACATCGTCTTCGTAGAACCACTCCGTCATGCGGGCTGCTTCGCACAGCTCGCACGAATCAGGCATCGATGGCCGCGCGCACTTCGGCGACGTAATCGCCAACTGCGTCGGCACCCCCGTCGAACATCCGCCGAATGACCGAGGCTCCCATCACGACACCGTCGGCGACCTCCACGGCCTGGCGAGCCTGCGCCGCGTTTGACACGCCAACGCCAATCAGCACCGGCACGTCGGTGATGGCCTTCAACCTTCGAGCCAACGACGCAGCTGTCGTGGCCAACTGATCGCGTTCGCCGGTGACACCGAGCAGGCCGACCGAATACAGGAAACCGCGGGCACGCGCTGCGATCCGCGGCAGGCGCTCGTCGGGCGCGGTGGGCGCCGCGAACATCACCGTCTCGATGCCTGCTTCGTCGGCCGCGGCGCACCACGGCCCAGACTCCTCCAGCGGAAGATCGGGTACCAGCGCGGCAACGATGCCGGCAGCGAGAAGTTGGTGAGCGAATCGCTCGTGGCCGGCGTGATGAACAGTGTTGTAGTACGTCATGACCGCAAGTGGGATGCCGACGTCGAGGCTCCGTGCTTCGTCGAGGATCGATACCGGGGTGGCACCGGCCTCGAGCGCCATCTGCGAGGCCTGTTGAATGACCGGGCCGTCCATCACCGGGTCCGAGAACGGCAGCCCGATCTCAATCGCGTCGGCGCCCGCCGCGGCAATGGCACGTACGGCGTCCTGCCAACCCGGCAGTCCACCGGTCATGTACGGCACCAGCAGCTTGCGGCCAGCAGCGCGTTGGGAGCGCATCGCCGTCTCCAGGATCCCGGTCATCGGGCAAGGATGTCCATCATCTGGGCAACGTCCTTGTCGCCACGTCCGGACAGGTTCATCAAGACCGTGCAGCCGCGCATGTTCGGTGCTTCGCGAAAGATCCATGCCAGGGCGTGGGCGCATTCGAGAGCGGGGATGATTCCCTCGGACCGGGCGAGCAGCTGGAAGGCGTCGATGACTTCGGCGTCGGTGACTGCCGGGTATTCAGCGCGGCCGATCGAGGCGAGATAGCTGTGCTCCGGCCCGACACCTGGATAGTCGAGCCCCGCGGAGATCGATTCGGCTTCGAGCACCTGTCCGTACTCGTCCTGCATCAGATAGCTGCGCATGCCGTGTACCACGCCCGGTTGGCCGCGCCCGACGGCGGCACCTCCGGCAGGCTCGACACCGACCAAGCGGGTTCGATCGTCGACGAAGCCGGAGAAGATGCCGATCGCATTCGAGCCGCCGCCGACGCATGCGACGACGACATCGGGAACATCGCCGAACAGGTCGTGGCACTGCTGCTTGGCCTCGTCGCCCACCACACGGTGGAACTCGCGAACCATCCACGGATACGGGTGTGGGCCCATGACCGAACCGAGGCAGTAGTGCGTCGTCTCGACCGAGGCGACCCAGTCGCGCATCGCCTCGTTGACCGCGTCCTTCAATGTTCGGCTGCCGCTCTGCACAGATTCGACTTCTGAGCCAAGCAGTCTCATGCGGAAGACGTTGAGTGCCTGTCGGTCGACGTCGACGGCGCCCATGTAGACCTTGCACTCCATGCCGAGCAAAGCCGCGGCGGTGGCGCTGGCGACGCCGTGCTGACCGGCACCTGTCTCGGCGACGAGTCGCTTCTTGCCCATCCGCTTGGCGAGCAATGCCTGACCGAGCACATTGTTGATCTTGTGTGATCCGGTGTGGTTGAGGTCCTCGCGCTTCAGCAACAGTCGGATTCCCAACTGCTCGCTGAGGTTGGCACACTCGGTCAAGATCGATGGCCGCCCGGCGTATTGACGAAGTTGATATTCGAGGTCGGCCCGGAACGAAGTGTCTGCCCAAGCCTCGCGGAATGCTGCTTCCAACTCCTCGCACGCCGGCACCAGGGTCTCGGGTACGAAGCGACCACCGAATTCGCCGAAACGTCCGGTGGCCGATGGTTCTGCCATCAGCGA